>CAZLYF010000028.1:24010-24507 GCA_964563725.1 uncultured Oscillospiraceae bacterium
GTAGGTGTTCAGGTTTTCATAGGGCACGACGGACATGTGTGACTTGGAGACGTGCGCGTTGCTCCAGTGCATCACATGATAGCCGTCCGGCTCGGCGGACAGGAATTCCGTGCATCCGGTCACGCCCGAAGCGCCGCCGACGTTCTTGATCACCATCGTCTGCCCGTTGGCGTATTTGGGGAAGACCTGCGCAAGCGCGCGGAAGGTGAGGTCAGCCCCGCCGCCGGCATTCCACTGCACAGTCGCCTCGATGGTCCGGGACGGATAGTCTTCGGCTGCCAGCGCGGGGAGACCCATGGAGGCAAGCATCAGGAGGGCCAGGAAAAGCGAGATTTTTTTCATGTTGCAGTTTCCTTTCGTTCATATTGTTTGCCTTCGATCCATCCGGCAATTAACGGTATCATAGCAGGCCTTTCCCTGCCTGTCAACGCCGTGGCTCTCCAGGGGTGCACGTCAGAATTGTGAGATAAGGCGGAAGTCGAGCCTACATCTTGACG
>CAZLYF010000029.1:0-23858 GCA_964563725.1 uncultured Oscillospiraceae bacterium
ACAACACCGTAACAGCCTACGATACCTATGTCCCGACCGGTTTCAAACTGGTCGGCGATCGCAGGGTTAACGTGTTCGTCCTTCCAAACGGCACGGCTACGCCATCCAGCGTGACATTCGTCTATCAGGGGCCGGCCATCCTGCCCACGGCGGCGCCGAATGGCGCGAAGGTAAACGTGCCGGTGTATTACATGGCGACCAACGGTACCATGCTTCACTCCGGCTCCGTCAATCTGTCCCCGGGTTCCAACACGGTGACCGCGTATGACACTTACGTGCCCGATGGCTACAAGCTCGTCAGCGACCGGAAAGTCACCGTGTTCGTGCTGGAAAACGGCACCGCGTCCCCCTCCGTCGTGACCTTCACCTACTCCAACCCCTCCTCGCCGGGAACCGTCGGCCGGCTGAACGATTATCAGCAGACCCGCCTCAACTCCGGGAGCTACAACGTTTACACAGGTCCGGGAACGGAGTTTTACAGGTCGGGCAGCGCCAAGGTCGGAGGCGGCACCTGCCGTATCTACGGTTCTCAGGGTGACTGGGCCCTGATCGGCTACGGCCTCTCCAACGGCGGGTACCGTATCGGCTATATCAAGAAAAGCGCGGTACCCTCTTCCGTTTCGGTCCCCCCACTGATCTTTGGCTATGACCAGATGACAATCAACGGGGATGCGACCTTCACTGACGACCCGATCATCAGTGTGCAGGGCGGCTCCATGGCCAAGCTGAAGGCGGGCGACAGGGTCTACGTGCTCGCCTACATGGGGAACGACGATCACTGGGCTTACGTGGAGATTCCCGGCTTCAAGGACGGAAAAACGGCCCGCGGCTTCGTCGCCCGCAGCAAGCTTCGCTGAACTTGGGCGCGGCTGCCGTTTCACAGGCAGACCAGTCACTCTGTATCCAGTTCCAACGCAAGTCAGGTCCGGTGCCCTTCAGGGGCGCGGGCCTGACTTTCCACGAAAGGCGGTGTCCCCATGGATTTGAGACAGCGGCTGCAGGAGGGCAGGGAAGCAGCCGTCGCGCTGCGGCGGTGGTTCCATGCCCATCCGGAGATCAGCATGAAGGAATTCGGCACGGCCGAAAGGATCGAAAGCGAGCTTGACCGCATCGGCGTCGTCCACCGGCGCGTGGGCGAGACAGGGGTCTGCGGCTTTCTCCGCGGCGCCATGCCCGGCGAGGTGACGGTCCTGCGGGCGGACATCGACGCGCTGGCGGTGCAGGATGAAAAGACGGCGCCATACCGCTCCGTCCACGATGGCGTCGCCCACGCCTGCGGGCACGACATGCACGCGGCGGCCCTCCTCTCCGCCGCGGAAGCGCTGGCAGCTGAACGGGGCTCCCTGCGCGGCGAAATCCGCTTTTTCTTTCAGCAGGGCGAGGAAGTGGGCGGAGGGGCCCCGGTTTTCATCCGCGAGGGCTTGTTGGAGGGAGCTTCGCGCGTCATGGGCATCCACGCCGCCAGCGACCTGCCCACCGGGACCGTCTCCATCAAGCCGGGAGCGAGCAACGCTTCCTGCGATTACTTCGCGGCTGTCATCCGCGGCCGCGGCGCCCATGCCTCCACCCCGCACCTGGGCGTCGACGCGCTGTATATCGCCAGCCAGGCCGTGGTCAGCCTTCAGGCTATCGTCGCCCGCCAGACAGACCCCCTCGACGCCGTACTGGTCGGCGTCGGCACGCTGCGCGCCGGCACCGCCTACAACGCCATCGCCGCGGAAGCCTTCCTTGAGGGGACCACGCGCAGCTTTACCGCGATAGAGCGGGAGCGCGTCAACGGGTCCGTCGCAAAAATCATCAAAGATACCGCGCAGCTCTTCGGCGCGTCGGCGGAGGTCACGTTTTCCGGATACTCCTCGCCGGTCGTCAACGACCCCGCGGTCTGCGCCGAAATGGCCGAGGCCTTCAAAGACATGCGAAACATCCGCGTCGTCACCGACCTGTCCAAACGCCTTGGCGCGGACGATTTCGCGGAATACCTCCTCAAGGCGCCGGGCGCCTACCTGTTTGTCGGGACAAGGAACGAAGCCAGCCCGGACACGGGCTCGCCGCACCACAACGGGCATTTCGATATCGACGAGGACGCCATCCCCCTCGCCGCGGAACTCTATGCGCGCTATGCGCTGCGGAGGAATGGGTCCGTTCCCGGTTCCGCGTGAAGGCCGGGGGCCTGCCCGGGGCTAACGGCCTTCCCGGCGCGCCCTGCGTGCTTTGACGCCGCACGGGAAGGCCGTCAGGGCCAGTATCAGCGCGGCCCCCGAAAAGAGGATCAGGCACAGCGGCCTGTTGAACTGCCTGCGCGAATAAACCGCGCTTTCTCCGGGCCCGGGCAGCGGAAAAGGGTCGAAAGGGATCCCGTTCGCCCCCGACAGGGCTTTGACATCCAGCATCTGAAGCACCGGGATTCCCCTTCCAAGGAAGAGGGCTGTCAGGCCCTGCGCGCCTTCGGGGAGGTCCACGGGGAAGATCAGCCCGCCGGGACTCTCCCCCGCGCCGAAGTTCCCCCCCACGAGGTTGCCGCCGATGTTAATGAAGAGCCGGGCGCCCTCGTAGAGCTGCATCCGCCTTTCCAGATCGTATTCCAGAAGCTCCACGCCGTATGAAAGGATCTTCTGACGAAGAAATCCGGGTCCCGCAGGGTCGGGCATCCCGCCGCCTTTGTCATCGCTCCCTCCGACCGAAGCGGCTGCCACGCCCGTCTGGATCCTCCCAGTTTCGCGCAGCCGCATCAGCATGTCCAGGACCGTGCAGTCCGGCTGGTTCGCGCCGTAGGTGGAAGCGCCGCAGGAGACGATCAGCACGGCTTCCATGCCAAGCGTCTCGCAGGCGCAGACAGCCGCGACGGCCAATCCCGGAAACGACCCGGAGGCGTTGACGGCGATCCGGCTCCCTTTTTCGATCCCTGCCTGCCTGATCAGGCGAACAGCAAGCGCCGCCATGTCCGGGGAGGAGGCGGTGCGCTTCGCCTCAAGGCTCCCAAGGGTGGTGGTGATGCCGGTAAAAGCTTCGCCGATGAATCCCGTGCGGTTGATGTCAAGCGCCGGGTCCAATGCGAGCCCCTTCGTCCCCTTGAAGGAGACGATGTCCGCGGAGCAATCGCGCATCCTCTCAGCCGCCCGGATCATGTCGGGCCGGGCTTCGCCGGGCGCCTCGCGCACTGTGAGGAGCGCCAGGGCGACCGCACAGCAGATATAGAGCGCAAGCCCAAGGGCGGCTCCCCTGTTCATCATGGGGACACGCCGCCCAGGCCCGCCGCGAGCAGGAAAAGGAGCCCTGAAACGATCAGGGTCGAAACCATGGTCTTCGCGAGCCCCTGGCCGAGGGCGGCGTTGGCCAGCAGCCCGGGGATCACATAGCCGATCACATGGAACGGGACCTGCCCGGGCAGGAGCGCCCGCAGGAGGAAGGTCAGCGCGATGGACAGGGTGACGGAAAGGGCAAACTGGCGGCGCCCGTACAGGAACATGATCCGGCCCAGCGGCTTCATCAGGAAAAAGGTCAGGCAGGCGATCAACAGGGTCGAGAGGATCCTGGAGGGCGACCGGTAGTACGCGCACAGGTACGCGGGCACGATCAGGCCGCCGGGGCTCAGCCCCGTCAGCTCGCTGTACAGCAGGGACAGCAGCACCCCGGCCGCCATCCATTCCGCCGTCATGGCCGTTCTCTCCGGAGCCTGTCGACGATCCTGCGCCCCTCGCCCGCGAGGTTCCCGATCCCCACGATGACCGCCCGCTGCGGCCAGTGGGAGGGGATGCCCGCAAAGCGCGCGCGGCCCTCCGCATCGATCGCCGCTTTTTGAAACTCCCTTACGCAATACCTGCGCCGGGCTCCGAAAACGGCGACGCCGCTGGGCCTGAGGTCCTTGACGAGCCTGACGAACTGCCTGACCCGTGAAGGCCGGTCCGGGCGGTTGTTGAGCATCAGGGCCAGCGGCCTGTCCTCCCAGCCGTTCTCCCGCACGGCGCGCCTGATGACCTGCAGGGCCGATTCGGGATCGTTCGCGGAAAACGCGCTGACAAAACTCCCCTTGCCGGGGAGGTCGAAGATCTCATACGCGTAGGGATCGCGGGCGTAATGCCTGCGCATCCCGTCAAGCGCCTCCCCGCGGGCGACGCCGAGCGCTTCGCAGACCGCGCAGGCAAGGCCGACGTTTTCAGGAAAATCAAGCTCCGAGGCAACGGGCTCGGCAACAAGCACCTGGGCTCCTTTGGCGGGGATGGCCCCGCGCAGGAGGCCGGCCTGCGCCTGGTCCGCAGTGAACAGCAGCCCGCCCGCAGGCGCCATCAGCGCGAGGCTCCGCGCGACGCTTTCAAGCGTCTCCCCCATTTCCTCCAGGTGGTCGAGCCGCACGTTGGTGATCACGCCGATGTCTGCCCTGAGCATCCTTTCGCTCATTTCAATGTACGCGGGACGGACCGCCATGCACTCAACGACCAGCGTATCGGCCCCGGCCCGCGCCGCCAGAAACAGCACGCGCAGCTGCTCGGAGATCATGGGTCTCCCCAGGCGGCGCAGCTCGTGCTGCCTGCCCGATCCATCCACGAGCATGGGGACGGTGCCGGTCGTTTTGCACAGGACCTTCCCTCCCCTGGAGGCAAGCCCCGCGGCGATGAGGCGGGACACGGAGCTTTTCCCCCTGGTCCCGTTGACGTGGACCACATGGCCGATCCTCCCGCGCCACAGGCGGGCGAGGCTGTGCTCACAAACCAGCAGCGTGAAGACCGCGGTTGCGGAAAGGACAAGCAACACAGCCATTTCGACCCCCGGCCGCGCAAAGAAGAGGCGCGCCGCGCCTTTCTACGATCTGTTTCCGAAGCGCTTCAGTTGAGGTAACCGGCCAGTTTCCCGCCGAGCATCTCTTCATAGGAGGGGAGGCCTGAGAGCAGGATGTTCTCCCCGTACAGCGTCCCGTACGCCCCAAGATAGGTCACGATCCCGGTGACGTGCCTCCCGACGCGCTCTTCGATGGGATGGCCCTGCTCGTCGTAGGGGACGTAGAGCAGGCCGAGTTTTTGCGCCGCCACATAAAACCTGTCTTTCCCGGTGAGCGCGAGCGTTTCGTTCGTCGCCCCGCGCAGACGGCCCTGCGAAGCGTTCGCGGTTTCCATCAGCAGCGGGAGCGTGTCGGTGTAATCGCCCAGCTCGCGGTGCGTCAGTCCGTGCAGGTTCACAGGCGAGGGCTCCAGCGACATCGCGATGCCCAGCATGTCCAGGTCGAACATGCCGTATGCGGCCAGGTCCATGGCCTTCTCATGGGCGACGGTGGCGTGGATGACCGGATATTCGGGGGAAGCCTCGTGCAGGTCGATCGTGATATCGATCTCTTCCCGTCTGATCAGTTTGGTGACCGCGTAACAGATCTGTTCCGTCAGGGTCCCGTCGGCCCTGCCCGGATAGCCCCGGTTCAGGTTGCGCGTTTCGCTCCCGGACAATTCCTGTCCGCTGGAGGCGTGGACATAGACGTCCGGGTCAGGCCACTGATCCACCGGGTTCGTCGCGCGGGAGCCGAAGCGGAAGAGGCGTTCCTGGCCGGAGGGGTTCACAAAGCGCAGGTACAGGGGCGCCGCTTCCTGCGCGTCGTTGTGCGTGAAGGCGGAGTTGTTTGCGCGCGGGATCACGTACAGCGTGCCCGCGTCGACCTTCGCCTTCTCCACCAGCAGAATGGCCGTCAGATAACCGGAGGGCTCATTGGCGTGCGTTCCGCCGAGCACCAGGGCGCTCCCCCCCTCCGCCGCTCCCTTGAGGACGAAGATCTCCGTGTCTCCCCGGGTGTTGAGGAGCTTCGGGAAGTATTCGCTCAGCATCCGCCGCTCGGTCACGCCGGGACCTGGGATGATCAGGTCGGGCTTGCGAAGGGACAGGAAGAGGTTTCCGGTATATGCGCAGACGCCGCCCGCGGCAAGCAGCAGGGCGATCGCCGTCAAATGCTGTCTTTTCACGCCGTACCCTCCCTATTTGATCAGCAGGAGCCGCAGCAGCAGGGGGATGATGATCATCACCGCGGTCAGCTGGTTGACAAAGCGCTTTTCGGTGAACAGGTTCCAGACCACCAGCGCGAGCACGGCGGCCAGGATGCCCAGATAGATATAGGTGATCACAGCCCTTCCTCCCTCACAGCCCAAACAGCAGGGCGACCTGTTTAGAAAAAATGATGACCGCGATGCCGTACCCGACGAGGATGAGCGCCGGGACGAGGCACTTTTTCAGGACAAGAAAGTAATTCTCCACCTTGACGACCTGCGCGGCGAACATGCCCGCCAGGGCGGTGGGAGGCACCAGGTCGCCCAGGGCCGCGATCAGGGAGATCGCCGAGGCCGTGATCACCTGGCTTCCTGAAAGCATCGCCAGCATGAACGGCACGCCCAGCACCGATGAGGATCCGAAGGCAGAGATAGCCCCGAACGCCGGGACAGCGACCCCGAGCGCCACATAGCGCCAGGACGAGGGCAGGCTCAGGCTGGCGTTGACGATCAGCCCCCGCACGCCTGTCAGCGTCATGATCTGGATAAACATCCCCACGCCCATCAGAATGCCCATCACGGGCATCACCGCCTGGACCCCGTCCTTCGCCGTCCTGAGCAGGTTGACCTTTTTCCCTGTGAACAGGCCGATCAGCGCGCAGAACAGGAACATCAGCGGCGTCCCGACGTCGGGGAAGGCCGGGAGAAGGGCGTCCGCCAGCAGGAGCCCCAGCAGGGCCAGGATGGGGATGTAGATCCGCGCCCCATATTTTGTCCTCAGCTCCCTGTCAAGCCTGGGCTCGAGCTTGCTGTAGTCAAGCCCTCTCACATGCCTGAGGCCGAGCATCAGCACAAAGAGCATCGCCAGCGGGATGGTCAGCAGCAGCAGCGGCCCGTCAAAGCCGACGAAAGGCATATCGATGCCTCCGCAGATGATCATGGCCGGGATGTTTGTCGGCGGCGCGATCATGCCCAGCAGGCCTCCGAGCGCCAGGATGGCGGCAACGCTGACCTTTGGGATCCCCATCAGGAGAAGGATGGGCGCCATGATGCTGCCGGCCGAGAGGATGGCAGCCGTCGAAGAACCGGTCACCATGCCCGGGAACATGATCACAAGCATGATCATCATCAGCAGCAGCGCGGGCTTTTTATGGAACTTCTCAATGATCAGGGAACTCAGGGCGTCCAGCGCACCCGAGTGTTCGATCACCTTCATGAAGATCATCGCGGTCGCGATGACCAGGACGGTGTCGACATAGGCAAAGGTGCCCTCCGCGAGATGCCTGACGGGGACGCCCTCGCCGCCCACGAGGGCGCCGAGGACGGACGCGGCCATCATTGATACGCTGACCGGCAGCTTGAACAGAAAGCAGCCGAGGATGAACGAGGCCACCATGGTCAGAAAAACGATCAGCTCGATGCTCATGTTGCGCCTCCAGCAAAAAAGGCTGTCGGAGACAGCCTTTTCAAAGCCTCATTTTATTGAAGAAGTTCGCCCAGGGGCGCGATCACCTCGGCAAGTTTCCCCGCGTACTGGACCGGGACCCCGTGCTCCTGCGCAAGCGCGTCGAAAAGCCCGTCCGAATTGGCTTCCGCAACGACGATGCAGGCGTCCGCGGCGCTCACGCAGGGGGCGATGAAACGGTCGGACAGGTCTCCCCGTCTGGCGATGCCTCCGATGTGCAGGGCAATGATCCCGATGCCTTTCTCCTGGGCGGCGGTGATCAGCGCGCCGACCCTTTCCAGTTCCTGGTCAGCGTCGATCCCCGCGGCGCCCAGACCCTTGGAACTTCCGCCGATGGCGATGATCAGGGTGCCAACGCCTTCGAGATCTTCAGGCCCGGCAAGGTTGAGCAGGGAAAAATCGCTGCGCTTGAGCCGGGTCATCATGACTTTTACCATTTCCGCGTCCGCGCTCTGGCCCGCGGAGGTGATCAGAAAGGGCGCGGGAAACAGGGGCGCGCCGGGGGCCTCCTGCGTTTGGGCGGCAGCCGTGCCCAAGCCAGCGCACAACAGGACGGCCAGCAGAAAACCAAGGATCCTTCGCATGGTATACCTCCCGTATCGATGTGCCCGCCGGGGGCGGGACCCGGTCCCGCCCCCGGCAGGGCACGTCCTATCTTACGTTTCCAGTCATCAGTATCCGAGCGCTTTGCCGTCGCGGCGCGGGTCCGCGCCGCCGCGAAGCGTTCCATCAGCATTGTACACGATCCCCTGGACGCCCCCGAAATAGTTGTTCCAGCCGCCCCGGTCAGTCGTTTTGTGGCCCATCGCGGCCAGGGCCTCGATGACGGCCGGGTCGATGCCGTTTTCTCCGGACTCGTACAGGATGTTGTTGGACGCGTTGTCATAGAACCGGGGCAGGTCGATCGCTTCCTGGATGTCCAGGCCGTGGTCGATCACGTGCGAGATCACCTGCGCGACCGTGGGAAAGATCCGCGTCGCCCCGGGAGAGCCCACCGTCATGAAGGGTTTGCCCTCGGGGGTCAGCAGGATGGTCGGCGTCATGGAGGACAGCGGGCGTTTGCCGCCTTCGATGCGGTTGACCGACTCGCTGCCGGTCACGAAGTCGTCCAGCTCGTCGTTGGCAATGAAGCCGTAGCCGCCGATGGCAACCTTCGAGCCCCAGAAATAGTTGATCGTCTTCGTCAGCGCCACCATGTTGCCTTCCTTGTCGGCAATGGAAAGGTGGGTCGTGGAGCCGGACTGATACTGATAGGGGTCATCCTTGGAATAGCTCTGGCTGACGTCGGTGATCTTGCCCGCCAGCATCGCCGCGTACTCCTTCGATGTCAGGCCCTTGAGGGGCACGTCCTGGAAGTCGGTGTCCGCCATGTAGGCGGCGCGGTCCGCGAACGCGAGCTTGAAGGCCTCGGAGAAGACGTGAATGTAGGGGGCGGAATTGATCTCCATCGAGGCGATATCGTAATTTTCCACGATGTTGAGGATCTCAATGAGGTGTGTGCCGCCGGAAGACGCCGGGGGCGCGGAGACCACCTTGTAGCCCCGGTAGGTCGAGGAGACGGGCTCGCGCAGCTTGACCTGATAGTTCGCCATATCCGCCAGTGTGATCACGCCGCCGTATTTCTGGACGGTCTGCACAAAGGCCTCGGCCACTTCCCCCGCGTAGAAGGCGGCTTCGCCGTCCTTGGCGATCATGCGCAGCGTCTTGGCCAGGTCCGGATTGGTCAGCGTGGACCCCACGTCGTAGGGCAGGCCGTCTTCGGTCAGGTAGTAGGCGCCAAGCTCGGGGTACTTGAGCATGTAGCTGTAGTTGTCCTGCATGGCGATGTTCATGTTGAGGGACACGAGGTAGCCGTTTTCCGCAAGGTCGATGGCAGGCTGCATCACGTCCGCGCGCTCCATGGAGCCGAAGGTCTTGAGGGCATACTCCAGGCCGGCCACTTCCCCGGGTACGCCGACCGATTTGCCGCCCTCAGCCTTCTGGTTCCCGATCACCTTTCCCTCAGCGTCCAGCTGCCACATCTCCGGGGTGGCGGCGGCCGGGGCCAGTTCGCGGAAATCGATGAACACGTCCTCGCCGGTCGCAGCGGAGTGGATCAGCATGAAGCCGCCCCCGCCCAGGCCCGAGGTGAAGGGTTCGACGACGCCAAGGGCGTAGCCCGCCGCGACAGCGGCGTCGATCGCGTTGCCTCCCCCCTGCAGCACCTGCAGGCCGGCCCGGGTCGCGTAGAAGTTGGAGGAAGACACCACCCCGTTTTCGCCGGTGGCGTCCCTGTCCGTGCGAAGGGGGTTCCCGCTTGAATCATAGGGCTGCCAGATCTCTTCGGCGAGCCCCGCGCCGGACAGGAACAGGGCGACAGCCGCCGCCAGGGCAAGGAGCTTCGAGAGCGTTTTCATGTGTGACCCTCCCTTTTAGTATATGTTCAACAGCCTCCGCACCTACGCGGACGCCGCGTCCACCCACCGTCGGCGGGACCCGGAATAGCCGCCGCTCCCGGGCTCTCAGGTTCTGCAGGTATTGTATCACCTTCGCTCAAGGCTTGTCAAAAGGGACCGTGGAAGGGGCCCCGTTCCCAGGCGCGGGGCTTTCAAGCAAGCCCCGGCGGCCAAGGAAAAATCTGGCCGCCGAAAGCTGCGTATCCACCCGCAGTTCCAGGGGATCTTCCCGGAAGGTCTCCACCGTGATGACCGGGATCCCAAGCCGCGAGGTGACTTCGCGGTTCAGGCTGCCCGGGGGCGGCGAGCCCCAGAGGCGGAACGCCTCTCCCGGCAGCGCTCCGGACCCGGAGGCATCCAGGAAGGCCAGGATGTCCTCCCCGACGCCGTCAAGCGACCAGCAGACGAGGGAATGCCGCAGATCATCCTCCGGGCCCTCCGCGCGGCCCGCTTCATGCAGGTCCAGCACCAGTTCAGGCCGCTTGTCCGCAATATCCATGTAGATCGCGTGGGCGGCCCTCCGGGCGGGGCTCCCTTCGGGATCGCCCGGAAAAACCCTGTTGAGGTCTTCGAGGGAGTCCACGAGGCGCGAGCCGGTCCGGGCGCCGGAAAGGTTGGCCCGTGGCAGGACGAACAGCTGCCCGGAGACGACTTTTTCCAAAAGGAGCAGCAGGGACGCCCGCGTCCCCGCGGGCTCGTCCCCGTGGAGGCCGGCGACAACGTACACGGCGGGGCCGGCTGCGGAACCGGTGACCACATGCACTTCGTTCGTTTCAGCGCCAAAGCCGATCGCGTAGGTTTCGGCGGCCGCGCGCAGCCAGGACGCGGCCGGGCCGCTCCCCCTGCCGGCGCAGGCCGCCAGAAGGAGGGAAAAGAACAGTAAAAATACATTCCGGATCACAAATCCTCCCCGCATCCACGATCAGGCGCGCGACTGGGCGATCCCTTCGGTTTTCCGCGTTCAGCTCTCCCAGTCTTCGTCCGCCATGTTTTCCATCACCCTGGCGGCTGCCTGATCGGTTTCCGGGAAGGCCCTGTCACGGGCCTTCCTCTTCCCCAGGCACGACTGCGTCCCTTTTTCCAGCATCACGCTGATGACGAACCCGACCGTTGTACCCTGTTTTTTCGCGATGGCCTTCAGCCTCCTGACCAGGCTGAAGGGCAGGTCCAGCACAAGGCGGACCTTTCTGTCGTCTGGCGTCTGCGTTTCGCTGTCGTTCATACCGTCCCCTGTCCTTTCCCTGGTCGCGTCTGCGCGCGCCTGTCCCGCGCCTCCTGTGTGAGTATTCGGAAACATCCTGCCCTTTTCCCGCCTTCATCATCCCCTCACGGGAGGCGTCCGCCCTCCTGCCCGATGGCGCCTTCCCGGATGCGCACCACCGCGGCCGGGTCGTGTTTTCTCGTCATGGTGTGCCTTGCCTTGCGGTTGGCGACGGTGTCGAAAATGATGGAAAAATCGTAGTTCTCCGGGTACAGCTGCTCCGCGGGCACCAGGAGCCTGAGCCGTTTGTAGGACAGCGTCCTCTTGCGGTCACGAAGCTGGATGGCGAGCGTTCCCCGCTCGTCCGCCTCCTCGCAGACGATGCCGATCTCGTTTTGCGGGAAGACCCGGACGCTGTCTCCGCGCTTGAACTGCCGCGCCCTTGAGGGCAGCGCCGGTCCTTCCCTGTAATCAGTCAGTCGGGGCGCGCCGCCCGGGCTTCCGAAGCATCCTTCAGGCCCGCCGCCGGCTGCCGGCAGGCCTTCGTAGGCCGCCCTGCGCGCGCGCTCCAGCAGCGGCGCGGGAAAACCCAGCCTGCCCGCGATATGCAGCGCGCAGCTCTCCCCCGCTTCGCCGAGTTCAAGCAGGTACAGCGGCGCCAGGGTGACCGGGTCAAAGGCCATCCGGGCATTCTGCACGCCTTCTGTCAGCCGCGCGTACTCCTTGATCTGCGGATAATGGGTCGTCGCGACAAACAGGCAGCCCCGCTTTACCAGCTCGTCGAGGATCGCGACGGCAAGCCCCATCCCTTCCGCGGGGTCGGTGCCGGAACCGAGCTCGTCGAGCAGCACCAGGCTTTCTTCCGTCGCGGTTCGCAGGATCTCCAGCACGCGCGTCATGTGCGCCGAGAAGGTGGACAGGTTTTCCGCGATGCTCTGGCCGTCGCCGATGTCGCACAGGACCCGGTTGAAATGGCTCATGCAGCTCCCCTCGCCGGTCGGCAGATGAAGGCCGCTTTGGGCCATCAGGGCAAACAGCCCGATGGTCTTGAGCGCGACGGTCTTGCCGCCGGTGTTGGGGCCGGTGACGATCACGCCCCTGAGCGGCGCCGCGTCTCCGTTGACGACGCCGACGGAGAAATGAAGGGGAACGGCCTGTTCCCGGCCGAGGAGAGGGTGCCTGCCCCCGACGATCCTGATCTGGCGCCCGGGGGCGACGGGCACCTCCCGCGCGTCCATTTCCAGGCTCATCCTGCCTTTGGCAAAGGCGAAATCCAGGCGTTCCATGAGCTTTGAGTTTTCCCGGATCCGGGGGGCGGCGTCGGCGACCATCGCCGTCAGCGCATAGAGGATCCTGCGCGTCTCATTTTCCTCTTCGACCCGCAGCCCGTCCAGTTCGGCCTGCGCCGCGTGAACGGAGGCGGGTTCCACAAACAGCGTCCCGCCGGTCTGCGACCTGTCGACGACCTGCCCCGCGAGCTGGGAACGGAACTGGGAACGCAGGGGAAGCGTGGGCTTGCCCGCGCGCTGGGCGACATAGCCGTCGGCAAACCATGCTGGATGGCCCCTCAGGATGGCATTGAGGGTCTTTCTGATTTTGTCGCCCGCCGCTTCCATCCGTCTCCTCAGATCCTTGAGCTGCGGCGAGGCGCCGTCTGCCACCCTGTCGTCCCGGATGCAGGTCTCGATCTCCCGCTGGAGTTCCTCCAGCGGGGCGAAGCCTCGGCCGCTCAGGCTCAGTTCCACCCTGAGCAGCTCGCTTTTCTTCAGATACGTCTCCATGCGGCGGCAGGACGAGCAGAACACCGCGACGCCCTGAAGTTCGCCCGGCGACAGCAGGATATCGAGCTCAGAGGCGCGAAGGGCTTCCTCCAGCTGCTCCATCATCGCAAGCGGCGGGCTGCCCTGCGCGGCGAGGATGGCCCGCGCGTCCCCGGTCTCCCTGAGGGCAGCCTTGCAGAGGCTCAGGTTCAGCTGTGGTTCCAGATTGAGCGCGCGGGTTTTCGCGCCGGGGCACACCGCGTATCCGGCGAGCAACTCGCGGATGACGTGAAAATCAAGGGCTGCGTGATCCATATGGGCCTCTTGCGGCGGGCCGCCTTCGCGGCCGCGAAAAAAGCGGGCGGGGCTTCAGCGCCGCACCCGAATCCATCGGCAAGGCCGGCGACAGCCTGTAAAGGCGCTGAAAGCACAGGAGCAGAAGCCGTCCCGCTGCGGCTGATCCTGCCCGGGTCCCAGAGTCCTTACAGGGCAATCTCCAAAAACAAGCCCGCCTTTCCTTACTGGCCGTATGATACGCCCCGTCATGGCTGCTGTCAAGCCTTTGTGCGCGGCTGCGGACGTTTGTATCCGCCTGTCCGGAAGCCTATACTGGCGATGTCCCCGGACGCTCACAGTCCGGGCAAGGGCTTGTGGTGCGCCGGCCGCCCAAGGGGGCGGAGGCGGGCGCGGCGCCTGCCCCTTTGGAACGGATGGGAGAGCATGGATGAAACCCTGGTATGTGGAACTGTTCGAGAATTACGCGCTGCGCTATGACCGGGAGACCTTTGCGCAGGGCGCCGCCGGCGAATGCGACTTCATCGAAAGGGAACTCAACTTTGACAAGTCGCTGAAGATCCTGGACGTGGGCTGCGGTACGGGCAGGCATTCCATCGAGCTCGCGAAAAGGGGCTACCTCCCCACGGGGATCGACCTGTCCGAAGCCCAGTTGAAAAGGGCCCGTGAAAAAGCCTCCGATGCGGGCGTGAAGATTGATTTTCTGCGGCACGACGCGGGCAAGCTGCCCTTCAGGGCCTGCTTTGACGCCGCGGTCATGCTCTGCGAAGGGGGTTTCCCTCTGATGGAGACGGACGAAATGAATTACGGAATCCTCAAGAGCGTCACGGGATCGCTCAGGAGCGGCGCGAAATTCATCTTCACCACCCTGAACGCCCTTTTCCCCCTGTTTCATTCGCTCAACAGCTTCTATGATGCGGGCAAGGGCGGGGAAGGCGCAGCCTATCGCAGCGAGGGCTTTGACGTGATGACCCTCAGGGACCGCAACGTCACCGCGTTTACGGACGACGACGGCCGGGAACACAGCGTCCTGTCCAACGAAAGGTACTATATGCCCAGCGAGGTCTCCTGGCTGCTCAGGACCCTCGGCTTTGGGGAAATCGGCATCTTCGGGGCAAAACTGGGCGCCTTTTCACGGGAGGACATCCTGACCAGGGACGATTTCGAAATGCTCGTGGTCGCCGTGAAGGGCGCGGACGCGAGGTAAAGCCGCGCCGGCGCACGCGCGGCGGGCAGGGAGCCGCGCGGCTGCCAGGTGAGGTCCCGCCGTCCCGCGGCGCCTAGATCGACCCGAGGATGTCCAGCGTTTCCGTCACGGAATAGCCGCTCAGGAGGTACATGAGCGCGATGTCCGTATGGATCACGTCCAGTTTTCGTTTCAGGCGCCGCTCGATCTCCGCCAGCGGCTCGGCCAGCTCCGGGTTTTCCCGCAGGGTCTGATCGTTTTTTTCCTTGACCTTCATATACGCGCGTTCCCTTTGATCCGCGGGCGCGCAGGCGCCCGAAACCTCATATCGTGGATTGTATCCATCTCCGGGGTTTTGTCAATGCCGGCAACGAAAAAACACTGCGTTCGCCTGGCTGTACCGCGGCCGGGGGAGCCCTGTGTTTGTCTTTTCAAAGTTCTTTTTCGCCTGGCCGGTTGTCCGCCGTGCCTGTGGGCCGTAAACTGGGGGCGCGCTGGTCAGCGGCGGCAGCCGCCGGCCGCGAAAGGAGGCCCCGTGCCAAACTTTTCCTTGAGCGACGACGTATTCCGCAGGGCCGCGGAACTCTTCCCCACCCCGTTTCACCTGTACGACGAGGCGGGCATGCGGGAAGCCGCGCAAAGGGTCGCGAGGGCGTTTTCCTGGGCGGGAGACTTCAGGGAGTATTTCGCGGTCAAGGCGCTGCCCAACCCGCAGGTGCTGAACATCTTTCTTTCGGAGGGCTGCGGGCTGGACTGTTCTTCCGCGACGGAGCTGCTGCTCGCGGAGCGCCTCGGCGCACGGGGCGAGGACATCATGTTCAGCGCGAACGCGATGCCGCCCGGGGAATTTGAACTTGCCAGGAAGCTCAACGCGGTCATCAACCTGGACGATGTCAGCGACATCGACATCCTGCAGGCGCACGGGGGCGTCCCGGATACGGTCTGTGTCCGCTTCAACCCGGGCGGGGACTTCAGCGATGCCAACTGTATCATGGGCAGCCCCGGCGAAAGCAAATACGGCTGGACACGGGCGCAGCTCGCCCCCGGTCTGCGGAAACTCAAGCGCCTCGGCGTCCGGCGTTTCGGCCTGCACGCGATGCTCGCGAGCAACATGAACAGCGACGGATATTACGCCGCGCTGGCGGAACTCCTGTTCAGGACCGGGAAGGAGACGGCGGCGGAAGCGGGCCTCCCCCTTCGCTTCGTCAACCTGTCGGGCGGGATGGGGATCGCCTACCGTCCCGGGGAAACCCAGGCAGACATCGCGCTGGCCGGCCGTCGCGTCGAAACCCTCTTCAGGGAGTCCTTCGGAGACCCCGGCGCGGCGGACGTCGGCATCAGGACCGAGATGGGCCGCTATATGAGCGGGCCCTACGGTTGGCTCGTCACGCGGGCGGTGCACGAGAAAAGGATCCACAAGCGCTACATCGGCGTGGATGCCTGCGCCGTCCACCTGCTGCGCCCCGCGATGTACGGCGCCTACCACCACATCCACGTCGTGGGCAAACGGGACCAGCCGGCGACGGAAACCTGCGACGTCACGGGCTGCCTGTGCGAGAACAACGACAAGTTCGCCGTCGATCGCGAGCTGCCGCCCGTCGGGATGGGCGATCTTCTGGTGATCCACGACGCGGGAGCCCACGCGCACGCCATGGGCTACCAGTACAACGGCCGCCTGCGCGGCGCCGAAGTGCTCAGGGGCCTGGACGGGAGCCTCCGGCTGATCCGCAGGGCGGAAACGCCGGAAGATTATTTCGCGACGCTGCTGTGGCCGGGAGAAGGGCCTTCCTCCCTCAGGTAACGGGCGCGGGGCTGAAGACGCCCAATCTGACAGCCTTTTTTTTCATGTGCCCTTCCCGTAGCCTTCGTCCATGGCTTCGTCAAGCAGAAACCGCAGGATCTTCCCGCCAGAGGGCGGACAGCCCCACAGGCTGCGCCTGAAAGCGCCCGTGCAGCTGCCGACGCCTATCTCGCCGGTCTCTCCCTTCCAGCCCTGGCCGATGGCGACGGGGACCCGCAGGGCGCCAAGCTTTCCCATGCCATGCAGACGGTTGAGCGCGTACACGAGGTTGGCGCAGCAGGCGCTGCAGGCTTCCCGCTGATCGGCCTTTTCAAGAAGCTTTCCCAGCCGGCGCGCGGGCTTTGCCGCCGGGGCTGACGCCGGGGCGTTGAGCGGGATGACCCGCGCCCGGCCGGCGTCCGCGCAGCCCACGCCCAGGGCTTCAGCCAGGCCGATATAGGGGACGTCTCCGACGCCGTAGCCCATCTGCGCGCAGATCCAGGCGTCGCAGAGCACCGGGTCGAAGCAGCCCATCGCCTGGCCGCGCCAGACCGGGTTTCCACCCTCTTCGAAGTCCAGGTCCCCGCAGAGGGCGTCCACAAGGATGAAACCCTGGCGGACACGGGCATTGAGGTGCGCGATGGGCCTGTGCAGTCCCATTGCGTGAAAGCGCCGCTTTTCCCTGTCCGGGATCAGCCCCTTCATGTTCTTCAGCGCGCAGGTGACCGCCGTCTGGCAGTGCCCCTTCATCACCGGCAGGTTGATGAGGAAATCGAGGGCCATCGCGCTGTCGCAGATGGAAATCCCGATTCCGGCGCAGTCGTATTCGCGGGAGCCGTCCAACTTGGTGTCGATCAGGGGGACACACGTCCTGCGGGAAAGGGCGGCGTAACCGCAGCGTTCGAAAGCTTCTCCGGTGCGGCTTCCCACCCAGGACCCTTCCAGGATCACGATGTTCTCAAAGCCCCTGTGCTTCAGGTAGCCGATCAGGCCTTCGGCCAGTTCTGGATGGGTGGTCGCCCCACCGCCGGCGGGGGCGTCCAGCACGAGGTTGGGCTTGAGGCCGATCCTGGCCCGCCTGTCCCCGATGCGTTCCGCGAGGTCCGCCGCGGAAGCGATCTCTTCCGCCATCCCGCTGAGGTCTCCCCCATGGGCAAGAAAGATAAGGTCATCCAATTCTTCGATCCTTATGGGGCGTGTGGAAAGGCCCCGGGAACCGCCGCGCGCACGCTTCAGAAGAAGGCCGTGACCAGCGGGACGGTGAACAGGGAGAGGACGGTGGACACGAAGACGCACCTGGACCCGAAGCGGTAGTCCGCGCCGTAGCGCTCGGCCAGCACGACGGTATTGGTCGCGACCGGCATCGCGTACAGCGTGACCGCCACGCTGGTCACCAGGGGCGGGCAGCCCGCGAGCCTGAGGACCCCCAGCACGAGCGCGGGAATCAGCAGGAGCCGGACGCCCGCCAGCAGGAAGGCGTCCGGGTGCATCGCTTCCTTCAGGTCCAATTCCGCCAGCGTCGTGCCGATGAGGATCATGGCCAGCGGGCCCGTGATATCCCCGATGTTTTTCAGCGCGGCGGCCAGCAGGGCAGGTGGCCTGACGTTGAGCAGCATCATCCCGAAACCCAGGAATACGACGAGGACGCTGGGATTGAGTAGCAGCGCCCTGAGTTTGCCCTTTCCCCTGTCCCCGATGAACAGCGAGATCCCCAGCGTCCACATCAGCACGCGGGTGGGGATGAGAAACAGGGAGGCGTAAAACACGCCCGCATCGCCGAAGACCAGCTGGGCGACGGGCATCCCCGCGTTGCCGGCGTTGGAGAACATGGTCCCAAACAGCAGGATGCTCCTCCGTCCAGGTTCCTTCCTTCTCCACAGGAGCCGGCCCAGCAGGTACGCGCCCAGGCAGCCCGCGCCGGAAACCAGCAGGATCGCCCAGGCTTCCCTCATTTGCTGCGGGGTGATCCCCTGCAAAAAGGAATGGAGGATCATCGCCGGCAGGGTGACGTTGAGCAGGAACAGGTTGTAGCTGCCGCGGGTCGCCGGCGTGATGATCCCTGTCTTCCGTATCAGCGCGCCTGCGAGGATGTACAGGAACAGCAGCGCCTGCGTGCCGGCCATCTTCTCGAGGACGGGCATCTACTCGTTTATGCCGCCGGCTGCGGCTTTCTCTTCGGACACGCGGTCAGCGCTTGCCGGCGAGGAGCATGGTAAGCGGGTGCAGAAGGCCCAGCGCGATCACGAAATACAGAAAATCCATGTGGAAGCGCAGAAGGTACACGCCAAGCAGCGCATGGTCCAGGCCGGTCGCGATCAGGACCCAGCTGAGCGCAAGAACAATGAAACTCAGCCCCAGCAGGGTGGCAAGCGCTTTGGCCAGCAGCACGGCGGGCTTTTTTCGGGCCAGGTCGCGCTTGCTGATCAGGAGCTTCGCCTTCAGCGCCGCGTAGACCTGCTTTCTCTTTTTGAACAGCGCCGGGACCAGAAAGGCCGACAGCACCGCGAGGACCCCGCTTGCCACATGCAGCAGGGACGCGGTCTGGTACGGCAGCCAGTAGAAGCGCAGCGCGGCGGCAAGCAGGATGTTGGCGGCCGCGAAAAGCATGATGAAGAAATGGGCTTTCTGGAAGTCGGTCCTTAGGAAATTCATAAGCGGTTGCCCTTCCTTTCTCCCGTTCGCCCGGCACCCGCCGGGACATCCTCGCTAGACGGCCGGATTTTACCCTGCCGGCGGGACGCCGTCAACGCAGGACCGCAATTGATTGAGCTCCCGCGGCGGAACTGCTATGATGGGCAAAAGGCAGACCGCACAGAAAAGGTTTGTCGCCTGTTCACCGGGACAAGAAGCGAAGGAGGAAACCATGAAGCATTACGATATCGCGATCGTCGGCAGCGGCGCCGGGCTGATCGTCATGGAAGCGGCGCTACAGAACGGATGGAGCTGCGCGGTCGTGGAAAGGTCGAAATTCGGCGGCACCTGCCTGAACAAGGGCTGCATCCCCTCAAAAATGCTCGTCTATCCCGCGGACCTCATCCGCGAGGCGGAGCGGGGCGGGGAGGTGGGCCTGCGCTTTTCCCCGCCGCAGGCGGACTGGGAAAAGATCGCGTCGCGGATGTGGGCGCAGATCGGAAAAAGCAGGGAGATCGAGGAAAGCCTCCGTCACATCGATGCCCTGAGCGTCTACAAGGGCACCGGGGAATTCTCGGCTCCGCACCGCATGAAGGTCGCGCTCGCCTCGGGCAGCTACGAGGAGTTCAGCGCGGACCGCTTCGTGATCGCCGCGGGAGCGCGGACCCGCCTTCCTCCCGTGGAGGGGATCAGGGAAGCGGACCCCCTGACGCCGGAGACTTTTTTTGACGATCGTTTCCCGAAAAAGCCCTGGCAAAGCCTCCTCATCCTGGGCGGCGGGGCGGTCGGGGCCGAGTTCGCGCACATCTTCAGCGCGCTCGGGACCCGGGTCACCATCGTGGACATGGCGCCCTTTCTGCTTCCCACGGAGGAGGAGGAGGTCAGCCGCTTCGTGCAGACACAGTTCGTCCGCTCCGGCATCCGCGTGTTCACAGGCAGCGCGGCGGTCTCGGCGGCGAGGACTGCGCACGGCAAGTCCCTCACGGTGAGGGACGGGTCCACAGGCGCCCTGACAACGCTGGAAGCCGAGGAGCTCTTCGTCGCCTCAGGCGTCATGTCCAACGGCGACCTGCTGAAACTCGACAGGGCGGGCGTCGAAACGGACGCCCGGGGCTGGATCCGCACGGACGAATACCTCAAGACCAGCGCGCCGGATATCTGGGCGCTGGGCGACATCAACGGGAAATACCAGTTCCGCCACAAGGCGAACCACGAGGCGGAGATCCTGTCGCGCAACCTCTTCGGGGGCGGCCGCGCGGCAGTCAGCTACGACAGCGTCCCCTGGGCGGTGTTCACCCATCCCCAGGTCGCGCACGCGGGGCTCACGGAAAAGCAGGCGATGGAACGGGGCATCGAATGCTTTGTGGGCCGGAACTTTTATTCCGAGATCGCCAGCGGGATCGCCATGGGCTACCGGTCCGGGAGCGCGGAAGACGGTTTCGTGAAACTCATCGCGGACAAAGACAGGCGGCTCATCGGCATCCACGTCGCCGGACACCAGGCGGCGGCGCTGCTGCAGCCCTTCGTATACCTGATGAACACGGGGTACCGCTGCGGGGAGAAGCCCGAGGCCCTTGAGGCGCAGGAAAACCTGTGCAGGTGCATGTCCAAAATACGGCCCATGGTGGGCGTGTTCGATACCGCGTTTCACCAGACTATGCCGCCGGCCGCTCCATGGTCATCCATCCCTCCCTCGCCGAGCTGACCGCCTGGGCGCTGGGCAGGATCGACTGGAGCCCGGCGCGCGGCTGAAGCGCGGCGGCTCAGGACCCGGGCGTCTTGATACGGCTTTTGAGGGTATGACGCTTACAGGCCCGCCATAATGCGCGGCGAAAGCCTCAGGGGTCGCGAGCGGCGCAGCAGCAGGCCCGGTCCCGGAGAAGCACGGAGGAACGGACATGATCAAAGTCGGTACAAACGCTCCCGATTTCACGCTGGAAGACAACCAGGGCGGGACTGTATCCCTCAAAGACCTCAGGGGGAAAAAAGTGCTGCTGTCCTGGCACCCCCTCGCCTGGACAAGCGTATGCACGGACCAGATGCGCGCCCTTGAAGTGCATCATGACCGCTTCAGCGCCCTGGGCGCCATCGCGCTCGGGCTCAGCGTGGACGCCGCCGCGGGCAAAAAGGCCTGGGCCGCGGTCCTGAGCATCAGGAACACGAAACTCCTGTCGGATTTCCACCCCCACGGCGGGATCGCGAAAGCGTACGGCGTCTTCCTTGAGGACATCGGCGCATCCGGCCGGGCCAACCTCATCGTGGACGAAGAGGGCGTCGTGCGTTGGGCGAAGGAATACGAATTAGGCCAGCTGCCGGACATCGGCGAGGTGCTTGAGGCCTTGGAACGGATCGGGGGCTGAGTCCGGGAAGGCTACAGGATCTCCCTTTCCAGGCAGAGGACGTCGCCCTCCACGCTGCCCTGGACGAAGCGGAGCGCTTCGTCCAGGGTCCGCTGAAGCGGGCCGGGCTCCGCGCCCACGCAGGCGAGGCCCAGCACGATGGTCCGCCGGTCATCCAGTCTCTCCACCTCGGCGACGGACAGGTTGAAGCGCTTCCTGAGCCGGTCCCGTAGGCTGCGGACCAGCGCTCGCTTGTCTTTGAGCGATTCCGGCCAGGGCACGGGGATCTCGGTTTTCACGCTTGCGGTGAACACCGCGCCCTCCTTGCGCCGGCGCCCCGAATGTGCCTCGTCAGGCCACGAGGAAGCCGAGGATCCTCTTTTTCATTTCCTCCCCGCCGATGAAAGGCCCGCCGCCCGCGATATCCGCGGTGCGCGCGCCCGAGGCGAGCGCCCCTTCCACAGCCGCTTCCACCGCTGCCGCCTCCTCCTTCATGTCAAAGGATATGTCCAGCATCATCGCGACCGAAAGGATGGTGGCGATGGGGTTGGCGAGGCCCTTTCCTGCGATATCGGGCGCCGAGCCGTGGATGGGTTCGTAGAGGCCCCTCTTGTCCGCGCCCAGCGAGGCGGAGGGGAGCATGCCGATGGAGCCCGTCAGCTGGGAGGCTTCGTCGGAGAGGATGTCGCCAAAGAGATTGCTGGTCACGACCACGTCAAACTGGGCGGGGTCATGGATGAGCTGCATCGCGGCGTTGTCCACCAGAAGGTCCCGGAGCGCCACGTCCGGGTACTCGCCGGCGAGGCCGTGGAGGGTCTCCCGCCACAGGCGCGAGGACTCCATTACGTTCGCCTTGTCGACGCTGACCAGGGACTTCCTGCGGGCCAGCGCGGCTTCGAAGGCTACGCGGCCGATGCGCCGGATCTCCCCTACGGAATAGACTTCGGTATCGAAGGCCTTCAGCGTCTCGCCCTCGCCCTCGCGGCCGCTTGGGCCGAAATAGAGACCGCCGGTCAGCTCGCGCACGATCAGCAGGTCGAAGCCCCTCTGCGCCTTCTCCTCCCTGAGCGGGCAGGCGTCCCTGAGCGCGGGCAGGAGCTTCGCGGGGCGCAGGTTGGCAAAGAGCCCCAGCCCCTTGCGCAGGCCCAGCAGCGCGCGCTCCGGCCGCAGGTGGCCCGGCAGGCCCTCCCACTGGGGACCGCCCACGGCGCCCAGCAGCACGGCGTCGCACTTTTTGCAGCCCTCCAGCGTCGCTTCCGGCAGCTGCACGCCGAAGCGGTCGATGGCGTTCCCGCCGGCCGGGTACTCCTCGCATTCGAAACGGTGCCCGAACCTGTCCCCCGCGGCGCGGAGAACCTCTGCGGCGGCGGAGACGATCTCCGGGCCGATGCCGTCGCCCGGGATAAGCGCGACGCGGCGCCTCACAGCCCGCCTCCCGCCATCGCCTGCATCAGCCCGCCCGCGGCGATGATCTTTTTCAGAAAGGGCGCAAAGGGCTCGAAGCGCGCCTCGGTCCCCTTCGTCAGGTTCCGGACCGTTCCGAGGTCCAAATCCGCCTCCATTTGGTCGCCCTCTTGCGCGGCGATGTCGGACACGATGATGGGAAGGCCCGTGTTCACGGCGTTGCGGTAGAAAATGCGCGCGAAGCTCGTGGCCACCACGCAGCCCACGCCGGCGTGCAGAAGCGCGATAGGCGCGTGTTCACGCGAGGAACCGCAACCGAAATTGGCGCCGGCCACGATGAAGCAGCCGGGTTCGGCCTTCCTGTGAAAATCCGTGTCCAGGTCTTCCATGCAGTGGCGGGCCAGTTCCTTTGGATCGGAGCTGTTCAGATATCGCGCGGGGATGATGGCGTCCGTGTCCACATGGTCCCCGTAGCGCAGGACCTTTCCTTTGAGCAGCATGCGCGTTCTCCTTTCCTAAACCGGGGGCAGCTCTTCAGGGGAAGCGAGGCGGCCGAGCACCGCGGAGGCAGCCGCGACCACGGGGCTGGCCAGGTAGACCTCGCTGCGCGGGTCGCCCATGCGGCCCACGAAGTTGCGGTTGGTGGTGGATACGCAGCGCTCGCCTGCGGCCAGGATGCCCATATGCCCTCCGAGGCAGGGCCCGCAGGTGGGGGTGGACACCGCGCAGCCCGCCTCGACGAAAATCTCAAGGAGGCCAAGGCGCAGGGCGTCCAGCCAGATCTGCTGCGTCGCCGGGATCACGATGGCGCGGACGCCCGCGGCGACCCTGCGGCGTTTGAAAACCTCCGCCGCCGCGACCAGGTCCGACAGCCTGCCGTTGGTGCATGAGCCTATGACGGCCTGGTCGATCTTCAGGTCGCCGGGAACGGTATCGAAGCTGCGCACTTTGTCCGGCAGGTGCGGAAAGGCAACGCAGGGTTTGAGCGCGCCCAGGTCGATCGCGATCTCCCTGTCGTACGCGGCATCCGCGTCCGCCTCGAAGGCGCTGGGCAGCCTGGCCCCGTGCTCCTGGAGAAAGGCGCGCGCAGCTGCGTCGGCCGGGAAGATCCCGTTTTTCGCGCCCGCTTCGATGGCCATATTGCATACGGTAAAGCGTCGTCCATCGTGAGGCTTCCGACCCCCTCCCCCACGAACTCCAGCGACTTGTACAGCGCCCCGTCCACGCCGATGAGGCCGATGATGTGGAGGATCAGGTCCTTGCCGGATACCCAGGGACGGAAGCGCCCCCTGAGCGTGACGCGGATGGCGGAGGGCACCCGGAACCAGGCTTTCCCCCAGGCCATGCCGGCCGCCATGTCCGTGGACCCGACGCCTGTGGAGAAGGCGCCAAGCGCGCCGTAG
>CAZLYF010000030.1:0-12289 GCA_964563725.1 uncultured Oscillospiraceae bacterium
GATTTGAAGGATAGCCACGCAGGCCCGAATTGTCAAGGCCCGTCGCATTTGTCACGCCTTTTGCCTGATGCCTTCCTGCCCGGGACGGTTGCGATTCGTTTCCCGGTCGGTTAGGATTCTGTCACTGCGGGCGCAGCGGCTGCAAGTACAGCGATTTCGCAAGAGGAGAGGAACGCGATGCCTTCTGCCGACAGGGATTTGACTGCCTTCGCGTGCCGCCGGACACGGGGCTGGAAGCGCCGGCCGTCCGGACGATGGGAGGCCTGCCGCGGATGAGGCCGATCCTCCGCTATATAAAACCCTACGCCGGCGTCATTTCCCTGACGCTGTCGCTGAAGTTCATCGCCGCGATGATGGACCTTCTGATCCCCTCGCTGCTTGCGAAGATCCTCAACGACGTCGTGCCGATAGGGGACAGGGAGGGAATCTTCCTCTGGGGCGGCGTCATGATCATTTGCGCGGTCGCCTCCATCCTGACCAATGTCAGCGCCAACCGTACGGCGGCAAGGACGTCGGGCAGCATCACCAGGACGATCCGGCACGATCTTTTCGAAAGGCTTTCCTACGTCTCCTCGGGTCAGCTGGATACGGTCACGGTCCCTTCCGCCGTGTCCAGGCTGACCACGGACACCTACAACCTCAACCAGCTTTTCAACCGCATCCAGCGCCTGGGCGTCCGGGCGCCGATCCTCCTCGTCGGGGGCCTTGCGATCACCCTGATGATGGATGCGACCCTTACGCTGGTACTGTTGGCGACGCTGCCGTTCATCGCGCTGGCCGTATATGCAGTGACCAAAAAAAGCGTGCCCCTCTATGCCAAACAGCAGGGCATCCTGGACCGGATGGTGCGCACTGTGCAGGAAAACATCACGGGCGCGCGCGTCATTAGGGCACTGTCAAAAACGGACCTTGAGCGCGAACGCTTTGACGGGGTCAATACCGAGCTGGCCGACGCGGAAAAGCGCGTGGGCGGGGTGATGGCGATCACCAACCCTCTCTCGGGCTTTATCCTCAACATCGGGCTCACCCTGGTCATCCTGGCGGGCGCGCACCTAGTGAACGCAGGCCGCAGCGCGCCGGGCACTATCATCGCCTTTCTCAACTATTTCGCGATCCTGCTCAACGCCATGCTGGGCATCACGCGGATCTTCGTCGTGCTTTCAAAGGGCGTCGCCTCAGCCGAACGGGTAAGCCAGGTGCTGTCGCTTCCAGAGGATCTGAAAACGCTGCCCGTCCCCAAAGCGGTCTCAGCGTACCACGTGGAGTTCCGGCACGTGAGTTTCTCCTACAGCAAATCCGGCAACAACCTGACGGACGTCAGCTTCGCGCTCAGGCGCGGCGAGACGCTGGGCATCCTGGGCTCTACAGGCAGCGGAAAAACAACGGTCGTCAATCTGCTGATGCGGCTGTACGACCCGGACAGCGGGCAGATCCTGATAGACGGAGAAGATATCCGTTCCCTTCCCCGGAAAGCACTGCGCGAGAAGTTCGGGACGGCCCTTCACAACGATTTCATCGCGGCGGACGCCATCGCTGAAAACATCCGCTATTACCGCGATATCCCGGACGAACAGATCATGGAAGCTGCGGAGTGCGCCCAGGCGATGGACTTCATCAACGAAAAAGCGGACAAAATGGGGCATCGGGTTTCCGTCCGCGGCAGCAACCTGAGCGGCGGGCAGAAGCAGCGCCTGCTGATCGCGCGGGCCCTGGCCGGCAATCCGGAGATCCTGGTCCTTGACGACTCCTCCTCGGCGCTTGATTACCGAACGGACGCGAACCTGCGAAAAGCGCTGCGGGAGCATTACGGCGGCACCACCGCCGTCATCGTCGCCCAGCGCATCAGTTCCATCAAAAGCGCGGATCATCTCCTGGTCCTGGATGAAGGACGTGTGATCGGATACGGCACGCACGAGGAGCTGATGAACAGCTGCGAGGTCTACCAGAGCGTCACCAACGCGCAGATGGGTTCGGAAGGGGGTGAAAGCCTTGCCTGACCCGGGCATGATCGGCGGTGGCCGCCTGACCCGCGGCGAAACGCGGGGCGACAGGCGTGCCCCGGGTGAAGCGACAGCTCCCCGCAAAAGCATCCTGAAGCGCCTGTGGCGATATCTGGGAAGGCACCGGATGGTGCTGGTCCTGGCCGCGCTGCTGGTGGTCGTCGGCAACCTGCTGTCCCTGGCGGGACCCAAATTGGCCGGGATGGCCATCGACGCGATCGGCAGGAAAGCGGGCAAGGTGGATTTTTCCGCGGTGTCACGCTGTGCGGGACTGATGGCGCTGTGCTACGCGGCTTCCGCCGGCATGGCCTATCTGCTGTCGCGCATGACGCTGCGACTGCGCCGGGACGTGATCCGCCGGATGCGCAAGGACGTGTTTGACCGTCTGCTTTCCCTGCCCGTGGGTTTTTTTGACAGTCACCAGACGGGCGACATCATCAGTACGATCTCCTACGATATCGACACGGTGAACGATTCCATTTCCGCCGACCTCATGCAGTTGCTTCAAAGCGTCATCACGGTGACCGTATCGCTGGCGATGATGCTGAGCATCGCGCCCACCCTTGTGCTGGTCTTTGCCTTCACCGTGCCCGCGTCGGTGATCTATACCCGATGGATCACCAGAAAGGTGCGTCCCCTGTACAGGAAGCGTTCCGCGAAGCTCGGGGAGCTCAACGGCTTCATGGAGGAGATGATGGACGGGCAGAAAACCACCAAGGCCTATTCCCGGGAAAAGGAAGTATTGAAGCGCTTCGATGTCATAAACGACGGGGCGGTGGAGGCGTTTACGCGCTCCGAGTATTACGGGACGATCGTGGGCGCTTCGGTCAACTTCATCAACAATGTCTCCCTGGCGCTGGTAAGCGTCTTCGGCTCCCTCCTGTACCTTTCAGGCGGCGCGGGGCTTGGCGGCATTGCCTCCTTTGTGCAGTATTCCCGTAAGTTCTCCGGTCCCATCAACGAAACAGCGAACATTGTCGGTGACCTGCAGTCCGCGCTGGCGGCGATGGAAAGGGTGTTCAGGCTGATCGATGAGGTCCCGGAAAACCCTGACGCCACGGATGCCAGGGCGCTGACTGACGTACGCGGCGAGGTGCAGGCGGACCACGTGCGCTTCGGCTACCAAAGGGAAAGGCCCATCCTCAAGGACTTTTGCCTGCGCGCGAAGCCGGGTTCCCTGGTCGCCATCGTGGGGCCCACCGGTGCCGGAAAGACCACGATCATCAACCTTCTGATGCGCTTCTATGATGTCGACGGCGGAAGCATCGCGGTGGACGGGAACGACATCCGCCAGGTCACCCGCAAAAGCCTGCGCCTCGCCTACAGCATGGTACTCCAGGATTCCTGGCTCTTTTCCGGCACGGTCTTTGACAACATCGCCTACGGCAAGCCGGGCGCAACGCGGGAAGAGGTGGAACAGGCGGCCAGGGCGGCCATGCTGCACTCTTCCATCTGCAGGCTGCCGCAGGGCTATGATACGGTCATCGGCGGCGATGGCGTCCATCTCTCCAAAGGGCAGCAGCAGCTGCTGACCATCGCGCGGGCAATGCTTCTGGATGCCCGGATGCTGATCCTGGACGAGGCCACGTCCAGCGTGGACACCCGCACGGAACTCAGGATCCAGGCTGCCATGAGGGAACTGATGAAGGACAAGACCTGCTTTGTCATCGCGCACCGCCTGTCCACCATCCGAAGCGCCGACGTCATCCTGGTCCTCGATGAGGGGAGGGTGGTGGAGCAGGGCACGCATGGGCAGCTGATGGCAAACAGGGGCCTTTACTCGAAACTGTACCAGGCGCAGTTTGTGGCCGGCTGAAGGCGGCGGATAGGGCCGGGCATGCTGGCCTGCAGCCCCGTCACGGAAGCTTCGGTGATGCCTCGTCCTCGTCGGGGGCCCCCTCGAGCGCCCGCAGCACCTCCGGCATGCGCGCGTCCAGTTCCGCCGGGACCAGCAGGATAATCGTCTGCGACTGCGGGACCGGGCCTCCCTCCGCGGCGTACTCGATCCTGAGCTCGCCAAGGGCGCCTTTCCCCCGGCCCGGCGGCTGGTAGCCGATACTGCTGATGGAGGTGCCGGGCATGTCCCAGGAATGGAACTCGCCGTTGAGGTATGCGCCTCCCCTGGAAAGGATCACCTCGCTCCCCCCTCTTTTCAGCTTTCGCACCCGGTACGCGGTGATGAGCCACGCCGAGAGGGTCAGGAACGCGCCGAGCCCCAAACAGATGAGGACCATGATAAGCTTTTCTTCCACGAAGAAGGGCAGTACCACCGCGAACAGCACACAGAAGAACAGCATCACGGTCAGCAGCGCCTTGTTCTGTCCCCGGAGTTCCCGGACATTCTTTTCCTTTGCTTTTTGCGTTTTTTCGTTGTCCAGGGTATAACGCAGCAGAGGTTCCCCGCCCATCAGCCTCCGCCAGCGCCTGTCCATCGCTCCGTACATCGCGAAGGTAACGATGCCTGTGATGACAAACAGCAGCCCGAACAAAGCCATCGCGAAGAAGTCCATATTGCTGTTTCCGAGCACGCCGCCCACGGCCATCATGCCGATCCCGAGGCCGAGGAAGCAGCCTGCCACGATGAAGGGTTTCCGGTACAAGCCTCTTGACGCCATTGGCAGCTCCCTTGCTTGTTATGCCGGACCGCCGGTTGGCAGAAAGCCGCGGCGAACGCCGCGCGGCCTACGGCACGACCTCATACTTGAGTTGGTTGTCCACAGCATACCGCAGGGCCGTGGTGCCTTCGCGGACCTCCAGCACCATATCCCCGTCCCAGAGCGCGAAGGCGCCCGCGCCGATCTCCGTTACGGTATCCGGGACGCGCAACCTTGTCAGTTTCTCGCAGTTGCGGAACGCGTCCTGGCCGATGCTCTGCAGGCCTTCCGGCAGCGTGACGGATGTCAGCGCAGAGCAATTCATGAATGCCGCGTGGGCGATGGCCGTGGTCCCCGGCCGGAGGCTGGCTGACGTTGCGGGACTGGCCTGCGGCCAGGCCAGCAGGATGCCCGCCTGCCGGTCATACAGCGCGCCGTCCTGGGCGTCGAAGACCGGGTTTCCCGGTTCTACGCTGAAGGCGTCGATGCCTGCACAGTTGCCGAACGCGTATGCCATGATGGTTTCCACGGTCGCCGGGATGTGCGCCGACTGGAGAGCCGAGCACCAATAGAAGGCGCCTGACCCGATATGGCGGAGCCCTTCTGGCAGGTCGGCCTTGGCGAGATTGCCGCAGCTGGAGAAGGCGGCGTCCCCGATGAAGCGCAGGGAAGCGGGCAGGTTTACGCGCCTGAGCCCGTCGCAGTCCGCGAAGGCGCGCGGCGCGATGGCTTCGACGCCCTCGGGGACTTCATAGCTGTCCCCGGGCCGGGCCATCGGATAGGCGACGAAGGACCATACGGCGCCGCCCCAGCGGGCGTCGCCCTGGGCATCACGCGCTGGCGTCTCGTCTATTCCCCAGCCGTAGCTCTGGCTGCCCAGCAGGACGCCGTCCTGGCTTTGGTATACCGGGTTCCCCTCCTCCGTCTCGATGGCGGTCAGCTGTTTGCAGGCGGAAAATGCCCCGTCCCCCACCTCCCGGACCGCCCGCGGGAGCAGGAAACTGTTCATCATGTCGCAGCCGACGAAGGCCCACCTGCCCACCCTTACAAGCGTCGAGGGCAGCGGGATCGCCCTGAGGCTTTTGCATCCGTAGAAGGCATAGTCCCCGATGCTCCTGAGTCCCTCCGGCAGCGTGACGGACGTGACGGTATCGCACCTGTAGAAAGCCTTTTCGTAGATTTCCATGACGGGGATGCCGTTGAGCAGCGCGGGGACATCGACCATCCCGCCGGTGCCCATGTACTTTGTGACGACGGCGCTGCCGTCATCCGCGATCATGTACTGGAAGGGCCCGTCCTCGTGATTGCCAGTCGGGACGGTTGCATGAGCCGGCGCCAGCGCCATAACCACGACGCATACGGCAGCCAGAAACAAGGAAAGCCCTCTTCTCATCGTCCTTTCCTCCTCTTGTCATCCCTGTCAGCAGGGCGCGCGGGGGAAGCCTCCGTACTCGGAATGAGGCGGAAAATGCCCCGCCTGTAAACGGGGGAACCCTGCCTGGAGATCCGACTGAACCTGAAGCGATTATACCGCCCGCGCGCGCAGGTGTAAACGGGCGGCAGCTCTCGGGCAGGGCAGAAAAAGCCGGCGGGATGCCCGCCGGCTCGCGCTGTTGAATGCAGGGCTGTTTACAGCATCTGGCTGAATTCCACCTTCTCGCGGTTGGGGCCTTCTATGTTGAAATAGCGCACGCCCTTCTCCCAGAAGGGCAGGAACTGCACTTCCGGATCCAGCATCTTGTGCCCGAGCTGTTTGACCGCTTCAAACGCCTTGTCAACATCCGCGACGTCCAGCGCGATATGGTCGATCGCCCCGCTGTGCATTGCCGCCGCGTTGTTTTGCCAGGTTTCGACTGTCACGCCCTTTAGCCGCAGGAAGGCCACTTCCTCGTTCGCCGCGCGATTGACGGTGCGGTGCGCCGTTTCGAAGCCCAGGCTCTCGTAGAAGGCTACTGTCGCCTCGATGTCGTTGGTGGGGATGCCGATATGCTGCAGGCCTGTTACATTGTCTCTCAGCTGCATATTCGTTCACTCCTGTACGTCGATGATGACCTTCATGGTCTTCTCACGGTTTTCCTCGATGTAGCGGTATGCGGCAAGGTAATCCCGGAAAGCGAAGTGCGTGCTGATGAGGGGCTTGAGGTTCACCTTGCCTTCTGCGACCAGGCGGATGGCATCCAGATAGTCCTCGTGCCGGTACATCATCGATGTCCTCAGGTCCAGTTCCTTGTCGTTGAGCACTGCCAGGTCCACCGTGCCCATCCCCGCGAACACCGCCACCAGGATGATGAGCGAACCTTTGCGCGCGTGCGCGATCGCCTGCCCCATGGTGGTATTGTTGCCCGCGCAGTCATAGATGATATCCGCCTTGTCAGGGCCGAAAGCGTCGGCGACCGCCTTGCCGAAATCGATGTTGGCGGTGTTGGCGGTGAAGTCCGCGCCGCATTGTCTGGCCAGGCTGAGCCTGAAATCGCTCACGTCCGTCACCAGGACCCTGCGCGCGCCCATCCCTTTGGCAGCCTGGGATACGAGGTTCCCGATGGGCCCGGCGCCCAGGACGACCACGTCCTTCCCCGTCACGTCCCCCGCCTGCCTGACGGCGTGCACCGCGACGGACAGCGGCTCGATCATGGCGCCTTCATCCAGGGAGAAGGTGTCCGGGAGCGGGGTCACCTTGGAAGCGTCCGCAGCGAAGTAATGTGATCCCGTGCCCGTAGTCTGGAAACCCATCACCTTCAGTTCTTCGCACAGGTTGTACTTTCCGTGCCTGCACGGATAGCAGACCCCGCAGACTACCTGCGGCTCGATGGTGACCTTCTGCCCGACGCTGAGGCCCTTGACTCCCTTGCCAAGCTTTTCCACCGTGCCCGATACCTCGTGGCCCTGCGTGACAGGATACTTCGTGAAGGGGTGCTTGCCGTGGTACACGTGGATGTCCGAGCCGCAGATCCCGATCTTTTCGATTTTCACGATCACCTGGCCGTCGCCGGGCTCCGGCGCCGGGATCTCCCTAAACTCGATTACGCCCGGAGACGTCATCACTTGCTGAAGCATGGTTTCTCTTCCTCCCTCTTTTTTACAGGCAGGTGTACCCGCCGTCGATCATGTAGTCGCTGCCGGTGGTGTAACCGGACGCGTCGCAGGCCAGGCAGAGGATCGCGGGGATGAGTTCCTCCGGCTCGCACATCCTGTGCAGGGGGATGAGGGGCATCCAGGCGTCCTTGAGTTCCTGCGGCACGTCCGCCGACATGGGTGTGGCGACATAGCCGGGGCTGATGCTGTTGACGCGGATGCCGTGCTCTGCCCATTCCGCAGCCAGGGAACGGGTCAGATGGATGACGCCGGCCTTGGAGGCGTTGTAGGAGCACTGCCACTGGGGAATGTTGACCACGGAGCCGGACATGGACGCCATGTTGATGATGCTGCCCCGGATCTTCCGATCGATCATGGTCCGCCCCGCGGCGCGCGCCACGATGAAGATCCCCGTCAGGTTGACGTCGACCACCTCGCGGAACTCCGCCACGGTGGCCTCGAGCGTCGTCTGGTGCATACAGATGCCTGCGTTGTTGAACACGATGTCAAGCGAGCCGAATTCCTCCAGCGTCTTGACAATCGCGGCGTCCACTTCGTTCTCTCTGGTGACGTCCGCCCTGATCTCGAGCGCCTTCCCGCCGGCTTCGCGGACCAGGCGCACCGTATCCTCCATGCCGCTGCGGCTGAGGGCGGCGATGTTTGCCCCCGCCTTCGCCAGCGCCACGGCGACATACTGCCCGATGCCGCGCCCGGCGCCGGTTACCAGGGCGGTTTTCCCCTTCAGGCTGAACAGTTTTTCCAGGTACATATTTGTCCCCCTTTATTCAAGCATGCTGTCAGGCCAGCTTCCCGCGCGTCCTGCGACTACGCCAGCTGTTCCGTGCGGCGGATCAGCTCGTCCTGAGCCTTGGGACCCATCTGGGTGAAAAATGCGCTGTACCCGACCACCCGTACGCAGAGGTTCTTGTATTTTTCAGGCTCTTCCTTTGCCTTCAGCAGGGTTTCACGGTCCACGACGTTGAGCTGCAGCTGCAGGCCGCCTTTTTGCATATAGGTCTTCATCAGCGCGGCCAGCGTTGCCGCGCCGTGTTCGCCCGAAACCGCCGAGGGGTGGATGCGCAGGTTCAGCGGCCCGCCCGTGATGCGGTCAAAGGGGATCTTCGCGGCGGAATTGAGCAGCGCGGTCAGGCCGGACACGTCCGCGCCCTCCGTCGGCGACTGGTTCTCGCTGATGGGTTCGCGGCAACGCCGCCCGTCGGCCGTCGCGCCCACCGTCAGCCCCATGGTGGTGAAATCCCTGTCGGTCGAAATGGTGGGCAGGAAGCCATACCGGAAGCGACCCCCGTCCTGTCTGGCCAGCGCGTCGGTGAAGGCTTCGATCACCCACGCCGCATAGCGGTCCACCGGGTCCAGGTCGTTTCCAAATTTCGGCAGGCGCCGGACGCGCTGGCGAAGGACTTCATGCCCTTCCCAGTTGCTTATGAGGATGTCATTGAGCTCGGGCAGCGTGAGTTCAGCGTCAGCGAACACCAGTTTCTCAATTGCGTACAGCGCGTCCGCCACCGTCGCGACCCCCGCGCCCTGCACGATGATGTGGTGATACTCCGTTCCCCCGTCGTTCCAGGTGACAGCGTTGCGCAGCGTACCCTGCAGGAAGCAGTCCTCGATGCGCAGGCGGCCGCGGTTGGTCTCCGCCTCGATTTCAAGGTCATGTTCGAAGCCTTCCCGGTACTTGTCCACCAGGTACTGCAGCTGAGCCCGGTACGCGGCCAGCACGTCGTCCATGGTTTTCATGCTTTCGAGGGGCGGTGTCTCTGTGCCGTAATATGCGCCGGTCATGAGGCCGGTCATCCGGTCCAGGAGCGGGAACACATAGGGATCGCGGTTTTTGCCGCCGGGCTCCATGGGGAAATCGCCCTGGTTGAGCGCAAGTTCCAGCGGCTTGACCAGGTTGAGCCACAGCTGGCGCAGCCCTCCCTCTTTGGCCGGGATGATGGGATCGTTGCAGCCGAAAAAGCCGTAATCGTACAGCTCGGGCCCCCTGACGCCCCACAGGCGAAGCGCGGGGATCATCCTGTCGTCATTGTACACGATGATGCTGGTGTTGTCCCGCATGGCGGCGCTCGCCTTGAGGAAGAACTTCTCGTCGATTCCGCTGTGCCAGCGCAGCACCATGAAGGGGTTTTTGAGCCTCAGGTGTGACGCGGCCTCCACCATCAGGAAGCTGAGTTCGTTCACTCCTGAACTGCCGTCGGAGAGAAGTCCGCCCAGAATGACGTAGTTCGGGTCGTCAAAGGCGACCTCCAGCGTGCGGATCGTGGAGTCGATGTCCAGGCTCATGTGGTCGGTGTTGGACATGATCTCGTTGTTGCGGACGTAAAAATCGTAAAGCAGCGCCAGGGCGCTGTCCTCGTCCAGGGCGCCCGATTCGAGGTCCCGCCGGTATAGAGGCAGCAGGTACTGATCCATACGGCTGTAATTGAGCACGCCGCAGCCGCAGACTTTCTGCAGAACCAAGGCCACCAGCCAGATCAGCTGGAGCGCTTCCCTAAAATGGCGCGGGGGATTTTCGCTGAGGTGACGGAGGGCTTCCGCGTCCCGCGCGCGCCCCGCCTCTTCTGCTGCCTGCGCGTAGCGGACGATATACGCGGAAATCGCCTCAAGACTCAGCAAGGCTCCCTGCAGGAAGTTCGAAGATGTCTCGTCCGGATGCTCATGGAGGCTCTCCCGAGCGATACGCTTGAAGCCCCGGAGGCCTTCGCTGACCAGCAGCGGCCAGTCCAGGGCGAGATGGCCAAAGGAGTAGAACCACGGCGGGCGGCACCTGAGCCAGGCTTTGGAATAGAACCAGGACATGTCTCTTTGGATTTCTTCCAAGGATTTGCCTTCCCACCAGGACTTGTACAGTTTTTCTGTCGCCTCCCACTCCCCGTCCGTGGGGATCCGCTCCGCGACGGCGCCAAGGAGCATCTCGCCATCCCTGACAGGCAGGGAGACACGGTCGAGGATATGCCGGAGCGTATTGCCGTAGCGGATCGGGTAGGGTTGGCCGTTGTACAGCGGCTCGCTTTCCTTCAGGAGCTCGATGCGCTCCATGAACGTGTATTTCCAGCTTTTATCGAGCCATTCGTTCACCCTGCCGAGAATATGCTCAGATACAGCGCCGTGTTTCATCCTTTTCTACACCTCCACCTGGATATCGTACCCTTCGAGGATTTCCTTGAAACTTCCAAGGGATTCCGGAGGCAGGAATTCTTCCATTTTCCTGCGGTAACTCGCCGCCTTGTACAGACCGTAATTGTGATACGGAAGAAGCTGAACCCTGGGCGGCCGCCGGAGGCCTTGCAGAAAGAGGCCGGTCCGGTGGGCGAACGCTTCTGAATCATTGACGCCTCGCACCAGCGGCATGCGCACGGAAATCCCGGCGCCGTGTCTGTCCAGCGCTTCGATATTGCTCAGGATCAGCGCGTTGCCGGCGCCGGTAAAGCGGCGGTGGACCGTATCGTCAATGGATTTGATGTCCACCAGGAACAGGTCGCTCACAGGCAGCACGGTTTCGAATCTGTCCCAGGCCACGTTCGCGGCGGTGTCGACCGCCGTGTGGATGCCCTGCGCCTTGAGCAGCCCGAACAGCTCGCGGACAAAATCCGCGTGCAGCATCGGCTCTCCCCCGGACACCGTCACACCGCCCCCGCTGTTCTGATAATAGTCTTTGTCCCTCAGCATGACCTCCGCCAGCGCCTCGGGCGTATAGCGCTTCGCGTTGCATTTGAGCGCCTCGCGCGGACATGTAAGCGCGCATTTGCCGCAGTAGTCGCACAGCGCCTCATCAAAAAGGTGGATGCCGTCTGTTTGCGTATGCGCTCCCCGGGGGCAGACGGAGGAGCAGATCCCGCAGCTGACGCATTTGTCAGTAAAATACTGAAGCCTGGGCGCCAGCGGGATCGATTCGGGGTTATGGCACCACGCGCAGTTGAGGTTGCAGCCCTGAAGGAAGGCTGTCGTACGGATCCCGGGGCCGTCTTTCGTGCTGAATCGCTGCAGGTTAAACACATATATTTCCAACAAAACCGCTCCCGCGGCCAGCCGCATCACGCGGGTACCGCCGCTTTCCGGACCATCTTACCACATTCCCGCCCTGCCAGACGCACTTGGGCGCCGACGCGTCCGCCGGTTTCCCGTTTCCGGCAGGCTGTGCTATCATCACGCCGGCCCGGGCGAGCCCGGCCGCATACGATCGGCTTCACCGCCGGGAGGTTGCCTGATGTCCCAGACCGTAAAAGCCGCTCAAAGGGTCAACGCGGCGCTGTGCCTGTCGCTGGCGTTGTTCGCGATGTGCCTGACATCCATTTCCCCGGTGATTGCCCACATCCAGAAGGAAATGCCGGCGCTGGACGCAGGTCTGCTCGTAACGCTGAATTTCCTCGGCTTCATCTGCTTCGCCGCGCTGGCAGGCACGCTCGCGGACAGGTATTCCAAAAAAACTTTCATTGCCGCGGCGCTCCTGACCTATGCGGCGGTGCTGCCTATGTTCGCGCTGCGCCTGCCGCAGAAAGCGCTCTACGGGGTCTTTTTCCTGATGGGCGGATGCAACGGCATCATCGAGACCCAGGCCAGCGCGGCGCTTGCGGTGAGCGGGCAACTGCTGCCGGCGCTGGCGCA
>CAZLYF010000030.1:12299-23855 GCA_964563725.1 uncultured Oscillospiraceae bacterium
CTGTAAATAAGCAGTTGATGATTGGCTGTAAACCGCGGCGCTTGCGGACAATAATCCCGCCGATCCTGACAGGCATGTCAACCGGGGCCACGTCTTCTTCGGCTTTGGCGCCATCCTCGCCCCGCTGGTGGTTGCCCTCCTGCTCAGCGCGGGTCTGCACTACGCTTTGTTCTACCTCGCCCTGGCCGTTTTGGCTGCACTGCTGTTCCTGGCAGTCCTTCGGCTGCGTTTCGCACCCGCCTCCGGAGGCGGCCAGCGGATCAGGCAGAGTTTCGCGGCGCTGAAAAGGGAGCCGCTGTTCGCACTGATCTGCCTGGCGCTGTTTTTCTACACTGGCGCTGAGATCTCCACCTGGGCTTGGCTCTCCTCGCAGCTGCAGTTCCGGCACGGCTTTGACGCGCTGATGTCGGGCGCTGCGGTGTCGGTTTTCTGGATCTCCATGACGCTGGGACGCTGGATCTGCGGAAAACTCGCCGAGAAAATCAGGCTCAGCACCCTGCTGATCGCCTTGGGGCTGCTGTCGGGTCTGGCGGCTTTCCTGACGCATTTCGTGTCAAGCGTCGCAGGCGCAGCCGCCGCGGCAGTCCTGCTGGGTTTGGTTTTCTCCAGCCAGTTTCCTTTCCTTTCCTCCTACGGCGCGCGGCAGACAACGCTGCCTTCCGGCATGGCGTTTTCGTTGCTGATGATCCTGGGCAACCTGGGCAGCTCCGTACTGACCTATGCCGTTCACGCGGCGCGCGGTTCCAGCGGTCTCGCCGCCGACCTCCTGATCAGCCTGTCGCTTTTCTCGGTTGCGCTGCTGGTGTACATCGTCAGGCGCAAGACCGAAGCCTGAATCCCCTCGGAGCGCCTCAGGCCTCGAAATACGCGCGCGGATTCTTGACCAGCAGGCGGTCGATGTCCTCCTCCGAAAAGCCGCGGCGCCGCAAAAGCGGCAACGCGTAGCGATGGATGAAACGGCTGTTGTACTGTTCGTCGTCGGGGTCCGTCTCCCGCTTGAAACGCCATTCATACGGGCCGATGTCCACGAAACTCACGTAGTCGTGTGAGATCATCAGCCGTTCGATCCAGCCGCGGCTGCAGAGTTCCATCAGCGTCGTGACGCGGTTTTCAAGGGAGTTCTTCGCCTCGTCGCCAAAGCGGTCCAGACCGATATAGCAGCCGCGTCGCAGGATTTCCTCCAGGTGGGCGATGTCGTTGCTGTCTCCGCAGTGCCCGATCACCACGCGGTCCATGGACACGCCGTGCTTCTCCAGCACGTCCAGCTGGCGCTGCGCGCTGTCGTTGAGGTGCGTGGCGTGGGTGGACACCGGCAGCCCGCTGCGCTTCGCCGCCATGGCGGAGGCTGTGATGAGCCTTTCGTTGATCTCCGTCATGCCCGCCCTGTCTGTGCAGCACTTGATGAGGCCAGGCAGCGCGCCGGTGCCGTCCAGTCCCTCCTCGATGTCCTTCATCAGAAGACGCAGGAAGCTGTCCACGCTGCGCCGGTACATCCACTGGTTTTCCGTAAAGAAGAAGCCCGTGGCGCAAACGATCTGCATCCCGGTGCGGCGGGCAAGCTCACAGACAAGCTTCGTGTCCCGGCCCAGGCACACGGTCGTGACGTCCACAAGGGTCGATACGCCCACGCTCATTGTGCGCTTGAGGTCCTCTTCGGCGTAAGCCAGGAACTCTTCCGGGTCGAACCACTCGTTGTAGGACATGCGCATGTTCCAGTTGGCGCTGACCACGTGCTCATGCATGAGCGTCTGGCCCAGTTGGTCAGTGCTCAGTTTTCCCAGCGCGCCGTTGATCCTTTTCATGCCGCCCATCCGGCCCTCCTTCCCTCCCAGCTCATTCGATGTTCCTGTGCCGCGACTCCATCTCTTCGTAACTCATGCCCGTCTCGTCCTTGAGAAGGATCGCGATGACGTCCATCAGCAGATACAGGTGCTGCTCAAACTGGTTGCCCATGGGCTGGATGGTTGGGACCACGCCCTTCTGCCTGGGCGCGTCCGGGGGCATGCCCTTTTCGTCCAGGTACACCGTGGCGTGCACGAACAGCGTCAGGTCCGCGCATTCCCTGGCCAGCGCGCCTTCCGGCAGCCCCGTGACCATGGCGATCTTCGCGCCGGTCTCGCGGGCGCGCCTCACGAAGTAACGGTGGATGCCCACGTCCCCGCGGCCATCGGCAATGATCAGCAGATCGCCCTTGTGCATGCCCGGCGTGGTGTCGTCAAACAGCCAGTGCACAGGTTTGCCCAGGTGCGCGAGGCGCATCGCGAAGGAACGCATGCTGATCCCCTCGCGTCCCGAGCCGTACACAAAAATGCCCTTCGCCTGGATGACGGCATCCATGAAGGCCTTCAGCTCGTCCATGTCAAGGAGGCCGAAGACCTGCTCATGTTCGCGGATAAGCGCCTGAGCGTACTTCAGGTACGATTCCCGGTAAGCCATCAAAACCCCTTTCCGGGCCCGCCGGCCGTTCCACCGTCTCAGGCTTTGGCCGGCGCGGTCCTGCGCCGCCTGCGCAGTCTGATCGCATCCGTCTGCAGCGCGACCGATACCATAACCAGGGCGCCCATGAGGATGTTCTGCCACCAGGTGTTGAGCTGCGGCGAATAGTTGAACATGGTGTTGAGCACCGCGATGATGAGGCTGCCAAACAGGACGCCGCTGAACTTGCCTTCGCCGCCGGTGAGCTTCACCCCGCCCAAAGCGCAGCTGGCGATCGCGAAGGTCTCCCAGGAAGTCCCCGCTGTGGCCTGTGCCGTGCGCAGACGGGCTGCCAGCACGATGCCCCCGACGGCGCAGAAGAGCCCGCAGGCCATGTAGGCCATGACCTTGACCTTGTCCACCTTCAGTCCCATCATGCGCGCCGCTTCCTCGTTGCCCCCTACGGCGTACAGCGAGGTTCCAAAGCGGGTGTGCCGACTGATGAACATGCACAGGAGGATCAGGGCGAGATAAATATAGATGACGATATCGAAATTCAGGATCCGGATCTTTCCGAAGTTGATCAGCGCTTCGCTTTTGACGCTGATGGGCTTCTGGTCGGACATGATGAAGACCACCGCGCGCATCGCCAGCATCATCGACAGCGAGGCGATCCAGGAGGAGATCTTCAGCTTCGCGACCATCAGGCCGACAACCATGCCGCACGCCGCGCCCGCCAGCATCACGCACACCACCCCGGAAAAGGCGAGGGTGGAGCCCACAGACAGGTCAATGTGGCCTAGCATGATCACAAACGCGATGCCCAGCGCCGCGAACCCGTTGTCAAAGGCCACTTTTCGCAGGATATTGTGGATAGACCGCTCGGACAGGAAGTTGCGGTCCGCGAAGCCGACGCTGGCAGCAATAAATAAAAGCAGAAAGGCGAGGATGGTATTTCTGGACCCCGACCAATCCCACAATCTGCGCATTGGATTCGATCGTATCTTCATGCTTTGACCCCACTACACACGCTTCTCGCGCTGGATGAACACGCTGAACACGATGATGGCGGCTTTGATGATCTGCGCGTACTCGTACTGGATGTTGTTCATCACGACCGTCATGGTGATGAGCTGCATGATGACGGCGCCCACCAGCGTACCCATCACCTTTGCCCGTCCGCCGCTCATGCTGGTGCCCCCCACCGCGACAGCGGCGATGGCGTCCAGTTCCGCCAGGCGGCCCATGTTGCAGCCGTCTGCCGCGCCGGCCTTGCTGACCAGCACCAGGCCTGCGACCGCGGTGAACAGCGCTGAACAGATGTAAACCGACATGATCGTCCAGGTGGACTTGATGCCCACCAGGTGGCTGGCGGAGGGATTGTCGCCGACCGCCTGGATACGGCGTCCCCAGGCCATCTTTTCCATAATGAAGTATACAAGGACCACGACGATGACGATGGGGACGATCTGCACGGGAACGGCGCCAAACATCTTGCCCTGGCCGAGGAACTCGAACTCCTTGTACATGTCGATGTAGATGATCTTGCCGTCGTTGAGCACCTGCGCGACACCGCGGGCGAATAGCAGCATGGACAGCGTGACCACCATCGGGGAGACCCTGAGCTTTCCCACCATGAAGCCGCTGATCAATCCCATCACCGCGCAGGCCAGTAAGGATGCCAGCATGGCGGGCAGGATGCCGTAGGGGATGACCAGGCTGCAGACCACAGCCGACAGGGCGATCAGGGAGCCGATGGAGATGTCGATGCCGCCGGTGGAAATCACCATGGTCATGCCCATGCCGGTGAGAATGATGGTGGCGCATTGGATGATCATCAGCCAGATGATGTCGACGCTGAAAAAGTTGCGCGTGAAGACCGCGTTGATCAGCAGGAGCAGCGCCAGCATGGCGGCTGTACTGTGCTGGTGCAGCAGAGCGCCCAGCGAACGGCCTGGGCGTTCGGTTTTCGCCCTGCCCTCATGCGTACTCATTCGCCCACCTCGATCCGCGCGTCGAGGATCTCCGAATGGCTGCGGGAGATCGTATCCATGATGTCGTCCATGGTGATCCTCTCGTTGATCAGCTCGTCAAGCTTCTTTCCGTCACGCATGACCACGATCCGGTCGCAGTTGCGCACCAGTTCCTCCATTTCGGAGGAGATCATCAGGACGCTGATGCCGGCTTTGGAGAATTCCTGGATGAGGCCCTCGATTTCCGCCTTGGCGCCCACGTCGATGCCGCGCGTAGGTTCGTCGAGGATGATCAGCTTGGGATTCATGCACAGCCATCTCGCCAGAAGCACCTTCTGCTGGTTGCCGCCGGACAGGAAACGCACCAGCTGTTCGGCGGAGGGCGTCTTGATGCGGAGGCGATCAATGTAATTCTTTACCACCTCGTCCTGTTTCCTGCGCTGCACGACACCGTTTTTCGTGATCTGCGGCAGATAGGCCATGGTGATGTTGTCTTTCACGGATAGGTGCAGGAACAGCCCTTCGCCCTTTCGGTCCTCGGTGCAGTAGCCCATGCCTCTTTCCATGGCATCCTTGGGCGTGCGGAGGGCCAATGGATTTTCCATCCAAAAAATGCCGCCTTCGTCCGGCTGGACCGAACCGAACAGGATCCGGGCAAGCTCGGTGCGGCCGCTGCCCAGAAGGCCTGCCAAACCGAGCACTTCTCCTTTTCTGATGTCGACGCCAATGCCGTTGAGGCGCACGCTCCAGCGGATGTTTTCCGCGCGCAGCAACTCCGGGGCGTCCCCGTAGCCATACTCGCCCTTGGCTCGCAGCGTGTTTGAGAATGTGCGGCCGATCATGCAGCTGACCAGAGTCTGGGCAGAGAGGCTGCCGATCTCAAATTCACCGGCGTTTTCTCCATTTCTGAGCACCGTGACGGTCTCGCAGACCTCGAAAACCTCCCCGAGGCGGTGGCTGATGAAGATGATGGCGATCCCCTGCTCCTTCAGGCGGCGGATAACAGAAAACAAAACGCCGACTTCCTTCGAGTCCAGGGAAGAGGTCGGCTCGTCCATGATGAACAGCTTGGCGTTGATGGTCAGCGCGCGCGCGATGGCGACCATCTGCTGAATGGCGGTGGAGTAGCTGCGCAGGGGTTTGTCCACGTCGATGGAGATGCCCATGCCCTCCAGTACTGCCCGGGCGTCCGCCTTCATTTTTGCGCGGTCGATCGTTCCGATGCGCGTGCGAGGCTCTCGGCCCAGATAGATGTTTTCGTAAACGGTCATGATGGGCACCAGGTTCAGTTCCTGGTAGATGGTGCTGATGCCTGCCTCCTGCGCGTCCAGCGCGGTCCGCGGGTTGATCTCCCTGCCGTTGAAGACGATCGTCCCCGCGTCTTTGGAATAGACGCCCGTCAGCACCTTCATCAGCGTGGACTTCCCCGCGCCGTTTTCCCCCATCAGCGCGTGCACCTCGCCTTTCCGTACGGAAAAGTCCACCCTCGACAGCGCCTTCACACCGGTGAACGCCTTGTCGATGCCTTTCATCTCGAGCAGTGTTTCATTCGGCATACAGAGCCCCTTTTCAAGACTGCAGAGCCTCCGCTGGATCCGGTCACAGCGGCGTCCGTCGGCAACACGCAGGCGCAGCGGATCGTTTCATGAAGGGGGGGCCGCCGCGGCACGAGGCATGCGGGGCCCCCCGGTCATCATGCTTGCTTAGTATCCCAGCGCAGGATCGGCGTTCTCCTGGGTGAAGAGCCTGTCGGGGTTGACCATCTTGGGTTCCACGGGCTTGCCGGACTCGAGGTCGGCAATGATCTTGGCCACCGGCTCGCCAAACAGCGGGGTGCAGGTGACGGAGCAGAGCATCTTGCCGTCCTTGACTGCCTGCAGGGCGTTGGCGGGGCTGTCAATGCCGCAAACGTGGAAGTCCGCGGGATCATAGCCTGCCTGCTCGATCGCCTTGACGGCGCCCAGCGCCATGTCGTCGTTGTGGCAGTACACGACATCGATGTCGTCCTTGAACTGCTGCAGGGCCAGTTCCATGACCTGCTGGCCTTTTTCAAGGTTGAACTCGGCAGTCTGAGAGAAGATCACTTCCATTTCGGGCGCATGTTCCGTGATGTAATCGATGAACCCGGCCTGCCTCTGAATGGTGGGGTCGGCGCCCGGCTGTCCTTCCAGGATCACAACTTTGCCCTTGCCGCCGAGGACTTCGACCACATATTCAGCCACCATCTGGGCCTCAAGATAGAAGTCGCCCATGATTTCGCAGGTCCAGTCCACACCGGGGGTGCCGGTCATGGTACGGTCGGTCAGGATGACGGGAATGCCGGCTTCCATCGCCTCGGCGGTGACAGCCTGCAGGCCGTCCACCTGCAGCGGCGGGAACACCAGATAGTCGACGCCCTGCGCAATCAGGTCCGCGATATCGGATGCCTGCTTGGCGATGTCGGCCTGGCCGTCGGTCGCGATGAGTTCAAAACCGTACTTCTCGGCGGCATCCACAAAGCTCTTGGTGTTGGCGATGCGCCAGCCATTGTTGTTGTCGCACTGCGCGAAACCGACCTTCAGGCCCTGAAGCACGCTCATGTCGGTCTCTTCTGCGAAGGCGCCCGCGATCCCAAGTGCCATGACCGCCACCAGGAGAACAGATACCAGCTTTTTCATAGACTGACCTCCCTTATTCTTTTTGCGGCTTTCCGCTGTTTTTATTATAAGCCGGCAGCTCAAGGTTCGCAAGAGGGAAATTCGACTGAGCTGACGAAAATTTTCGTTTCATTCTCGTTTCGTTTCGTTTTCGTTTCGTTTGCAATGGCTTAACCGCCCTGGCTCTCTCCCGACGTCCAGGATTAGGCGCTTGTGAAAGCTTGACGCCGGGGCCCGCAACGGCGCCGGAGCTTGCCAGCCGGCGCGGAAACTGTTAACATGCAACCAGGGTATTTTGACCATACAGCATTTTTGAGCCCTTCACGCAATGGATCGATTGGAGGCATGCGGTCATGAAAGCGCTAGTCATGGAAGACTACAGGAATTTCGTGTACAGGGAGGTCCCCACGCCGAAGCCCGGTCCCGGGGAAGTGCTGGTGCGGGTGCGTGCCTGCGCCGTTTGCGGCAGCGACGTGCACGGCAGCGATGGTTCCAGCGGCCGCCGCATCCCGCCGGTCATCATGGGCCATGAAGCCTCGGGTGACATCGCGGAATGCGGCGAAGGCGTCGTGTCCAGCAAACCCGGCGACCGGGTGACCTTCGATTCCACCGTTTACTGCAACCGCTGCGACATGTGCGCCCAGGGCAAAGTGAACCTTTGCAGGAACCGGCGCGTGCTGGGCGTATCCTGCAAGGAGTACAGGATGGACGGGGCCTTCGCGGAGTATGTGGCAGTGCCTGAATACCTGCTATACCCTTTGCCGGACAGCGTATCCTACGTGCAGGCGGCCATGGTGGAGCCCCTCGCCATCGCCTACCACGCGGCGGCGCGGACCCCTGTGCGGCAGGGAACCTCTGTGCTTGTCACAGGCGTTGGCACCATCGGCATGCTGACGCTGCAGGTCGCGCTCAGCATGGGGGCGTCGCCGGCCATCGCCGCGGATATCGACGAGGCGAAGCTGGCCGACGCGAAAAAGCTGGGCGCGGCTGTGTGCGTCCATTCCGGGGATCCAGGCTCCCTGGACGCCGTCCTGGCGGCAACCCCGGAGAAACGCGGCGTGGACGTTGCTTTCGACGCCACGGGGATCGCGGCGACGGTGAACCTGTGCCTGCAGGCGGTCCGGCTGGACGGGCACGCGGTCCTCATCGGCAATATCGCGCAGAAGATCGACTTTCCGCTGCAGTGGGTGGTCACCCGTCAGCTGAGCCTCTTTGGCAGCTGCGCGTCGGCAGGAGAATACCCCGCCTGCCTTCAGCTCATCGCCGACGGCAAGGTGGACGTCGAAGCCCTTGTATCCAAACGCGTCCCCCTCAGCGATGGGAACGAGTGGATCAACCGGGTCTATGAGCGCGAGCCAGGCTTGAACAAGATCGTCCTGGTCCCCTGATTTGTACTACGCAGCACGCAGCACGCTGCACTCAGCACTACCTTCCCGTTCGTTCCTAACTCAGCACTCCACTCCCCGCCCCCGGTTGCTTCACGATCGTTACACCGTCGCACAAGGAGGAAACCATGTCCCGCAGGATCAGGACCGCCGTCGTCGGCTGCGGAAAAGTCGGCCATTTCCATGCGAAGGCGTTCCAGGAAAACCCCCATTCGGAGTTCGTCGCCTGTTTCAACCATACGCTGCCCCGCGCGGAGGAGTTTGCCGGGGCGTACGGCGTCCGCGCCTACGACAGCATTGAAAAAATGGTCAGGGAGTGTGGCGTGGAGGCCGCCGCGATCTGCACCCCTCATCCGAACCACGCGGGAGCGGCGGTGACCTGCGCGCGGCTTGGGGTCCATATTGCGGTCGAAAAGCCGCTTGCGGCTACCTTGGAGGACTGCGACGCCATCCTGGGCGCCGCGCGCACTGCGGGCGTCACTGGTACGACGATCTGCCAAAGGCGTTTTTACCCGCCTGCCCTCCGCGTAAAGAAGGCGATCGACGAAGGGAAAATCGGCTCCCCGATCCTGGGTACCGTCAACATGCTGGGCTGGCGCGACATGAAATATTACGCGAGCGACCCCTGGCGCGGCACCTGGAAGGGCGAAGGCGGAGGCGTACTGGTCAACCAGGCCCCCCACCAGCTGGACCTGTTGCTGTGGTACATGGGTGATGTCCAGGAGCTGTGCGGGATGTGGGACACTCTGAACCATCCGGGGCTGGAGGTCGAGGATACGGCCGTCGCGGTGATCCGCTTCAAAAGCGGGGCGCTGGGCAGTATCGTCGTGAGCAATTCCCAGAACCCCGCGCTGTTTGGCAACGTCCGGGTCCACGGCGAAAACGGCGCTTCCATCGGCGTGCAGACGGACGGAGGGGCGATGTTCATCGCTGGCGTGTCCGGTATCGTTGAGCCTCCCGTCAACGACCTGTGGACGGTGCCCGGCGAGGAAGACCTGCTTCCAAAGTGGAAGAAGGAGGACAGCGACTTCTTTCTGGCCTCCGGCGCGATGCACCGTTTCCACCGCCTGCAGATCGACGATTTTCTCTCGGCCGTTCTCAAGGGGATCGCGCCATTGGTCACGCTGGAGGACGGGCGTAAAACCGTGGAGCTGTTCACCGCCATCTACCGCTCGGCGCGGGACCGCAGACCGGTCCGCTTCCCGCTGAGTCCCGAGCGGGAGCCCGGTATGGACGGCCGCCTGGCCAGCTTAGCTTCCGGCGCTTCTTTCAAGCCCTGAAAATGCCGTCCTGGCGGCGAGCGCCCGCCCGGGTCAAGGAACGGAGGATATCTGATGAACAGCAGCATCCCAAGGCCGGAACACCCCCGGCCGGATTTCCATCGCCCCTCCTGGATGAACCTCAACGGTGACTGGGACTTCGCCTTTGACGATACCGACACAGGCTTCGCCCGGGGCTGGCAGCGGGATCCTGCCGCCCTGGACAGAACGATTTGCGTCCCCTTTTGTTATCAGAGCGCGCTCAGCGGTATCGGCGATCCGTCGCGCCATGACGTGATGTGGTATCACAGGCGTTTCGCGCTGTCCTCGGGCATGGCGGGCCGGACGGTCCTGCTGCGCTTCGGCGCGGTAGATTACAGCTGCGACGTGTTCGTCAACGGCGAGAGGGCAGGACGCCACGAAGACGGTTACACCCCCTTTTCGTTTGAGATCACTGATCTGCTCAGGGATGGGGAAAATGACCTGACTGTCCGCGTTGCCGACCTGCCCGACTGCTGGCAGCCGCGCGGGAAGCAGAACTGGAAGGAGCGCCCTTTCGCCTGCTGGTATACGCCCACCAGCGGCATCTGGCAGAGCGTCTGGCTGGAAGCGGCGGGAGAGACCCATCTCGTTTCCGCTCAGGTCACGCCCGACATCGACCGGGGCGTCGCCACACTGGAGCTGACACTCAGCCGCAGGCCTCCGGCGCCTGTCCGGGCGGACTTTGTCCTTGCCACCTGCGGGCGCGTCGTGCGGCGCCTGAGCGCGGAACTGACGGAACGCATGCAGTCCGTCCATTTTGACATGGTCGAGGGCGACCGCATCGAGGGCTTCAGCCTCTGGGAGCCCGGCAGCCCGGAACTGTACAACCTGTCCATCGACCTGCCCGGCCTGGACCATGTGGACACCTATTTCGGCATGCGCAAGGTGGAGGTGAAAGATGGCTGGGTGCTGCTGAACAACCGTCCGCTTTACCAGCGCCTGGTACTCGACCAGGGCTACTGGCCGGGATCGCTGCTCACCCCGCCAAGCGACGACGCCATCCGGGAGGACGTCCTCTGGGCGCAGAAGCTCGGCTTCAACGGCGCGAGGAAGCATCAGAAGCTGGAGGATCCCCGGTACTATTACTGGGCAGACAAACTCGGGCTGCTGGTCTGGGGCGAGGTCCCCAGCGCCTACGCGTTCTCCTGCGAAGCAGTCGCACGGCTCTCCGCGACGCTGACGGGCTTCATCGCAAGGGATTTCAACCACCCCTGCATCATCGCCTGGGTACCGCTCAACGAAAGCTGGGGCCTGGACAGGATCTACGCGGACCCGAGGATGCAGGCTGCCGCGGACATGCTGTACCACCAGGCCAAAGCGCTTGACGGCACGAGGCTCGTCTCCTCCAACGACGGCTGGGAGCAGATGAAAACGGATCTCTGCGCGCTGCACGACTACGCGGACACAGGCGACAAACTGAAGGCGCATTTCAGGGACCGCGCCCAGGTGGAGACCCATGCCTGCGATCGGCGCATGACCTACGCTTCCGGCGCGGCCCCCACCGGCAAGGAAGCCTTCCTGGTCACCGAATACGGTGGCATTGCCTTTGAGGAGGGTGACAGCGGCACCTGGGGGTATCACGGCAAGGTGGGCGACGCCGAGGCCTTCTTCAAACGCTACCAGTCCGTGACGGACGCGATCCGCGACCTTCCCTACTGCCAGGGCTGGTGCTACACGCAGCTGACCGACGTGCAGCAGGAAACCAACGGCGTCCTGACCGGTGACAGGAAGCCAAAGGTGGATCCTGAGCGCTTCAGGCGGCTGACCGTCAATCCCGAAGGGCGCCTATAAAAAAGCCCTAAAATTTCACCAGAAAAAACACAGTTTCGCCACAGCCTCCGGGTAT
>CAZLYF010000031.1:0-15108 GCA_964563725.1 uncultured Oscillospiraceae bacterium
CCGTCGCCCGAAACGATGCCATAGCCCTTTTCCTTCAGGGCGGCGGCAGCCTCAAAGAATTTGTCCCAGCCGGGGCCGATTGCCGCGGCGATCGCATTGGGGTCGTCCGTGCCGAAGACGTCCCTGGCGATGGACCGCCTGTAGATGAAGGCGCCGCCAGTCGCCTGGTAGCCCAAGGCCACGAGGTCGCCGTCGGGGTTGGTGCCGATGTCGATGGTGTACTGGGCGATGTCCGCGGCTTTCAGAGCCGCTTCCACATCGATGCCCAGGTTCTTGTAGGGGAGCGCGAAGCTGGAGGCGTCGCCCTGGGTATACTTGAGCACGAAGGCGGATTCAGCGCAGTAGAGGTCCGGCGCGTCCGCCCCGCTCATCAGCGCCTGGTCAAGGGCGGGCTGATAGGCGCCTTCGGTCGTCGCGATGATGGTTTCCTTGAGTTCGTACTTCGCGGCGAATTCGGGGTTGAGTTCCATGTACCGTTTGACCATCTTCGGGACTTCGTCCGTGAAGGACCACAGGTTCAGCACGGTCTTGGGTTGTTCCGCGGCGGCCAGGGACGCCACGGACAGCAGCAGGAGCAGCGCCAGGAACAGGGACAGGGTTTTCTTCATGAATGCTCTCCTCCTTCTCTATATGCCAATTCCGTCTATCCGCGGGCCAGGACGGCCCGCGGCGCAGCGGAACAGGGAACGGGTGAGGCTTCCCCCGGCGGGGCGACCGTCTGCCCCTCCAGGAGGGAAACGGGAACGGTGACCGTGCGCCCGGAGGCGCGCTGGCCGGCGCTTTCGACCTGTTCGAGCAGCAGCTCCGCCGCCCGCCTGCCCAGGGCGTCGGTGTCCTGCTGGATCGTGGTGAGCCGGGGCCCCCAGTGCCTGAGGACGTCCATCCCGTCATAGCCGATCACGGACAGGTCCCCGGGCACGGACAGCCCCGCGGCCGAAATGGCCTTGAGGCCGCCCAGCGCCGCGTAGTCGTCGGGCATCAGGATGCAGGTGGGCGGATCCCCGAGGCCGAGCAGTTCAGCGGTGACGTCCCGCGTGAGGGCGATGTCCCGGTAGCGGCTCTGCCTCAGGTAGCCCTCAGGGACCGGCAGACCCATCTCCGCCATCGCGGCGCGGAAGCCCAGGACGCGCTTTTCCGTCACGTCGGACGGGGCGCCGCTGACGTAGGCGATGCGGACGTGGCCCGCCTTCGCGGCGTGCCTGACCGCCATGCCGATCCCGTTGAAATTGTCCGAGAAAACGGCCGACCGCCCCTCGTAGGGATGGTCAATGGTGACCAGGGGAATGTCGGCGCGCGCGATCCTGATCAGTTCCGGCGCCTCGAAGTTCATGCAGGCAATGAATACGCCGTCCAGGTTGCGGTGGCGGCAGCGTTCCAGATAGCTGATCGATCCGTCGCCCTCGGCATGGTTCATCAGCATCAGGTCGAAGCCCCGCTTCTCCATCACAGCCCTGAAGCTTTCAAGCACCGGCACGAAGAAATGGTGGAGCAGGCCCCGGCGCTCGTCGTCCTCCAGCAGCACGCCGACGCTGCGGCTGCGGTTGGTTTTCAGCGTCCTGGCCACGGCATTGGGGACATAGCCCATCTCCGCGGCCGCGCGTCGCACCCGCTCCCTGGTCTTCTCGCTGATGTCGGCGTAACCGTTGAGCGCCTTGGACACCGCCGAGATCGACAGGCCGCAGCGCGCCGACAGGTCCCTGATCGTTACCACCCGAGTGCTCTCCCCCGCAGGAAAATGTACACTAAATCGTTTTCTATGACCAGTATAGCGGCCCCTGCGGGAAAATGCAAGCCCTTTTTCCAATTGTTTTCATCAGACCACAGGCGCGGCTATTCATCCGCGAAGCGGTACCCGACCCCGATCTCCGTGATGATGTAGCGCGGCTCCGCGCTGTTCTTCTCGATCTTGCGGCGCAGGCTCGCGATCACCACGCGGATGGTCCGGGTGTCCTCCTGTCCCGCGTATCCCCACACGTCCCTGGCGATCTGGTTGTGCGTAAGCACCTTTCCGCGGTGTTTGATCATCAGCTGCAGCGTTCTGAACTCCAGCGGCGTCAGGTGCACGTCCGCGCCGTCCACGCTGACCAGGCGTTTTTCACTGTCCACCGCAAGCCCATTCAGGACGAAGGTCCCGTCGGCCCCGGCCTGGCTTGAAAGGCTCATCTTGCGGCGCGCCACGCGGATGCGCGCCAGCAGCTCGCCCATGTGGAAGGGTTTGGTGATATAGTCGTCCGCACCCAGGTCCAGCGCTTCGATCTTTTCCCTCTCCAGGCCCCTTGCCGACACCACGAGGATAGGCGCCTCGGAAAAGGAGCGGATCTCCCGGATGACCTCCAGTCCGTCGCAGTCGGGAAGGCCCAGGTCCAGCAGCACGATGTCCGGACGGTTCCCCGAAAAAAGGAACAGCCCTTCCGCGGCGCTGGCGGCCGTGAGCACGCCGTAGCCTTCCTGATCGAGCGACAGGCGCACGAAATCGGAGATATATCGATCGTCCTCGATGATGAGGACCTGCACGTCATTTTTCACGGGGCTCCTTTCTGGGGAGCGTGAAGGTGAACACGGCGCCCCCGCCCTCGCGGTTTTCCGCCCGGATGCTCCCGCCGTGCCCCTCGACCACTGCCCTGCAGATGGCCAGACCCAGCCCCATGCCGCGCTTGCCGTCCGTGACCCGCTGTCCGAGGGTGACAAAGGCGTCAAACAGCGTGTCGCGCAGTTCCGGGGGGATCCCCTCCCCTTCGTCGGACACCTCGAACACCACCTCGTCAGGGCGCGCGTCCACGCGAAGGCCGATGGCGCTCCCCTGGGGCGTATGGCGCGCGGCGTTCTCCAGGAGGTTCACGATCACCTGGACGACCAGCCTGCCGTCCATGGGGGCCGTCACCACCTCGTCGGGCAGGCTCACCCTGAAGGAACGCCCCCGCAGGAGGCGGGACACGTGCCGCAGCGCTTCCGAGACCACGTCGTCGACCACCTCCTCCTCCTTGCCGAGGATCAGCTGGGCCTCGTTGATCCGCGTCATGCTCAGGATGTTTTCCACCAGGTTCATCAGCCAGACGATCTCCTCGCTGATGTCCGCCGCGAGCTTTTTCCTGTCGGCATCCGAAAGCCTGCCGTAGCTGTCCGCCAGCAGGGAGCTGGCGCCGTTGAGGGCGGTGAGGGGGCTCCTCAAATCGTGGGCGACCGACCGCAGAAGCGTGCTGCGCAGCTTTTCCCTCTCCATGGCGATGCGGATATTTTCGCGTTCGTTGTAGATGAACTCCCTCTCCAGCGCGGCCCCCATCTGGGACGCCACCGAGAGCAGCACCATCTCCTGTTTGGGCGTCATGCCCTCCGCGCCCGAAAGCAGCCTCAGGGAACCTAGGGACCCCGAAACGCCCGGGATGGGGACGGTTTTCACGGCGCCCGCCGGCAAAGGCGGCTCGTCCGCCTCCCTGATGCTCTCCCCGCCGCGGAGTTCCACCTCGCTAGGGCAGCCGATGTGCCTGCGGATGAAGGAGATCCCCCTGCGCGCGATGGTGCCGATCCCGGCGGCGTGGGTGAAATCCCCCGACAGCTCAAACAGCAGGCGCGCCGTCTGCTCGTTGTATTCCGCGAGCGCCCTCTGCTTCTGGAGCCGGGACATGACCGCGCCGGCCGCCGCCGCCGCGATCAGAAAAAAAGCCAGGGGCACCAGGTCGGCGCCGCTGGAAACGACGAAGGTATGGATGGGTTCGGTGAAGAAAAAATTGAGGACCATGACGCTCAGGGCCGACGCGGCGAGGCCGTAGACGGCGCTGCCTGTCAGGATGGTCACGAACAGGACCCCCAGCAGAAAGAGCATCAGGATGCTTTCCCGGCCGATGCCGAGCCTCTCGGCGGCCAGGGAAACCCCCGTCTCCGCCGCCAGCACCACAAGCATCCTGGCGGCCTGCCCGAAGATCTTCCGAGCCCCCGTTCCCTTCATGCGCCCCACCATCCGTGGCGCTCAGTATACCATATCCGGCGCGGGCGCGCAGGCAGAGGCCGGAGGTCCGTCAAAGCTTTTCCATCGCCCGGATGATCTCTTTCTGCACGCCCGTGACGATCAGATGCCCGCCCTGTTCGAAGGCGTGGTCCGGATTCGTCAGCGGGATCACCTTCCCGCCTGATTTCGTCGCGACGATATTGAAGCCGTATCGGGTGCGCACGGCCAGTTCCCTCGCCGTCTTCCCCACCCAGGACGCGGGCGTCAGGACCTCGAACACCGCGTACTCGGGGGTGAGTTCCATGTAATCGAAGGCGTTGCGCGTGCTGAAGCGGCGGGAGGTCTTTCGGGCCATGTCCCGCTCCGGGTAGATCACCTCGTCCGCGCCGTTGCGCAAAAGAAACTTCGCGTGGACGTCGCGCTCGGCCTTGGATACGACGTACCTCGCGCCGCAGTCCTTCAGCAGCGCGGTCACCTCAAGGGAGCTCTGGAAGTCCCCCGCGATGCACACGAAGCACAGGTCGAAGTTGTTGACGCCCAGCGAGCGGACCACTGCCTCGTCCTTGCAGTCGCCGATCAGGGTCGCGGTCACCAGGGGCGCCAGGCCGGCCACGGCTTCCTCATCCTGGTCGACGACCATGACCTCGTTGCCCATCTCCGCGAAGTTCATCGCAAGGTGTTTCCCGAAACGGCCGGCGCCGACGATGAGAATCGACTTCATTGCATGACTCCCTGTCCAATGATGTCTGTCGCAGAAAGATCCGCCCTGCGTTGTCAGACCTGCGCTGTGACGCCGGCCTCAGGCCGGCAGATCCAGGGAAGGCCTCCCCTGCGGGCGCCTGAGGCTCTCCGCAAGCCTTACGGGATCGATGTCCGTTTCCTGAAGGCAGCGGACGCCGGCCTTCGCGTACAGCCTCCGGTAGAGGGGGTCCCCGCAGACGGAGAAGACGGTGAGCGCGGGCCTGTCCCTGGCGAGCACGGAGGAAACCAGGAGGTTCTCAAGGTCATCCCCCATCAGGACGCAGGCCAGGCGGCAGCCGGGCCCGGGCCTGCTGCCGGCTTCCCGGTGGCATTCGACGCTCATCCCGCCGCGCTCAAGGCCCTCCGCGAGCGCGGCGCCTTCCCCGGGTTTCACGTACAGGGCGACCTCGGCGCCGGACGGCCGTTCCCCGGCCTGCGGGGGGACGCAGCGCCTGAGCCCTCTGTCCAGCCTCCCCGAGAGGAACCATCCCAGCGCCAGCGCCAGGGCCAGGGCAAAAAAGAGCACCGCGTCCGCCATCCGCGCCATCGCCTCCGGTAACATCATAGCAGGGCCGGCGTAAAGACGGCGCAAGGTTTTCAGCCCGCGGCATAAACAGCGCGTAAATGAAAAAGGCCCCGGCGCTGCCCGGAGCCCTACGTTCTGAAAACCGGCCGGTCACCGCGGGCCGGACAGAGCGGAAAACGGGATGAACGGCTGGGGCTCAGGCGGGTGGGCGCCCAGCATCTTCTCCATCCAGACCATGTCGTACCAGGCGCCGAACTTGTAGCCGCAGGCCGTGAAATGCGCAGTCTTCCGGTACCCCATCCGTTCGTGGAAGCGCAGGCTGCCCCCATCCAGTCGCCCGTCCTCCCGGGGCGTGGAGGCGATGGATGCGTAGAGGTTGATGACATGCTGGCGGCGCAGCGCGTCTTCCAGCGCGCCGTAGAGCAGCCTACCCACGCCCCTGCCGCGTGCGTCCGGGCGCAGATAGATCGACGTCTCCGCCGACCAACCGTAGGCCGCCCGCTCCCTGAAGCGCGAAGCGTAGGCGTAGCCGACGGCTTTCCCGTCCTCCACGGCGGCGAGATAGGGGTAGTCTTTCAGGGTGTTCCGTATCCGTTCCCGGAACTCTTCTGCGGAGGGCACCGCGTATTCCCAGGTGACCGCGGTGTGAAGGACATAGGGGGCGTAGATGTCAAGCAATGCCTCCGCGTCGTCCGGCACGGCCGCGCGGACGGCCGTTCCGTTTTCCATTGGGGCCCCCTTTCTCTCCCGTCCGCCTCGGCGCCCCTCCCCGGCGGGAAGGGCCCTTAAGCGGAGGCCGGATCATTCCCGGCTTTCGGCGAGCTCGTTGTACTTCCCGCGCTTTGAGTAGGTCGTGTGCAGCAGTTCATGGGACTTGTGGCTCAGGGGCTCCAGGAGGAAGTCCCCGTAGAGCCTCTGCAGGGCGGGGTTTTCGTGGGACTTGCGCAGCTTCTTGCCCTCGTCTTCCTCAATCAGCCCCTTCGCGCGCTTAGCCCAGGCGTTTTTGACCGTCGTCCTGGGCTGTCCGCCGCCTGTGACGCAGCCTCCGGGGCAGGCCATGACCTCGATGAAATGATACCCGCTCCCGCCCGCGGCGACCTCGTCCATGAGGGTCTTGGCGCCCGCCAGCCCGCTGGTGACGGCGACCTTGACGGGAAAGCCCTCCAGGAAGCTGTACTGGGGCAGGCAGTTTTCGAAGGTCAGCTCCGCTTTTCTGACCCGATCGTTGCCGGCGATGGGGCTGACGTGGAGTTTCTCAAAGGGCAGCTCGCGCCCGGTCACGAGTTCCCACACCGTCCGCAGCGCGGCTTCCATGACGCCGCCCGTGAGGCCGAAGATGTCCGCGGCGCCCGTGGAGATCCCCAGCGGGGAGTCGAAGTCGCTGGGCTTGAGGTGTTCAAAATCGATCCCCGCCTCGCGGATCATGCGCGCGAGTTCGCGGGTGGTGATCACCGCGTCCACGTTGGGCACCCCGTCGTTCACCATTTCCGGCCGGGTGATCTCGAACTTCTTGGCGGTGCAGGGCATGACGGACACCACGCAGATGTTTTTCGGATCCATGCCGAGCCTGGCAGCGTAGTAGGATTTGACCACCGCGCCCATCATCATGTGCGGGGACTTGCAGGTGGACAGGTTGCCAGTCAGCTGCGGGTAACGGTGCTCCAGGTACTTGATCCAGCCCGGGCTGCAGGAGGTCAGCAGCGGCAGCGCCGCCTTCCCGCCCTTGAGCGCCGTTTTCACGCGGGAGAGGAATTCCGTTCCTTCCTCAAGGATCGTCAGGTCCGCCGCGAAGTTGGTGTCGAAGATGTCGTCGAACATCAGCTCCTTGAGCGCCGTGGCCAGCTTTCCGGTCACCGCCTCCCCCGGAGGCAGGCCGAATTCCTCGCCGATGCCCACGCGGACGGCAGGCGCCACCTGCACGACGACGCGCCTGGCGGGATCATTGATGGCGTCCCAGACCTGCTGGATGCTGCTGGTCTCGCTCAGCGCGTTGACGGGGCAGGCCGCGACGCACTGCCCGCAGTTGGTGCAGTCGACCTCGCTGATGGATACCCCGCCGGCGGGGCCGATGATCGTGTTGAAGCCCCTGTTCTGCGCGTTGAGCACGCCGACCTGCTGCACCGTGTTGCAGACGCTGACGCAGCGGTGGCACAGGATGCATTTGGAGGTGTCGCGCGTGATGGAGGCGGACATGTCCTTCACGGACGGCGACATGTCCCCCCTGAAGCGGACCTGGGTGACGCCCAGGGTCTTGGCGAGGCTCTGCAGCTCGCACTGGCCGCTCCTTTCGCAGGAGAGGCAGTCCGTCGGGTGGTCCGACAGCAGCAGCTCGCAGTTGAGCTTCCGCGCCTTGCGCGCCTTTGCCGAATTGGTCCTGATCACCATGCCTTCCCGCACCTTCACCATGCAGGCCGCGGCGAGCGTCCGGAAGCCCTCGACCTCCACCATGCACATGCGGCAGCCGCCGTACTGGTTGATGCCCTCCAGGTAGCACAGGCTCGGGATGTAGATGTCCGCTTCCTGGGCTGCCTGCAGGATGGTCTGCCCTTCCCTTGCCTTGATGGGCTTCCCGTTGATATTCAGATGCACCGTCTTTTCAGGCATATGGTTCCCCTTCCTACTTCCTGTCACAGCGCAGGCAGCGCGCCGCCTCGGCAACGGCGAACAGCTTGCGGTATCCCTGCTCGACCTCGCGGAAGCCCTGCTTGCGGACCTCCGGCGGGAGGATTTCCTGCGGGAAACGCCCGTATTCCGCGTTGTCCTCGTCGGGCGAGGCGGACGGGATCTCGATGGGCCTGCCCTTGTTGAGCTTGCCCGTGCCCCCCAGGTAGAGGTCGATGCTGCTGGCGGCCTTCTTGCCGTCGGCGATGGCGGCGATGGCCGTATCGGGCCCGCGCGCGAGGTCGCCTCCCGCGAACACGCCGTCGATGGAGGTCATCAGCTTGTCCCTGGAGGTGACCAGGGTGCCCCAGGCGGTGACTTCCACGTCCCGTTTGGAAATGAACGGGAAGTCCGCATGCTGGCTGACGGCGGGGACGACCATATCGGCCGGGATCACGAACTCGGAGCCCGCCACGCGCCTGGAACGGGGACGGCCTTTGCCGTCGTAGCCGCTCAATTCCATCCTCTGGCACTCGATGCCGGTCACGCGGCCCTTTTCGTCGCCGAGGATGCGCGTGGGCGCGGTCAGCTCCAGGATCTCCACGCCCTCCTCCAGCGCCTCGGTGACCTCGCGCCTCTCCGCCGGCATGTCCAGGATCTCGCGCCGGTAGATCACGGTCACCTTTTCGGCGCCGAGGCGGACGCAGCTTCGCGCCGCGTCCATCGCGGTGGAGCCGCCGCCGATGACGACGGCCTGTCTGCCCGTACGCACGCGCCGCCCCGCGTGGACGTCCCTCAGGAAGGGGAGCCCGTGGTGCACGCCCTTGAGCCCTTCGCCCTCGATGCCCACCTCGTTGGGGAACTGGGTGCCCGTGCTGAGGTACACGGCGTGGAAATTTTCCCGAAGAAAAGCGAAAGAGACGTTTTTCCCCACTTCGGTGTTGAGGTGGATGTTGACGCCTTCCTGTTCGATCAGCTGGACCTCGTGCCTGAGGATGTCGTCCGGCATGCGGTACTCCGGGATGCCGTAGGCCAGCGTCCCGCCGGCCAGGGGCTGGCTTTCGAACACGTCCACCGTATAGCCCAGGCGCGCCAGGTAGTAGGCGCAGGTGAGGCCGCTGGGGCCGGCGCCCACGATGGCGACCTTTTTGTCATTCTTTGGGTAGACGATGTCGTCGGTGAAGGCCTGCTCGTGGTTCATGGCGTAGTCCGCCACAAAGCGCTTCAGGTCGCGGATGGCCAGGGGCTCGTCGCGCTGGCCTCTGCGGCACTTCTCCTCGCAGGGGTGCGTGCAGACGCGGCCGCAGACGCCCGGGAAGGGGTTTTCCTGCCTGATGAGGTTGTAGGCGTCGATGAAGCGCCCGTTGGAGATGAGCGCCATGTAGCCCGGCACGTTGACCCCGGCCGGGCAGGCGTTCTGGCAGGGAGACAGGAACATGCTGGAGCAGACGCCCGCCTCGCAGCGGTGCTCCCTGATGTGGTCCTCGTACTCGTTGATGAAGTACTTCAGCGTCGACAGCACCGGGTTGGGGGCCGTCTGGCCAAGGTTGCACATGGCCGTTTCCCTGATGTGCAGCGCCAGCTCGCTGAGCAGCTCCAGGTCCTCGTCCTTCCCCTCTCCCCGGACGATCCTCTCCAGGATCTCCAGCATGCGCTTGGTGCCGATGCGGCAGGGCACGCACTTGCCGCAGCTCTCATCCTTGATGAAATCCAGGAAGAAGCGCGCGGTGTCCACCATGCAGGTGTCCTCGCTCATGACCACCAGCCCGCCCGAGCCCATGATCGCCCCCAGGGCGGTCAGCGTTTCATATTCCACGGGGGTATTGAGGTTTTCCCTGGTGATGCAGCCGCCGGAGGGGCCGCCGATCTGCGCGGCCTTGAAGCGCCTGCCCCTTGAGATGCCGCCGCCGATCTTGAAGACCAGGTCCCCCAGCAGGTAGCCCATGGGCACCTCCGCGAGCCCGGCGTTCACCACGTCGCCCGCCAGGGCGAACACCTTGGTGCCTTTGGATCTGTTCGCGCCGTAGGCCGCGTACCATTCCCCGCCTTTTTCGATGATGGGCGGGATGTTGGCGAAGGTCTCCACGTTGTTGATGATGGTCGGGCAGCCGTACAGGCCGCTTTCAAAGGGGAAGGGCGGCTTCTGCGAAGGCTCGCCCCGCTCGCCCTCCACGGAGCGCATCAGCGCCGTCTCCTCCCCGCAGACAAAGGCGCCGGCCCCGATGCGGATCTCCAGGTCAAAGCTGAAGCCTGTCCCGAGGATCCCCTCCCCCAGGAGCCCGGCTTCCCGCGCCGCCCCGATCGCGTTGTTCAGCCTTTCCACGGCGATGGGGTACTCCGCCCGCACGTAGACAAAGCCCTTGCGCGCGCCGATCGCGTACGCGCCGATCATCATGCCCTCGATGAGCCCGTAGGGATCGCTTTCGATAAGCGCGCGGTCCATGAACGCCCCGGGGTCGCCTTCGTCGGCGTTGCAGATGAGGTATTTCGCGTCTCCCGTCGCGTTGAAGCCCGCCTCCCACTTCAGCCCCGTCGGGAAGCCCCCGCCGCCCCGCCCCCTCAGGCCGGACAGCTTGACCTGCTCGATCACGCCCCCTGGATCCATCTCCGTCAGCGCTTTGGCCAGGGCTCCGAAACCGCCCGCCGCGATCGCGCTCCGGAGGGAGGCGAAATCGATTTTGCCGCAGTTGCGCAGCGCGATCTTCACCTGCTCGGAAAAGAAGGGGATGTCCTTCATCAGCGGGATATGTCTGTTGGTCTTCCCGTCCAGGAAGGTGTACTCTTCGGCGATCTCCCCGCCGACCACATGGCGCAGGACGATCTCCCTGGCCATGGCCGGGCTGACCTTGACGTAAAAGGCGCCTTCCGGCTCGATATACATCACCGGCCCCAGCGCGCAAAGCCCCATGCAGCCGGTGAAGGTCAGGGCGACGGAATCCGTGAGCCCTTCCTCTTCAATACAGGCCTGCACGGCGTCCCTGGTCTGGATACAGCCCGACGATACGCAGCCGCCGCCGCCGCAGACATAGATGTGGCTTGTGTATTTTTCCCCGCTGGCCCTGGCCTCCTCGGCGATGGCAAGCAGGTCTTCCCTGGTATTGATCCTCATTCCCCCGTCTCCCTCCCCGCCTCAGTATCTCGCAAGGATCTTTTCGATCTTGTCCGGATTGACCTGCTGGTGGACGTCCTGGTCGATCATGATGACCGGCGCCAGGCCGCAGGCGCCCAGACAGCGGGTGATGGCGATGGAAAACTTGCCGTCCCCGGTGGTCTCGCCCACGCTGATGCCCAGCACCTCCTCCAGGCGGTCCACGATGCGCTTGCCGCCGCGCACATAGCAGGCGGTCCCAAGACAGATGCGGATGGCGTGCTGCGCCCGCGGGAGCGTGGAAAAATAGGAATAGAAGCTGACCACGCTGGACACGTAGCTCAGTGAAAGCCCCAGCCCGTCGGCGATGACGCGCTGCACCTCAAGGGGAAGGTACCCATAAATCTCCTGCGCCAGGTGCAGCACGGCGATCAGGCAGCCCTGCTTGTCCCGATAGGTTTCGATCACCTTTTTGACCGCTTCGATTTTCTGCTTCTCTTCGGCGGCCGTGTCGATGGTAACCGCCGTTCTGCCAGTTTCTGCGCCCACTTCCTGCCTCCATCCTGACTGCCGTCCTGCTTCGGGAACGGCTTCCCGAAAAATAATGTGAAAAAATTCACATCTGCGGCATTATACTCCCCTCTCCATGAGGGCGCAAGACCTTTCTCATCTTTTTTCGCGGCGCCGCCGGCGGGCTTTGCAAGACGCCCCGACTGTGTTAAAATCATCACAAGTTATAATCGTGCGCGGGGCCCGCGTCCTTGCGCCGCGCGGGGCAGGGACGGCGGCCCGACCCGAAAGAGGGGGAAATCCGTCGAAGAGAAGGAGAGGCTTGCCATGGGAAAGCTGGTCGAAAACCTGAAAAAGATGGGCTATGAGTTTCAGGAGGGGAACCCGGTGGTCACCCTTTCTTCGGGTGCCGGCTCCGTCGAAGTGAAGGAATTGAGGGTCGCGTCCCGGGAAGGGCAGATCATGATCCTCAGGCGGGACGAAACGCCCCTGCTTTTTCCGGGAGACACCGATGGCATCCCGCAAAACGACCGCACCGGGGAAGACGGCATCCGCACCACCACCGGCCAGGTCTACCGCGACTATTACGAGCTGGACGACGAAAGCTACTGCCAGCTGCTGCACAACTACTCGCTGCGCACAAAGAGGTACCTCGACGCGGAGCGCGAGCGCATCGGGCTGGTCAGCATCAAGGAGAGTTCCCCCGAAGCCTTCTTCGTGCTCGACGAGTACGATGTCGGGCGCGGGGTGGGCAGGATGGACGTCGGCCGCTACGCCGACGGGCGCTTCGTCGCGCAGAGCAGGGCAAACTCCCTCTTTGAGGGCATGGACGTGCTCAGGATGCACTTCACGCACCTGCCCGACAAGGAGGACATCGAGGACGCGCTGGTCATACGGAAGATGGACCTCGACCTCAGGCACGGGAGGCACCGGGAGGTGTTCATCTGCAGCGACTGCAAGGAAATGCGGCACTGGCTGGACATCCCGGGTTCGATCCAGGAAAAGATCGCCCTGCGCCTGAAGCGGAAATGCGGCTGCGCGCGGCAGGAAGCGTGAGGCCCCCATGGCAAGCAGGGAAAAAGGGACGGAACGGGCTTCCGAAGCCATGAGCCGCCGGCTGCCGGCGTATTTCCGGGAACTGGATGAGCTTGAAAAGGAAGGCCGCGACTGCGTGTCCTCCGGCGAGCTGGCGCAGAGGATGGGCTACACCGATTCGCAGATCCGCCACGACCTGAGTTCCTTTGGCGGCTTCGGCCGGCGCGGCGTCGGGTACAGGGTGGCGGAACTGCGCAGGAGCGTTGGGAGCATCCTGGACATCAGCCGTCCGCACCGGGTGATCATCGTGGGCGCGGGCAACATCGGCCGGGCCCTCGCGCTCTACCCCGGCTTCCGCGACGCAGGTTTCCTGGTGGACGCGGCCTTTGACAGCAGCCCTTCGGTCATCGGCCTGCAGATCGGCGGCCTGCGCGTGCAGCCGGCGGACAGCCTGAAGGACTACCTGGCGAACAACCCTGTGGACATCGCCGTCATCGCGACCCCCGCGGCGCATGCGCAGGAAACCTTGGACATCCTCGCGGAAGCGGGGGTCCCGGGGGTATGGAATTTCGCGGGGCGCATGCTCGCGCCCGCGGGGGGAACCATCGTCCACGACGTCCACCTCAGCGACAGCCTGATGTCGCTGAGCTTCAGGATGCACGAAAGGCGCGTGCTGGGCGGGGAAAAGCCCTGGACGGGGGAATAGGCGGTCCCCTAATCCGCAGGCAGTTTCTTCATCTTTTTGAACGTCACCGCCGAGGTCAGCTCCAGGACGTCCTTGAGCTGGTCGTACCTTCGGCTGATGAGCACCGTGAACAGCATGTCCAGCGCGACCAGCATCGAAAAGCGGGAGGTCAGGGCCCCGGTGCGCGGCAGTTTTTCCGAATTGTCCACGGCCAGCACGATGTCCGCGGCCTCAGAGACCGAGTTCTTCCCTTTGCGCGTCAGGGCGATCACCGTCGCGCCGCGTTCCCTGGCGATGCCCAGCACTTCCAGCATGTCCAGCGTTTCGCCGTAATAGGAAAACACGATCGCGGCGTCGCCCTTTTTCAGCGTCGCCGCCGAGACCACCTGGCGGTGGGTGTCCAGGGGGGCGTAGGCGTTGTAGCCGATGCGCCGGAACTTGATCTCCGCGTCCTGCGCGAGCATGCTGCTGTTGCTGACCGCGTACAGGTCGATGCGGCCCGCCCCGGCAAGCGCTTCGGCGGCCTTTTCCATCTGCGCGGCGTCCAGGGCGCCCAGCGTTTTTTCCAGCGCCCGCACCGTGGAATAGGTCACGATGGCGCAGATGTCCTGCGCGCTGCTGTCCGGATAGATGCTGCCGACGTCAGGCTGCCTGCCCTGGCCGGACAGCGCAAGCTCCGCGCTGAGCGCCTTTAAAAAGTCCTTGTATCCCCTGTATCCCAGCTTCTTGCACAGCCGCACGACCGCGGGCTTGGACGTGCCGCAGGCCTCGGCGACGGAAAGGATCGGCGTGTCGGTGAGCTGTTCGATATTCTTGAGAAAGTAGTCCGCGATGCGCATTTCCAGCCGGGAGAGGTCCGGATAGATCTCCCGGAGGGTCTCCAGATTGTTGAAGCTCATTGTCGCTCCCCGCAGGCGACGCGGCGCCCGCGCGGGGCCTGACGGCCCCGCCCTTTGTCCCTGGCGCTGCTTCCTCTGCGGGCATCATACCAGTTCCCGTTCCCGCGCGCAAGGGATGCGGCCGTCCATCGGCAGACGCGCAGAAAAAGGAGCTCCCGCGGGGTCTCCGCCGCGGCGCTCCCTTCGGTGTCCCGTGTCCTGCCTTGTCTGATCGCTATTCCGCCTCGAACTGGTCCTTTGACGCGCCGCACACGGGGCAGACCCAGTCTTCAGGCACGTCTTCCCATTTGGTCCCGGGGGCGATGCCGCTGTCCGGATCGCCGTCGGCCTCGTCATAGACATAGCCGCATACGGTGCACACATATTTCTTCACGATCGAATCCTCCTTGGGAACGTTTGCGCGCATCCTACCACAGGGCCCTGTACCCTGTCAATTTCTCCGCGCGGCGGACGCTCCCCCCGCCCGCCTTTTCTCCTCCGCGCTTTGACACGGAATCGCCGCCGGATTATACTGCCTTCGACTGGCAGGAGCGTCGCGAAAGGGCCCCGATGAAAAGAGCGCTGGCCATCTCTCTTTTTTTGTGTCTTTCCCTCTGTCTCCCTCCCGCCGCCGGCGCAAGGACACGGAGCGCGTCGGACGTGACGGACGGCTGCCGCATCTCCGTCGCGTCCAATGCCCGGACAGCCCCGCATATGACGGACAGGGACTGGGACAGCTGCTGGAAGGGGGAGCCGGGCGCCGCCACGGTGGAGATCCACCCTCAGGAGCCCTGTTTCGGCCTTTACCTGTGCTGGACAGGAAAACCTGCGGCGTGGAAGATCGAGACGCTCAGCGCGGGGCGCTGGGAGACGGTCCTTGAGGTCGAGGCCTCGGAATTCGTGCACCAGTACGTCGCGCTCAAAGGCTTTGACAGCCTGCGCCTGTCGCCCCTCAACCGTGGCACTTCGTGGTTTTCGATCGGGGAACTCTTTGTCCTGGGCGAGGGAGAACCCCCGGACTGGGTGCAGCGGTGGCTGCCGGCCCCGCAGGACGCCGATCTGCTGCTGCTGTTCGCCCATCCCGACGACGAGGTGCTCTTT
>CAZLYF010000031.1:15118-23548 GCA_964563725.1 uncultured Oscillospiraceae bacterium
AAGGCCGCCGTCAACGCCATCCTCTACGGCACGGGCGAGAAAAAGCTCAGCGTGGTCGCCGCCGTCCTGACCTGGTCCACCCGGACGCGTCGCAGCGAGCTCCTCAACAGCCTGTGGACCTGCGGCCTGAGGAACTACCCGGTCCTGGGCCCCTTTGAAGACCAGCACAGCCTCAAGCTCGCCACTGCCTACAGCCAGCACGGCAAGACGAAGGTCAACGCCTTCGTCACGGAGCTCTACCGCAAGTACCGCCCGGACGTGGTGGTCACCCACGACAAAAACGGGGAATACGGGCACGGCATGCACAGGATGTGCGCGGACGCGGCGCTTCATTGCCTCTCCTACGCCGCCGACCCCGGGAAATACCAAAGGTCGGCGGAGGCCTGGGGCGTCTGGCAGGTCCGGAAACTCTACCTGCACCTCCATCCGGAACATCCCATCGTCATGGACTGGGACCTCCCCCTCCCCTCCTTCGGCGGGCGCACCGGGTATGAAGTCGCCCTGGAAGGCTATGAAAAGCACCTGTCCCAGCACCGCTACGAACAGTTCGCCGTGGAGCCCAGGGACAGCGCCTACAGCAGCTACCGTTTCGGGCTGGCCTGGTCGCTGGTCGGCCCGGACGAGCGCAGGGACGATTTTTTTGAGAACATCCTCCCGTCACCCTACGGCGGGGCTGCCGGGGAGGAGGGGGAGCCATGAGTCCTTCAGGGAAGGCCGTGCCCGCAGGCGCGGAGGCGGCCGGGCAGCTGCCCTCTCTTTGCGGGCGCTTCCGCATCGAAGGCCGTGCCCTGCGCTGCGACCGCCACGGGAACGGGCACATCAACGAGACCTGGCTGGTGACCACGGACGCGGACAGGGCCTACATCCTCCAGAAGATCAACCAGCGGGTCTTCAGGGACATTCCCGCGCTGATGGCGAACATCGCCTCCGTCACGCGTTTCCTGGCGGAACAGGACGGGGACCCCCGCCACGTGCTGACCCTCGTGCGGACCCTTGGGGGGGAGGATTTCCTGCATGAAGGCGAGGGCGGATGGTGGCGGATGTATGTGTACGTCGACGGCAGCATCTGTCTTGACAAGGCGGAAACGAAGCGTGATTTCTGTCAAAGCGCTGCCGCCTTCGGCCGCTTCCAGCGCGGGCTCGCCGCTTTTCCGGCGGAGACGCTCAGCGAGACCATCCCCGGCTTTCATGACACGCCCCTGCGTTTCGCCGCCCTGGAGGACGCCGTGGAAAAAGACCCCCTGCACAGGGCGGCGGAGGCGGCGCCCGAGATCGCTTTCGCCCGCGCGCGCCGGCGCGGGGCGGGACGGATGACCGCCCTGCAGAAGGAGGGCGGACTCCCGCTGAGGGTCACGCACAACGACGCGAAGCTCAACAACGTCCTGCTCGACGCCGGCACGCGCGAACCCCTGTGCGTGATCGATCTGGACACGGTCATGCCCGGCCTCGCGGGCAACGATTTCGGGGATTCGATCCGCTTCGGCGCTTCCACCGCCGCGGAGGACGAGCGGGACCTGAGAAAGGTCTCCCTTTCCCTCGAACTGTTCGAAGCCTACGCCGCATCCTTCCTTGACGCCTGCGGGGAGGGGCTGACGCGGGAGGAGATCGGGACGCTCCCCCTGGCGGCCAGGCTGATGACGCTGGAGTGCGGGGTGCGCTTCCTGACCGACCACCTGCTCGGGGACAGCTATTTCCACATCGCCCGCCCCAACCACAACCTGGAAAGGTGCAGGACGCAGTTTGCGCTGGTGGCGGACATGGAGCGCAGGTACCGCGACCTATGCAGGATCATTGGCAGGGAGGCGCCATGAACATACTTGTCACGGGGGGAGCGGGGTACATCGGCTCGCACACCTGCCTGGCGCTCCTTGAGGCGGGGCATGGCGTCGTGTCGGCGGACGACCTTCGCAACAGCCGCTACGCGGCGGTCGAGCGCGTCCGGCGCCTTGCGGGAAGGGACTTCCCCTTCCACAGGATCGACGTCGGCGACGAAGAGGCGCTGGACGGACTTTTGATGAAGTATTCCTTCGACTGCGCCATCCATTTCGCCGGCCTCAAGGCGGTGGGCGAGTCCGTGGAAAAGCCGCTGGAATACTACGGCAACAACCTGGGGAGCACGCTGTCGCTTTGCCGCGCGCTGCGCCGCCGCGGAATCGGGCGGATCATCTTCTCTTCGTCCGCGACCGTCTACCGCGTCAGCAGGAAGATGCCCCTGAAGGAAACGGCGCCGCTGGGCTGCATCAATCCCTACGGCTGGACAAAGCTGATGTGCGAGCAGATCCTCAGGGACCTCGCGGCGTCGGACCCGCGGTGGTCCGTGGTGCTGCTGCGCTATTTCAACCCGATCGGCGCCCACGAGAGCGGACTGATCGGGGAGGACCCGGAAGGGATCCCGAACAACCTGCTGCCGTTCATCACCCAGACCGCCCTGGGAAGGCAGAAGGTCCTCAGGGTCTACGGCAGCGACTACGGCACCCGGGACGGGACGGGAGTGCGCGACTACATCCACGTGACGGACCTGGCGGCGGGCCATGTCGCGGCGCTCGCGTACGCGGCGGGACACCACGGCTGCGAGGCCTTCAACCTTGGGACCGGGACCGGCTACAGCGTGCTGGAGATCCTCGACGCCTTCCAGCGGGTCAACGGCGTCAGGGTCCCCTTTGAGTTTGCGCCCCGCCGTCCCGGGGATGCGGCGGAGGTCTTCGCGCACCCGGGAAAGGCGAAGCGGCTGCTCCGCTGGGAGGCAAAAAAGAGCCTGGAGGACATGTGCCGCGATTCCTGGCGCTGGCAGAAGATGAATCCCCTGGGCTATCCCCTGGACCCCGCCGGGCCGGCCCCCGGCAGATGACGTGAAGGCCGGCGCCGCGGCGCGAAAAAGGACCGCCTTTCCGGAAGAGGGAAGGCGGCCCTTGTTTTCAGCCTCTTTCAGTCCTGCGTGACGCGCTCCGGATAGGTGCTGACCTTCGCCTCCGCAATCCATTGGACGGCCGCGGCCTCAAAGGCCTCTTCCTTTTTCTGCGCGAGGAGTTCGCCGCCGATCCCGCCGCTGACCGCTTCAAAGGCGGCCGGCCCTTCGGGGATCTCTTCGCTGAATTGGACGATGTAGTACCCGTAGACGCCCGCGGACGGATCGCTGACGTCGCCTGGTTTTTCCAGCGCCATCGCGGGAAGGACAAAGGCATCGTCAAAGGAAGAGAAGCCCTTGCGCACCGCGTAGCCCCTCGCGGGCATCCCGGTATCCTCGTTGAACTCCGCCGCGAGCGCGTCGAAGCTTTCCCCGGCCTGCGCCCGGCCGGCGATCTCCTGCGCCTTGGGCAGGATCTTCGCGTAGGCTGCCTCCTTCGCTTTCCGGAGCTCCCCGTTGATCCCGTCCACCTTCGCCTGCGCGTCGGCGGCCTGCCGGGCAAGCTCTTCGGCCTTTGCAGACAGCGCGGCGCTGTCCTCCTGGGTGATCCCCTCCGCAGCGAGCGCGGCGTCGTTATCCGACTTCAGTCCTGCCGCCTCGCTCAGCTCCCGGTTTGCCTCGTCCAGCTGCGCGCCGAAGCCGTCGATGAGCTCCTGGTCCTCGGGAAGGAACTTGATGAGGACCTGCTTGACGAAGCGGTACCCGGCAGGCGCGTAGTACGCCTCGCCGCCGCCGTTGAGATCCTCCCCGTACGCGTTTGGGGTTTCATCGTATTGCGCTTTTGCGTCGGCGACCCTGCTGTCGTACTCCTCCCGGACTTCCTCTTCCGAGACAACGATATCCCCGGTGGCATAGGCTTCCACCTTTTCAAGGAGCAGCGCTTCGGTCACCTGCTGTTCGACGGAGGTCTCCGTCACCCCCGCCTCGGCCGCCTTTTTCTTCACGGCCTCGTCGAGTTCGTCGCCCTCAAGAGGGGTGTCCGCGAAGTAATACTCCTTGACCTCATCGAGATTCTCCTGATACTGCGTCCGGACGTCCGCCTGGATCTCCGCCTTCTCGTCTTCCGTCAGCGCGTCCAGCCCGGCCTCCTTCGCCTTCTGCAGCAGGACCTTGCGGCGGACGGTGCTGTCCAGCGTGTCCTTGAGGACCTTGTCCTCGTCCAGACTGATGCTCTGGACCAGCCCGTACTGCTGGTACATCTGCTGCATGTAGTACTCGTAGTTCAGGGCCTGGTTGTAGCTGGCCATGAAGGTCTGCTTGTCCACCGTTTCGCCGTTGACGTCGATGATGACCTGCCTGGCGTCCACCACCGGGTCCTTGACCACGAGCGAACAGCCGCTGAGCAGCAGGGCCGCGGCGGCCAGAAAGGCAAGCAACGCTCTTTTTCTCATCGGGGACCTCTCCCTTTCCGTTGATCAGGACATCAGGGTCCTTCGCTTCCGCGGGAAAGCCCCGCGGGCGGCACGGCGTATTATACATGCCGCCCGGGCCGCGGGCAAGCGCCCGGGGCCCCGCGGCATTTTCTCTGCGGAAGCAGGAATTCCTCCTTCTGCGCCGAATGGGGAAAAGGGACAGGAGGCTCTGCAGTGCCCGTGAAAAAGCTCCTTTACCGTCTGAAAGCCAGGCGCGTGCCGACGGTCGTTGTCGTCGCCCTCGTGTTCATGATCGTCGCAGCCGGCAGCATGGCCCTCAACAAGCTCGACCGGGGCATCAGCCGCCTGCGGGCGACCGTGTCGGAGGCGGACCACGCCCTTGTCTCCAGGCAAAAGGCGCTGTCGGAACTTGCCGACAGGCTGGAACTGACGGCGACGGACGAATTCATCGCCAACGAAGCGCGCACCAGGTACGGCTATCTCGCCGAGGGCGAGATCCGCTTCGTCGTCTCAAACCCCCAGGCGCTCTGGGGCCCTGCGCCGCAGCCGTCCCCGGAGCCGGGGCTTCCGTGAGGCCCACGCGCGCCGCCGCCATCGCGGTGGGGTCCAATTCCACCCGGATGCTGACCGCCGATCTGGACGGCCGGCTGTCGGACCCTGTCCGCGCAAGGGAGGAAACGGCGCTTTTTTTATGCGCGGACAAGAGCCGCCGCATTAGCGGCGAGGGCATTGAAAAAACCGCGCGGGCGGTGAGCCTGCTCAAGAAGAAGGCCGCGGAAGCGGGAGCGGGAGAGTTTCACCTGTACGCGACCAGCGCGGCGCGCGACGCGGACAACGCGTCCTCCCTGAAGCAGGCGGTCCGCGCCGCCTGCGGCCTGCGCCTGCGCGTCATCAGCGGCGGGGAGGAAGCGCTCCTCTCCTTTCTGGGAGCCACCTGCCTTTCGCAGGGCGAAGGGCGCAGGGGCGTCATCGATATCGGCGGCGGCTCCGCCGAGGTCGTGACGGGCACCCCCGACGGGATCGAGGCCCTTTTCAGCCTTCAGCTGGGCGCCGCCCGCCTGTACGATGGCGCCCCCGTCGACAGCCCGGGGGACCTCCCCCGCGCGCGGCAGGCGGCGGAATCCGCGCTTTTGCGGGAGCTCCCCCTCTCCTTCCCTCTCCCGGAGGACTGGACCCTGGTGGGCGGGACCGGCACGGCGCTGGCCAGGATCTGCCTGGGTCTCCCCCATCCCCGCCCCTTTCCCGAAGGTTTCGCCGTTTCGGCGGGGGAGGCGCTGGAACTCCTCAACGCGGTCGCGGCGCTGCCGCCCGCCAGGCGGGCGGAGATCCCCGGCCTTCCCCCGGGGCGCGAGCACATCCTGCCCACGGGCCTGGTGATCCTCACGGCGCTGATGGATCGCCTCCGGATCCCTTTGGTGAGGGTGACCGAGCGCAACAACACGGACGGCTTCCTCTGGCGCCTCTCCCGGCAAAGAGCGCGCAGCAGCCGGCGGGCCCGCTCCCCATCCGGGGCCCCCCCGGGCGGCGCATGCCCCCCAGACGGCTGATCACAGGTCCGCCGGGGCGTTCTCGATCCTGATCTGGCAGGCCCTCATGGCCCGCAGAGCGGTCCTGTGCCCTTCCCCGGAACTGCCCGCGCAGCAGGAGGCGTCGACCCTGATCTCCGCTTCCGGAAGGAAGGCCTTGACGAGCAGCGCGTTTGAGATCACGCAGACATCCGTGCACAGGCCCACAAAGGTGACGGACCGGATGGTTTCCACGCTGTTTTCCTGAAGGAGCCGCTGCCCAAGGGCGACGGACCCAAATCCCCCCTTTTCGATCCGCCCGCTGCCGGCCATCCCTTCAAAGCCGTCGCACAGCCGCCATCCCTCGGTCCCGCGGATGCAGTGGGGAACGGGCAGCATCCTGCCTTCCTGCGTACGGAGGTATTCTTCGCCGTGCGTGTCCATGGTGAAGAACAGCTTTCCCCCGTGCTCCTTCGCCCTGCGAAGCGCCCCGGGAAGGATCGTCTGCGCCTGCCTGGAACCCAGCGCCCCCGTGACAAAATCGTTCTGCATGTCGACCACAACAAGGATGTCCTGCATATCAAACCGTCGAGTAGACAGCTCGACAATCCTTTCATAATGTCGGTATGACTCGTGAAGGGATGTCGCTGCCCTCACAGAACCCGGCGTGCGGATTTCCCGCACCGGGCTCTTCAGGTCGTCTTTGGTGTCCAGTTCCAGATGTCGACGCATAGCTTCGGTTTCGGCACGTAGAAACTCCAGATGCGCAGAAACTTGTCATAGCGGAGTTTGCCTTTCTGGTCTCGGCGATTCAGCATCCGATAGGTGGCGTACTTCACGTACTTCCAGTACTTCTGCACCTGCTCGAAATTCCCGCTGACACCGTAGTAGTTGCAGTGTCCCCGTATCACCGCCGCGACCAGCTTCATCGTATCCGCTGCAGGCTTTGTCCGTCTGGTATTCAACCATTCTTTTGCCTTTTGTTTCTTCGCCTTGATCCTCTTCTTGCTCGAACGCACCCCGATTCGGTATTTGCCTGTCCGGGTCTTCGTGTTAAAGAACGTGAAGCCCAGAAAGTCAGAATCCTCCTTGGTCCCTCTGTACCTGCCCATGGGCAGGACGCGGGTCTTGTCCTCCGCTGCGCTCAGCCCGAAGCATGCCAGCCGCCGTCTCATCTTTTCCATCACCAGGCGGGCTTCTTCTTCGCACTGAAACATCATCAGATAGTCGCCTGCGTACCTGACGTAGTAGGCTTCCCCTTTCAGGTTCGGCTTTACGCAGGTCTCAAACCACCAGTCCAGGACGTAGTGCAGGTAGACGTTGGCCAGTACCGGGGAGATCAGGCCGCCCTGCGGCGTCCCCTTCTCGCTGGGATACCATTTCCCGTCTTCCATGACACCTGCCTTCAGAAACCGTGCGACATAGCGGAGAAATCGCTGGTCGGCGATATCGTTCTCCAGGAATCTCATCAGCCATTGGTGATCCACGTTGTCAAAGAAGCCCTTGATATCCGCTTCCAGTACGTAGTTCACTTTCCTGGTCATGACGGTCTGGCTGATGTACCGCACCTCCTGATGCGCGCTTCGTTCCGGCCTGAAGCCATAGGAGCAGTCCAGAAACCTCGGCTCGTATACGTCGTTGAGTATGTTGGCCATGACTCCCTGCACCAGCTTGTCCTCGTAGGCAGGAATCCCCAGCGGGCGCTGCCCTCCGTTTGCTTTCGGTATATAGGCGCGCCTGACGCTCTGCGGGCGGTAGCTGTATTGCTTCATTCGCTTGACAAGATCTTCCAGATTGCTCCACAGCTCCCATCCATACTCATCCTTTGTTACGCCGTCATTGCCCGTGGCTTTCTTACGGTCTTGCCTCCTGTGTTCCTCGCCCAGTCGCTCTGCGTTCACCAGATGCATCAGGTTCTCCACCTTGCGCCGGTGTTCCGATTGCCACCTTATTCCCCTGGTCTCATTGCACATATGTTGCCCATCTCCTGTATGGCATATGTTTCCTCGCGGGGAACGACGATCTGCAGCCCCCTTCGCTCCACGCACTTTCATGCGCTTCAAAACTACTATGGGGTTATCCGACTTCTGAACGCCCGTCCGGTTCTCTCCGTTTCCAAGACTTCGATCCCCCCTACTGCTTCGCCCTCCGGCGCGCAGAAACGTTCAGACCTCCCAGGTATGCAAGATTGACCTTCGCGCACTCGCCGCGCTCTGAGACCCCGGTGGAACCTGCGTCGACCTCGCAGCAGCGGCCGCGCATTGCTGCCTGCGGTTAAAAGGATAACATCGGCTTCCACTCTCTATCACTTACGGGGCTGGATCGCTTCACGCTTTCGCATTGCGGCTCTTGCGCTCCATCTGCCTACGTTTAAGCCTGTCCTCACGGACGTGGCTCCAAGGCTGTGTACCGGCTGGACGCTACTCCTTTGCCGGGCAAGGTCTCTCACCTCGCTGTCCTTCTTGCACCGAACTGGCGCACCCTTCCCCCCGGATTTTACCACGCTTTCCCTTCCCAGTGTACCGATTTCGTTTGCTGTGCTATAACCCGTCTTTAACAGCTGAATAGCCTGAGGGCGATGGAAAAAGTCTGAGAAGCCGTGAAAAATCACGGCTTTTCCTCTTGCGTTCCCGACAGATATATGGTA
>CAZLYF010000032.1:0-23088 GCA_964563725.1 uncultured Oscillospiraceae bacterium
AGGGTGTCGTATCGCCTCCAAGAGAGGCGATCTGGCGAATCAGCGAGGAACTGATGCCTTCATGCCCGCTGGAAGCGGGCAGAAAAACCGTGTCCAGCAGAGGCATCATCGCCCTGTTTGCCTTTGCCATGGCCGTTTCGCTTTCCATGTCGCGGCAGTCGCGCACACCGCGGATCACAAAGTCGGCTTTCTGCCGGGCCGCGAAGTCGACCAGGAGCCCCGAAAAATCCAGGACCTCGAGGTCAGGCAGGAAAGAGCATGCGCACCTGATGAGTTCAACGCGACGGCACAGCGGAAACAATCCTTCCTTTTCGCCATTTCTCAGGACGCCAACCACCAGCCTGTCGCAAATCATCGCCGCCCTCCTGATGAGGTCGACGTGTCCGTTGGTGACAGGGTCAAAACTGCCGGGCAGGATCGCGGTCTTCATTCAGCCGACCTCCGCGCGGGCGATGAAATCAACGCTCGTGCCGCCATAAGCCTTGGTCCTGACCAGCCCCGCCCCTTCCGGAAGCGTGGCCTCGAACCGCTTTTCCCTTTCCAGGACGATCAGCCCGCCTCCGTGAAGCAGCCCGAGCCGAAAAACTTCTGCGATCACGCAGGACGCGTCCATCGCGTAAGGTGGGTCAAGAAACAACAGGTCAAACCCGCGTCCCTGGCCGGCCGCCCAGCCGAGGACCCCGCGCCAATCCATGTGCAATATCGAGGCCCGGCTGCCGACGCAAAGCGCGTCGGCATTGCGCCTGATGGCGGAAATAGCCTGAGGGTCCCGGTCGCAAAAAACCGCCCATCTCGCGCCCCGGCTGAGGGCCTCGAACCCGAAGGCGCCGCTGCCAGCGAAAAGATCCAGCACATCGGCGTCCGGCACGCGGTCCGCGAGAATATTAAACAGCGATTCGCGTGTCCGGTCAAGCGTAGGCCTTGTCAGAGCGGATTTCGGGGCGATGATTTTCCTGGAGCCGAATTCGCCCGCGATGATCCTCATTGTGCATCCCGCTTAGATGATCTGGTCCACACGGGCGCTTTTCTTCCTTTCCGCCTTGACGCGCTTCCTGCGTTTCTTCACGCCCGCGAGGATCTCTCCGTGGAGCCTGGCCCTGGCGTTTTCCCCTTGAAGGTAACCGACGGCGTAGCCGGATGGGATCACGGCCAGAAGGAGCAGGCTCAGCCTCTCCATCCACAGGATCGCCTGCCTGTTTTCCGTTCCAAGGATGTTCACAAACGGGAAGATCAGGAGACGGACCGCGACGCGCATGAGGTCTTGCGGGACCAGCGCTTCCTGCTGGTGATAGTATTGAAGCGCGAGGCCGACGTCCGCCCTGTCCTCATAGGCCGCCACCCACTCTGGCAGGGCGCCCAGGCGGTAACGCTGCTCCGTGGCCGCGAAGGCGAAGACGACGCAAATCAGCAGGAGCGGCAGGATGCCGACCAGGACAGAAAACGCCCCCTTCATCCTGTGGAAGCAGCGGTCCAGCTCGCTTCCTGATGCTTCCTTCCCCTGCGCCTGTTTCCCGTACGCGATCTCCGCGAACGCGGTATCGTTGGCGCCGTCCCGGGTCCCGTCCAGATAAAGCAGCATGAACAGCGCCGCAACAACGGCCAGGTTCAGCGGCAGCCGCAGCGCAAGGGATTCGAAATACAGCGCCTGCACGACAAACAGGTACAGAAACACAAACGCGACCTGGTACCCCAGGATCTTCAGGCCCCTTTTCGCCGCGAACCGGCTGCGCCAATGCCCCCGCAGATAGGGCTTGCGGACGAGCGGCGCCTTTTTCCCCCTGTTTCCCATGTCTACTCCCCGTTGTCAGGATAATCGCAGGGCACCCTGCGCCTCTGCGCCAGAAGGATTTCATAGGGGATCGTGCCGGCCCAGCCGGCCAGATGCTCGGCAGTGACCGTAGCATCCCCTTCCGTTCCGATCAAAACGGCCGTCTCTCCGGGACGGACTTCCGGAACCGCGGATACATCGACCATCACCTGATCCATGCAGACGCGCCCAAGCACGGGGCAGAGCCTGCCGCGGATGATGACGAAGGCCTTCGACGAAAGCGAGCGCGGGTATCCGTCCGCGTAGCCGGCAGCCAGCACCGCGACCCTTGTTTCATCCTTTGTCAGGTACGCGCGCCCGTACCCGACGGGCTCGCCTGCTTCGATTGTTTTAACGCTTGTGATCTCGGCGCGCAGGCTCAGGCAGGGCTCGAAACCAAGCGGGGTCCGTACCGGCGGGTATCCGTACAGCGCGATCCCCGCGCGGACCATGCTGAAATGCGTATCCTTTCTCGAAAGCGCAGCGGCGCTCGCCGCGGCGTGTACGTTCAGCCCCGGGGGCAGGCGCTTGAGCAGGTTTGTGAACCTGGAAAGCTGCAGGTCCGTATGGGAGGAGTCCGGGTTGTCGGCGTCTGAAAAATGGGTGAAAACGCCTTCGAGGCGGACGTGGGAAGAAGACTTGAGCGCCGCGGCGAGCGCGTCGAGCTGCCCCTCCGTCCTGACCCCAATGCGGCCCATTCCCGTATCGGCCGCCAGATGGACGCTGACGGGGCTGCCACGCTCGCTCCCGGCTTGCTCCAAAAGGCTCACCCCCCTTTCGTCGAATACCGTCGCTGTCAGGCCCTTTTCAGCGGCCGCGCGGGCGCCGGCGGCGTTCACGCCGCCAAAGACCAGGATCGGGCAGCGCAGCCCCGCTTCCCTTATCGCGACCCCTTCCTCGGGGATCGCGACGCCAAGCCAGTCGGCTCCCGCTTCGACGGCGGCCCTGGAAACCGGCAGCAGCCCGTGCCCGTACGCGTCTGCCTTGACGACGGCCATCAGCATCACGCCCCGTTCAAGGACACTCCGCAAACGCCCGACGTTTCGCCTGAAAGCGCCCAGGTCGACTGTGGCTCGGGTATCCCTCAGCCTGGTCACAGGGCGCACGCTTCTTCCTGCGACAGCGTCCGGACGCCGCTGCTTCCAAGAAGGGCCTCTGCCCGTCCGATCTCCTCCGTGCGCAGGATGACCAGCGCCTGCCCCTCCGACCTGCGCGGAAAGCTGTAGAGGTACTCGATCCCTATGCCCGCGTCGCTGAGCATGCCCAGCACGCGGGCCAGGCTCCCGGGCCGGTCGTCGACGGCAACGGCCAGCACGTCCGTCAGGCAGGCGGTATAGCCCGCGGACGCAAGGACTTCCAGTGCGCGGCCGCTGTCGGCGACGATGGCCCGGAGGATCCCGAAGGAGGATGTGTCCGCGATGGAAAGCGAAATCAGGTCGATCTGCCTGTCGCCCAGAAGCCTCGTGAGCCCAGCGAGGCGTCCCGGAGAGTTTTCAAGGAACACCGAGATCTGCTGGACATGCATGGCGGTCAACCTCCCATAAAGATCGCGGGCAGTTGCGCCCCTTCGGCGGCCGCCGGCAGCGTCTCGCCCGCCCTGCGTCCGGGCCGGCTGACGCGAAGGATGGATACAGCAAGCGGAGTATAGCAAATCGCCGCGCCAAAGGAAAGCCCGGCGCGCCTGCGCGCAAAGGCCTTCAGGCTGGACAGGCTTCCCAATCGGCATATAATGGAGTCTGGACTTACGCTAAACGGAGGATGCTTATGATAAGGCTTGCGCTCCTGGCGAATTCGGCAATCAACTCAAAGTCAGACCTGATCGCCAGCGACTGGTGGGCTGAACAGTTCATCAATTTCACACCGCTGAACATCGCGACAGTCCTGGCTTTCTCGCTTGCCGCAAGCGTCATCATCGCCATGGTCTACAAGAAAACATACCGTGGCGTGCTGTACAACCCTTCCTTCGCGACGACGCTCATCCTGCTCACCCTGGTCACCGCCCCCGTCGTGATGGCGATCGGGTCAAACGTTGCCCTTTCGATGGGCATGGTCGGGGCCCTTTCCATTGTCAGGTTCCGAACGGCGGTCAAGGACCCGATTGACACGGCGTACATGTTCTGGGCGATCACGATGGGGATCCTGATCGGTTCGGGTTCCTATGTCGCCGCGATCGTTGTCGCGCTGGGGATCTCCGCCATCATGATCGTCCTTTCCTATGTCAAGGTCAGAAGCGGGGACAGCTACCTGCTCGTGCTCCACTACGACCCCTCCGCCGAGCCCGAAATCGACGCGGAGCTCCACCGCGGCGTGAGGGCGTACAAGGTCCGGTCCAAGACCGTCACCCGCGCGGGCGCGGAGATGACCGTCGACGTGCGCCTGCAGCACCGGCTGGACATCGTCGGGCATATGCTTGACATCGGCGGTGTGCACGACGCGACGCTGGTGTCCTGCCAGAGCGAATCTTCCAGATGAGCGCGGAGTCGCTCGCCGGGGGCAAAGGAGCGGCGGATGGCCTTTCAGATCAGGCATGAGCTGAAGTACTATATCAGCGAAACGCAGTACCGGGTCCTTGCAGGCGTCCTGCGCGGGGTGCTCGCGCCCGATCAGAACGCGGGAGAGGACAACGAGTACCATGTCAGATCGCTGTATTTCGACACGATCTTCGACCAGGCGCTCTTTGACAAGGTGTACGGCGTCCGCGAACGGGACAAGTACCGCCTCAGGATCTACAACCTGTCCGACAGGGTGATCCGCCTCGAATGCAAAAGCAAGGTGTCGGACTGCATCTCCAAGCGCTCGGTCAGCGTCACGCGCGCCCTGAGCGAGCAGCTCATCGCCGGGGACCCTGCCGGGCTTGAGAATACGTCTTCCGGGCTGCTCCGGGACCTGTTCCGCGAGATGCGCCTGCAGCTTCTGCATCCCGTCGTGATCGTCGATTACGTGCGCGAAGCGTACGTCCATCCCGCCGAGGACATCCGCATCACCTTTGACAAGAGGCTTCGGACCGGGCTGGCTTCAACGGATTTGTTCAACGCCGCCCTTCCAACCGTTCCCCCTGTCCCGGGGGGAATGACCATCATGGAGGTCAAGTACAACCGGGTCTTCCCGCCTTATCTGTCTTCCCTTCTCTCGGCCGCGGCCGGCTGTTCGATGCGCAGCGCGATATCCAAGTACTGCCTCTGCAGGGCATATGAAGGCAAGGAATACTGAACCGCGCCTCCCCGGATCGGGCCTCTGCTGCGCAACGGGAGCCGGAAGGTGACCCGCCCGCTGCGTCTGACGGTCGAGGGCTTCGGTTCCGGCGCGGAAGGCGTGTGCCGCCACGAGGGAAAGGTCGTTTTCGTTGAAGGTGCCCTTCCCGGCGAAACAATCGAAGCGCAGGTCCTTAAATCGAAAAACAGCGTTTCGTACGCGAAGCTCCTGCGCATCCTCGAGGCGAGCCCGGACCGCAGGGACCCGCCCTGCGGCTATTATCCGCGATGCGGCGGCTGCTCCTGCCAGCACATGAGCTACGCCGCCTCGCTCGCCTTCAAGCGGGGGCTCGTCGCCGACAGCCTCAGACGGATCGGCGGGATCGACGTCCCAGTGCCTGAAGTGCTGCCGATGGACCCGCCCTGGCATTACCGCAACAAGGCGGCGATGCCCGTCAGGTCCGTCGACGGCGCGGCCCGCGCCGGGTTCTTCATGCGCAGGAGCCATCGGATCGTGCCCGTGGAGGAATGCCTGATCTCATCCCCCTTAAGCGACGCGGCGGTCAGGGAAGTGCTTCAGTGGATGGCGCTTGAACGGATCCCGCCCTACGACGAGGCCACGGGCACGGGGACGGTGAGGCATGTTTTGACCCGGGTGTCGCAGGCGGGCGCCGTCATGGTCACGCTGGTGATCAACGCCCGCCGGCTGCCAGGGGAGGGGCGCCTCGTGGGCCGGCTCCGGGCTGCTGTTCCCGGGCTCGTTTCCCTAAATCTGTCCTGCAACCTTGGGCGCGACAACGTAATCCCCGGAGAAGCGAGCGAAACGGTCTGGGGAGCGCCGCGGATGGAGGACAGGCTGTGCGGCCTGAGGCTCTCGGTCTCTCCCCTTTCCTTCTTCCAGGTCAACCCCCGCCAGACAGAGAGGCTCTACGAAAAAGCCCTCGCGTTCGCCGCGCCTGAAGGCGGCGACACGGCCGTCGACGTCTGCTGCGGGACCGGAACGATCACCCTGCTGCTCGCGCGCCGGGCGAAACAGGCCTTCGGCATCGAAATTTCCGCCGAAGCTGTGCGGGATGCCAATGACAATGCGGCAAGCAACGGCATCAGAAACGTCTCCTTCCTTCAGGGGCCCGCGGAGGAACTGCTCCCCGAACTGGTCAACGGGGGCGTCCAGCCGGACGTCGTCATCCTCGACCCGCCCAGAAAGGGGACCGGCGAAGCGGTCCTTGACGCGATCGTCAGGGCGGCCCCAGGGAGGATCGTATATGTCAGCTGCCATCCCGCCACCCAGGCAAGGGACGCGAAGCGCCTGGTACAGGGCGGGTACCGTGTCGGCGGCTGCTTCCCGGTGGATATGTTCTGCCAGACAGCCGAGGTGGAAAACATCCTGCTGCTGACAAGGGACCCGCCGCCCTGAGAGGCAGGACACCGCCACCGCGCTCCAGCGGGCGCCCCGTCAACCCGCGAATATCCTGTTCAGGTCACGGATGTTTTCAGATCCCGCCTTGCCAAGAAGGCCCACGAGCAGATAGCTCTTGCTCAGTTCATCATACAGCGTTCCCCTGAGGTAGTGCAGGTTTTCGATCTCGCCCGTTGAGGAGACGTGCATGCGCGGCCCGGTGCAGCGGTGCGCGTCGCTGCCGATGAGGATATGCTGTTCGTCCGCGAAACTCACGGGCAGGTCCTGCCTGATGAGGTCGAGCACATAGGCTTCCAGATCATCCACATCCAAATTTGGCTCTTCCCTGAAACGCAGCAGGAAGCCGTGTCTGACGTCCCCGTGGGAATACTCGCCGATGTCCCGCTCCCTGAGGTAGCGTTCCGTCAGGTCTTCTGCGGTATGCGCCATCCTGCGGTATTTGTTCGAGTGAAACACGATCTCGGCGATGTCCTGCGGTTCAGGGCCGAACACGGTCGGCCGCGCGGCAATGATCTCCTCCCCGATGCCGATGAGCAGTTCGGCGTTCATTCCCAGCAGGGGGTACACCAGGTCGAAATGCTCCGCGACGACGCGCTTGCCCAGGCGCAGCGCTTCGCGGATGGCCTCGGCGAGGATGTGCATCTGCGCAAAGGCCGATTCGAAGCGGACGTCCAGGTGGTAGGTATGCTGTTGGTAGAAGCCTGAGCGGGCGATATCCAGGATGGGCAGCGGGCGGACGTTGACCCCGTTGTCGTCATTGGTCAGCTCAAGACCGGGGAACATCCCCTTTGTCAGCAGGCTTTTCCCCGACCCCGCTTCGCCGATCACGCCGATGAGACGGTCGAAAGGCGTCAGATGCTGATGCGCGATCGCTATGCCCATCTGCGTCATGCGCACATAGCCGCGCGGAGCGAAATACACGCTGTACAGCGGGCTTTGTTCTGTATAAAACATCTGTGGCCTCCGCTCCCTGACGGAATCAGCGCCGCCCCCGCTTTCCGCCGGGTCAGCCCGCCGCCACACCGACCCCCGCCTTCCTCAGCGCCAGGATGCGGCTCATCTCGTTGTAGCAGACCATGAATCCCTCGTCCACCCCCATACCGGGTTTGGCAAGGATCTGGTCGGGATGGGTGGCCATCGCGCAGTGGACGCACACCTGGGCCGACCTGTCCGTCTCGTTGCAGGTGCCCCCCTGGTATGCGCCGATCCCCTTTTCCCTGCAGTAGAGGACCGCCTCACAGGTGTTGTGGACGCTGCCAAGGTCAGGCGTCTTGATCTGGATCATATGGCCGGCCTTGTTGTCTGCGAAATAGATCACGTCCTCCAGCGTATTGCACCACTCGTCGGCGACCAGTTCGACATCGATGTGGAGGCTGTCGACCACCTCCCGCAGGCCTTTCAGGTCGCGCATCTGCGCCTCGCGCCCCTCGGAATCCATCGGCCCCTCGATGCGGAGCCTGAAGGGCTTGGCTGCCTCGGAAAGCCCGCGCAGGTATTCGGCCATCGCGGGGTAGCTGCTGCAGCCAAAAATCTGCCCGATCATGCCATAGACGTCGATATGGATCACCGGATGGTAGCCTTCGCGGGGCGCATGGTCAAGGATCCTGTCCCGCAGCCAGGCGACATAGGTGCGGAGCTTCTCGCCCTTTTCCCCCGTTTTCTCCAGGCTGTTGAACAGCCCGTGGGGAAGGACGTCCGCAGCCTTGATGATCATCTTGTCCGCGTTGGCAAAGCGGTCGTCCCCCGACTGGGTGAAGAGGGGCAGCGGCCCGTCCTGCACCCTCGTTCCGTATTCCTGCGCGACCACGTCGCACATGTTGAGGCCCTTCGCCTTCGAGACCGCGTCAAGGATCGCCTGCGACACCCCGTAGCGGATCGCCGTATGCAGCCTCTTTCCCTCTACGCGCATGTCGTCGACGCCTCTCGCGAGCCGGCGGAAACTGTCGGCCTGCTGCCCCACGAGATAGGCTGCGACCTCCCGTTCGATGAGGGGGATGAAGTTCTCCGCCAGGAACAGCGGGTCCCGCCCGCCGGCACCTGAGTACTGCACCGCCGCACAGTCGCCCCATCCGGACTGTCCGTTCTCCAGCAGCAGGATGACGGAGACCGACTCTCCTGCCTGGCGGATCCTGCTGAAATGCGGCGTGAGGGGACTTCCCTCGTACAGCGCGCCATCTGATTTCGCGCCTGCCTTGATCGCTTTCTGGTCGTCGAAGAAGAAACCTGTCCGTCCCTTTGAGCAGATGACCCGGGTGATTCTCATGCTGACACCCCTGTTTATCCTTTCTTTGGCTTTCCGGTCAGGAAGCCTTTGCTGACTGCGTAAATGTCGTCGATGACCATCTGGAACGAAACGGCGCGGTGCTCCTGCCTGCCCCGTTCCGCGATCTTCATGCGATGAAACTCAAGGATGTCCTGCGTGAACGGCAGCCTGCCCGCGTCGAGGAAGCGCACCGCCCCGTCGACGTCCCTCGCCGGCAGGATCTTCCCGGCGTTGAAGCGGCTGGGCGCGAACGGCACGTCGATCACGCCCGCCTCAAAGGCCCTGACCGCCCCGACGGCGATGTCCCCGTCTCCAAGCTCCAGGGTCTTGTCAAGGATGCAGCGGGTCTCCGCGCAAACCGCTTCGATCTCCGTTTTCAGCGACTCTTCCTCGGCCAAAGACTGGTCGGCGAGCATCGAAATCATCTGTTTTGTCGCGCGCAGGCCAAGCGCGTTGGCTTCCTTTGTCGGCACGCCGATCGCCTCGTGGGGGGATTTCACGATCACCTTTGTTGTTTTTGCCAGCGCGGCAGCCGCGCTTCCCCAGCAGATGACCGCGAAGGCCTTCGCCTCGTCCTGAGGGAAGCCGCCCATCCATTGGTGCAGCACGGTCCTGACGGAGCAGCCGTCGTGGCCGAAACGCCGGAGATACTCCCCTGTCTGCCTTTGAAGGGCCTTGAGCGCCGCGACGTCCTGCACGAGGTTCCCGCACTGGCCGTAGCCGACGGTGACGTTCATGACTCCCTGCCCGGCCGCCAGGAGCGCTTCGATGATCGAAACCGCGTTTGCGACGCAGGGCGGGACCAGCGTCCCCGTCAGGGGGCCGAAGGGCTCGCGGTCGATGGTGACGCCCCGGCCCTCGTAATAGGCCGTCAGCCGGTCGCAGTACTGCCAGGTCCTGATCGTGTGCCCGATGGGAACATTCTTCGCGTAGGGGATGTTGTACGAGATCCCGCCGCCCTCAAAGCTTGTGAAGCCGCCTGCCAGAGTGATTTCGCACAGCAGGCGGGCGTCGGGCGTTCCGTGCCTCACCTGCACCGGGACGCCGACGGACTCCGTGACCCGCCTGCAGGTCCTGACGCCGTGATTGACGGCGGGGAACCCGTTGAGCATCGCCTTCCCGGACGCCTGCGATTCCTTGATGCCGTGATCGGCGTCCGAATACCGGTTTTGACGGGTGTAGCTGTCGATGGTCGTCGGAAGCAGGTCCGCCCCTCCCTCCTGCTCAAGATACCTCAGCAGCGCGATATGCTCGTCTGTCAGCGGCACGCCTGCCCGGGGCTGGATGAGGGTCGTCCCCTTGTCGGCCGCGTCCCTGAGCTTTGTGACGAAGCGCTTGCTTTGAGGAATGTTCCTCTGGTATTCCACGGCCTCATCCAGGTCTACCTCAGCCCCCGTCGGCCAGCCCTGCAGCACCTCTTCCCTTTCGCGGAAAAATTCGTCCTCATCCAGTCTTCTGTTCGAAAGCTGCATACTCCTCTTCCTTTCCGAAAGCATTCAGGAGGATCCCGAAGGCCGCCTCCTTATCGTAACCGGCCAACAAGCCCATGGCGGGAAGGATGTATCCCTTGTCCTGAATGACCCCCGCGCTTCTGGGGACCAGCGATCCTGCATCCCGCACGTTCATCGCCTCCTGGACGATGCGGCCGTACCTCTCATTTCTGATCAGCGCGCCTCCGGTCAGGAGGATCTTCCTGATGCCCGTGAGGTCTTTCCCGGTTTGCTGGAACAGGGCGCCCATCGGCGTGTACACCTGCGTGAGCCTGCCGCAATGACGGACAAGGCCGACGCGGATCGCCAGCGCGGCCAGCGCGTCGTCCAGCGCCTTCTCTTCACCGGTCTGCGCAAGCATGCAGGGTTCTTCCTCGATTTTTCGAAGGATGCTCTCGATGCGGTCGCCGTCAAGCCCGCTGACGCGCTCCACTTCCTCAAGGCCGGCCGCTTCAGCGGTGCCCCGGGCGCTGAAGCGCATGCCGATATCGCCCTCCACCGTCCGCTTGACGCGGGGCTCCGGCAGGCCGCGCAGGAAGGTGCCGGGCCTGGTCGGCTCGCCCCCGGCGATGGAGTAGATGTCCGTTGTCGCGCCCCCCAGATCGACGGCAACGAGTTCGCCGATCCCCCCATGCCTGCCGTCCCCCTGGGAAAGCAGGGTCAGCGCCGACAGGACGGCGGACGGCGTGGGCATCATGATGCCGCTGATGATCTCCTGCGCGCGGCTCAAGCCTTTGCACAGGACGATCCGCTGAAGGAAGATCTCCCTGATCACCTGCTGGGCCTGCGCCGTTTCAAGCTTGTTCAGGGAGGGCATCACATTGTCCGCCGGGTAGAAAGGATGACAGGAGCCCTTGAGAATATCCGCGCATGCGTCCCTGGCAGCCCGGTTGCCGGCGTAGATGACCGGGAAGGGTATTTCGACCGCTGCCAGGGCCCTCGCGTTGTGGACGACCACCTCGGCGTTGCCGCCGTCCGTCCCCCCGGTCAAAAGCAGGATGTCCGGGGAGATCCTGGCGATTTCCTCAAGGTCCGCGCGGGTCAGCGTGTACGCGAACGTCGCGATGACTTTCGCCCCGGCCCCGTAGGCCGCGAGTTTCGCCGCCTGCGCCGTCAGGCTCGGGACCAGCCCGCAGGCGACCATCCTCAGGCCCCCCGCCGCGCTGGAGCAGGCCAGGCGCGACTCAAACGCAAGGCGGCCGGTCCGGGCGAACAGCAGGTCCAGCGCAGCGGCGAGCCCGTTGGAGACATCGCTGCCTGCGGTCGTCGGTGCGCTGGCGGTCCCGAGGATGGCGGGCGAGGCGGTATCGACGGCGACGGCCTTGGTGTAGGTGGAACCGAAATCGATCAGCAGGACCGGGCGCATCAGGCCCCTCCGCCGGGGAGGTCCTGCCTGAGCGCGGCGACCGCCGTTTCCGGCGGCGTGCCCGGGCCGAAGACCCTGTCGAAGCCCATCGCGCGGAACCGCGCCTCGACCTCCTCAAAGGGTTGTTTGCCGACGACGATGTTTCCCCCGACGTACAGCAGGATCCCCTTCAGCCCCGCTTCGTCGCACTTGTCCCTGAATCCCTGGCAGTCCAATTCGCCGTGCCCATACAGCGAGGATACGACGATCGCGTCCGCCGCCGATTCGATCGCCGCCTCGATGAACTCCTCCTGGGACACCATCACGCCCAGATTGACGACATTGAAACCGGCCTCGCGAAAAACGTGGTTGAGGATCTGGTTGCCGACGGCATGGACATCCGCGCCTATGACGCCCATCACCAGTGTTTTCTTTCCCATATAAGGCTCCTTCACCATCTCGATGCCCAGATGATACAGCGTCTGGCCCAAGCTGTCAATCTCAGTGGAAAACCGGCCCCCTTCCCCGGCCGCCCTTCCTTCTCCCTCGCCCTACCTCCTTGCGGCGCGCGTGCCGGGTCAATATAATGGTCTTGCAGGGGCACAGGGGCGGCGCCGAAAGCCTGCGCCGGAGACTCCTGCAGACTGCAAAGGCGAATGATGCTCAGGATCGGCCAGTTCACGGACACCTTCATCCCCGTGGTGGACGGCGTCGGGCGCGTCGCGCTTTCCTACGCGCAAACGCTCGCGCGGGCCGGGCACCAGGTCACCGTGTTCGCTCCCATGAACGATACGGGGCACAGGGGCGGCTATCCCTTTGAGCTTGTCGAGTACGCGTCGTTCAGGGTCCCCACGCAGCCCCAGTACAAGACCGGGGCGGCTGCCTTCGACTCGCATTACAGACGGCGCCTGAGCATGATCGAACTGGACATCCTACATACGCACAGCCCGTTCGAATCCGGAAGGGAAGCGCTGAGGATCGCGAAGGAAAGGGACCTGCCCGTCGTCGCGTCCTTTCATTCTAAGTACTATGATGATTTTTACAAGGCGACGAAAAGCGAATCGCTGTCGAAGCTCCTGCTTGCGAACATCATCGCTTTCTACCACAAATGCGATGATGTCTGGGCGGTCAGCGAGTCCACCGCGGAGGTCCTGAGGACCTACGGCTACAGGCGGCAGATCCACATCGTCCCCAATGGCGTGACGATGCGGGACGCGAAACCCGAGGCCGTCCGGGAACTCGAGCGGGCATACGGCCTCGCGGGCCTGCCGCTGCTGCTGTTCGTCGGCCAGATCAACTGGAAAAAGAATATCCTCCGCGTGCTCGAATCCGCCGCGCTGCTTCGGCGCTCGGGCAGGGCCTTCAAACTGCTTCTTGCCGGCCAGGGGCCCGACGAGCGCGAGATCGGGATAAAAATCGGCGAACTGGACATCGGGGACACCGCTTCGCTGATCGGACATGTCGGAGACATCGACCGCCTCGACGCGCTGTATGCCCGAGCGAGCCTCTTTGTTTTTCCGTCGCTGTATGACAACGCCCCCATGGTCGTGCGGGAAGCGGCGGTGATGGCGACGCCCTCCGTCCTGGCAGAGGGGAGCAGCGCTGCCGATGTCATCGTGAATGGGAAAAACGGCTTTCTTTGCCGGAACGACTCGGCCCATCTCCGCGACGTCATCGCCTGGGCTCTTGACCATCCGGAGGAGACAAAAACAGTGGGGCTGGCCGCGCGTTCGTCGATCCCCGTCCCGTGGGAGACCGTCATCGCAGAGGTCGTCACGCGCTACCAGTACCTGATCGACAGGTCGAAATCCCCTTTGTCCATGGGAAAAGGGCGGCGCTTCGGAGCCTCCGGCAAAACAGCAAAGAAAAAGCGCGGATAAGCACGCCGTTGAGCTACGCCCTGCGCAAGGGAACCGGTTGACAGCGGCAGGCGAGGAAAAAACGCAGGGAGGGGGGATCCGCCACGGCCTTCCGCCCGTCTGTCAGGAAGGAAAGCGCCTGGAAACGCTGGCGCCGTCGTTTCATTGACCGTGCCGAAGTCCTGCTGTTTCCCAGGGCGCAGTGCCTGCTTTGCGGAGAACCCAGAAGGATCGACCCGGGTGAGGCGATCTGCCGCGCCTGCAGCGGCCGGCTGGAAAAACTGAGACTGAAGGACAATGTTTGTCCGCACTGCCTTTCGCCGGGCGGCCAGGGCCCCTGCGCTTACTGCGCGGAGGGCGGGATGACTGGTTTCGCCGGCGCCTATTCCCCCTATTTCTATCACGGGCCGGTCCAGAGGCTGGTCGTCCTGTGCAAATTCGGCGGCGTCGACGCCGCGGCGGAGCCTCTGGCCCGGGCGATGGCTGACTGCGTCCGCGGACAGACGTTTGACGCGCTGGTGCCGGTCCCGCTTCACCCCAGGCGGCTCAGGGAAAGAGGCGTCAACCAGGCGGAACTCCTCTGCCGCCTGGTCGGCAAGGCAAACGGGGTCCCCATCCTGCCGGCACTCACGAGAGCGAGGAACACGAAGCGCCAGTCGGGCCTCCGGCCGGCCGACAGGGAAGGCAACGTCAGGGACGCCTTCATCGCGGCGAAGAGCGTGAAAGGGCTGCGGCTGCTGCTTGTTGACGACGTCCGGACTTCGGGCAGCACGGCACGGGCCTGCGCGAAGGCCCTGAACGAGGCGGGAGCGGCGGAGGTCAGCCTCCTCACGGCAGCTGTCGCCCATCAGAAACGCAGCGCGAAGACTTACTTTGCCCCGAATGGTCCGCCCGCGTCGCCATTTTCCGGACAGGAGGCCTAAAGCTCCCGTCCTTCCCGGGCCCTCTCAAGCGCCGCCTTGGCGACTTCATACGGGAACCCTCTCCTGAGCAAAAAGGCGACCGCGTCCCTCCAGGGGTCTTTCCTTCCTTCTTCCGTGGCGCGGGCGAGCCGGGGCTTCGCAAGGGCTGCCGCGGCTTCGATCTGCGCCTCGGGATCGATCCGCCCGAGGGATTCTTCGATGGTATCCGGATCGATGCCCTTTTCCTTCAGCTTTTGCCGGATGCGGTTCGAGCCCATCCTTCCGCCCAATCTGTCGGTGAACGCTTCGCTCAACCGCCCGTCGTCAAGGTAGCGCCTTGAGATCAGGTACGCGACGGCCCTGTCGACCGTGACGCCGCTGTAGCCCCGCTCGCGAAGGCTCCGGACGATGTCGGCCGCGCTTCTTTCCCTTTGGGCAAGAAGCGCCGCGGCCGCCTCCATCGCGCAGGGGTACTCCGCTTCCGCGACGCACGCAGCGTATTCCTCAGGCTCCGCCCGTGCTCCGGCTTCCAGCGGACAGCGCCGGAAGACGCGCAGCGGCACGCGCAGCGTGCGCCCGGACTGCCACTGGACGACCACGCAGCCCTTTCCCCTGCCGATCCCCGTCACCGTGTCGATGGCCAGTATCCCTCCCCGCGGCAGAACTTCAGCAATTCAAGATTGACGTCAGCCAGGAAGCCGGAGCGCGCTTCCGAAGTCCCGCTTGACAGAAACACCATCCCGCATTTCGCTTCAGGGTCGAAAAAAGCGCCATGCACCGCGCCATACGCATGCCCCTGATGCCCCGCGACCGTCCGCGTCCCCAGCGTGGGGTCGCGGAAGAGGCTGATGGCGATGCCCTGCAGCATCCCGGGATAGGCCTCGCCGAAGGGCGCGACCGGCTCGAGGGCGTACCGCCTTGTCGTCAAGCCCAAAAAACCGCCGCCCATCAGGGTCGAAAGGGCTTTCGCGACCGTTTCCGCCGGCGCGCAGCAGGCGCCCTGCGCCAGCAGGTAGTGCTTTTCCGGCGCCGATTCGTCCGCGTCGGGGCAGGGTCTCGAGCGCCTCACGCCGGCATCAAACTTCGGCCTGAGCCCCGGGGGCAGCACCCTGAACGCGTCCGCAAGGCTGCCCCTGACCCGCTGCGGATAAAAGGTCCCCTCCGCCTTGAGGGGCTCAAACAGCGTGCGGCGCATCAGCGCCTCAAAGGGCATCGCGGTCGCGGCCTCGAGCACGGATCCCACCAGGCCCGCGCCGAGGTTGGAATATTCCCATTTTTCCCCCGGGAGCTGGGGGGCGTAACTGTCCCCGGCCAGTACGGCGGTGACGGGCAGACCATGCCGGATGCCGGCCAGATAGGCTTTGCCGTCGCGGATGCCGGCGGTGTGGCTCATGAGCATCCTGAGCGTGATGCTGCGCCCATTCGCGCCCGGATGGCGGACCGGGAACGGAAGCACGCCGTTGACGTCCCCGTCGATGTCCACCTTCCCCTCCTCGCTGAGTTTCAGGACGCACAGGCCCGTGAGCAGTTTTGATATGGAAGCGACGCGGAAAAAGGTACCGGGAACGACGGCGGTCCCCCTGTTCGATTCGCCGTACACGAAATGTTCCATCAATCCCTTTTCGTCGAATATCGCAAAGGAAGCGCCGACCGTCCTGCAGGCGCGCAGCAGGCCGGCGAGCCTCCGCGCGCGCTCCTGGCGCCCGGGCAGGCCGTTTCCGTTCCCTGTTGACGAAACAGGCTTTTCCTTGCCCGCCGGCAGCAGACGCAGCGCCGCTCGGTACAGGTCCGTTTTTGTCACGAGGCCCCGCCATCCCTTCCCGTCCCCGCTGCGCGGCGCGCGTCCAGACGGCAGCGCCGGTACAGGAGGAAGCCGGCCGCCGCGAGCGAAACCGTTGAAATGACGGCAGGGACCGCTTTACCCGTACACAGATGAACGCTCCCGGCGAGCGCCGCCATGATCAGCGGGACCATGGGGGACCAGACCCGCCTGGGCCACGCCGCAAGCAGGATACCGGAAACGCACAAAAGAGCGCTGAAGAGCTGCGACACGCGGAGCGGCCCCAGCATCAGGCTGTCTGTCCGGAGCCCTTCGATGACCAGACGGCCGAAGCCGTACCAGATCAAGTACCACAGGAAGATCTGACCGGTGCGCCCGCCGTCCCTGAAGAGGGAGCGGTTCGCGCGCAGGAAGAGGAAACCGATGAAGTTCCATAGGGACTCATAGAAAAAGGTGGCCATGTGCCAGGTGTCGCCGATCCTGACCGCGGCCGGGAAAAACTGCCACAGCGGATCGAGGACCGCGTATCCGTAAGCCTCGCGGTTGATGAAGTTGCCCCAGCGCCCGATGGCCTGTCCCAGAATCAGGGAGGGCGCCGCGAGGTCCGCCAGAGCCGCGAACGCGATCCCTCGCCGTCTGGAAAGGACGAACACGCCAAGGGCGCCCCCGATCACCCCCCCGTAGATCGCCAGCCCGCCGTCCCAGAAAAAAAGCGCGCGCACGGGATCGTCCCGGAAAAGCTCCCAGGAGAAAACGACATAGTAGAGCCTTGAGAATACAATGGCGGGCGGAAGCGCATAGAGGATGAGATCGAGCCCCGTGTCCCGCGGGAGCCGCAGCCTCTTCTCCTCCCTGCTCATGACCCACAGGCCCGCGGCGACCCCCAGGGCGATCAGAAGCCCGTAGGGATGGATCACGACGGCCGTCAGGCAGCAGCGGGCGCTGCTCACCGGGCCGTCTCCGCGTGGATCTTCCTGAGCAGCTCCATGATCGGGAGCCTTTGCGGACAGAGCTCCTCGCAGCGGCCGCACTGCACGCAGCGCGACGCGTCCGCCCCTTCCCCGGTCAGGAAGCCGTAGTCCCTGATGAAGGCTTGCTCCTGCTCCAGCATCCGGAACTGGTTGTACAGGTCAAAGACGCGCGGGATCTGGACCCCCTGGGGACAGGGCTGGCAATACCCGCATTTCGTGCAGTTCACCGCCATCCTCTGCAGATACCCCCTCTTGAGCTCCGCGATGAAGCGCCGGTCACTGCTGGTGAGGGAGCCGGGCCGGATCTCCGCGAAGATCCGCAGGTTGTCCTTCACCTGCTCCATGGTGTTCATCCCGCTGAGGATCGTGACAATCTCGGAAAAATCGGCGACGTAGCGGAACGCCCACTCGGCAGCCGACCAGCCCCTGGGATGGCGCGATATGTCTTGCGCGATCGCCGCCGGAGGCGCCGCCAGCGCGCCCCCGCGCAGGGGCTCCATGCACACCACCGGAACGCCCTTTTTCGCGGCGTAGCGGACGCCCTCCGCAGTGGCCTGGTTTTCGTCGTCCAGGTAGTTGAACTGCACCTGGGCCAGTTCCCAGTCGAAATCGTCCACGATCTCCATGAAGGCGTCCCTGTCGTCGTGGAAGGAAAAGCCCGCGTGCCTGATCCGGCCGTCTGCGCGGGCGCCGCGCAAAAAGTCCTTGTATCCAAGCGGCTGCAGCCTGTGAAAGGCCTCCCTGTCAAGGGCGTGGACCAGGTAGAAATCGACGTGGCCGACGTCCAGCTTGCGCAGCTGCTCGTCCAGGAACCTGTCCATGTCCCCCCGTTCCCTGACAAGCCACTGGGGCAGCTTCGTTGTCAGGCTCACCCGGTCTCGGTACCCGCCCTTCAGGGCGAGCCCCGTGACGATCTCGCTCTCGCCATGGTGGTAGCCGTAGGCTGTGTCCACGTAGTTCACGCCGGAATCGACTGCGTGACGCAGCATGGCGATCGCCTCATCGCGGTCGACCGCGGTTTTGCCGTCTTTTCCGGGTACGGTGGGCAGCCGCATCATCCCGAATCCGAGACGGGAAACTTCAAATCCGAGCTTGCCAAAGGGTACTTTCTGCATGCCTGCCTCCTCAAGTCATCGTTCATGCCGCCGCGCTGGGCGGACAGCCCGGCGGGCAGCCGTTTCATGCGCCTTTCGGCAGCCACCCCCTCATCCTGAGCGCTTCCAGCACCGGCTCGTGCAGCATATCGTCCTTGCGATGGATATAGCGGCAGCTGGAGGGAACTTCTCTCCCGTCCGGCCATTTCACCATCCCTTCGCCCCGGGCGGAGAGGCCGTACGCCTTTTCGTCCGATTCGGGGATGATCTTCGAGACCCGGTTGTGGCAGCGGTTGCCCAGGAAGAGGTCGAACGCACCCAGGTTCGGGTCGATGGCAATGTGGTTGCCGGTATAGCCGCTGATGGCGATGGCGCGCGCCCCCATCCAGGACGGCACCTCGCTCACGCGCTGGACGGGGCATTTTGAAAAGCAAAGGAAACCGAGATATTGCCTTCGGACGCCGCTCCTGTCCGTTCTCCCGGTCCTGTTGACGCCCATCTCCCGCACGGTGTCCATCGGCAGCAGGTCGCCTCTGAGCAGCGCCTGGGCGAAACGCGCCATGTCAGCCGCCGTGCAAAACAGGCCTGCATGCCCGGCCAGGTCGTTTTCATCCTCGCGCAGCGCGCGCGCCTTGGGGTCGTGCGGGGTGCCGGGCGAGACCCTGTCCTCCACATGATATTCACCGCCGACGATCCGGTGCTCGTAGTTGTAGTCCACGCAGTCGTTCAGCCTCGTCTCCGGGACGCCGGCGTACGCGCTGGTCATGCCCGCAGGCCCAAAGACGTGTTCCCGCAGGTAATCGATCAGCCTCGTCCCGCTGACCGTCTCCAGCACGTACTTGAGCACCAGCGCGTTCATGTCGGAATATAGCCGCTCTGGCTCTCGGGGCTCCCTTGAGACAAGAAACACCTGTCGGCGGGCATCGCCGGCCGTCGGCTGCTTGTCGATCCTCTCGGGCGACCGGAGCACGGCCTGATAGGTCAGCGCGTCATACACGGTCGTGTCGCGCAGGCGCTCAAAACGCCTGTCGATGTCTCCCAGGCGGTCCGCCATGCGAAGGCGGCCGCGCAGGATCAGCTGCAGCGCAGCGACGGCGGTGAACAGCTTTGTCAGTGAAGCGAGATCATACAGGGTCGCGTCCCTGATCGGCACGGGTGCCGCGGCGAAGCCTGCCGGTCCCCGGACGACCTCCCGCGCCGAGCCGCAGCTGACCGTCTCCCGCTCCCGCTGGTTCCCGAAAACGACCGTGAGCCCGGACAGCATCGCCCGCGGGCCGGCAAGGGCACGCATGGACTCCGCCAGGCCTTCCCGGATTCCCTCCGCCTCAGGCGGCAAAGTCAAGGAGGCCAAAGTGCTCGGGGTCGTGAAAGGACTGTTTTCCGGTTTTCACCCAAGCCTGCCGGGAGATCCCGCGGACGCTGTGGTCGATGCGAAACGCGTTGAACCTCCAGCCCGTGCCGGGCGCAGGCCTTTGGGAGAAGGCGCTGTAGGGAAGCGACCATACAGAGACGATCCTGAGCCTGCGCCTGTCGAAAACGGTCCTTGTTTTCCAGCCTTTCGCGTCAAAGGACAGGTCGACCGCCGTCTCCCTGCCGGAACGCCCCTTGACGAGACCGTCGTACAGGACATCCCAGGGGCTTGACTGAAAATCCTTGTACAGGTCCGGCGAATCCGTGTCCGCCACGAGCAGCCCGAAGACATCCTGCCGGGCCAGCGGCTCGTCGCGGAGTCGGAACAGGGAGAAAGCGCCATCGTCCTCTCCGGAAAAGCGGATGAGGAAACGCTCGCCGGGATCGTCCCGGAGGATGCAGAATTCACTTTGAAGAAAAGGCTTCTCCCCGGTGAGGACGTCGACAAGCGGCATCTTGACCGCGGCGTCCCAGACGGGGTCGTCTTCGAGCGGGAAGCCTGGCGCCTCGACGCTCAGGCAGGGATACCTGCTGGATGAAATCATCGCACGTCTCCTTCCTCTCCTCCGTTCCTCCACAACGACCGGCTCCCCCTACAGAGCCGCGGCAAACTGCTTGCCGAACTCCATGGCCTTCTTCATGTCTTCCTCGCCCGGTTTCATCCGCACCCGCAGGCCTTCGATGCTCCTGGCTTTCAGCTGGCCAAGGCGACCCATGATGTTCGGCACGGCTTCCCCGCTCCAGCCGTAGGACCCGAACGCCGAAGCGAGCTTGCCCTTCATCATGTACGGATACAGGGCCGTCGTGATCTCCCCGATGGGCTTGAGAAGGTCGCCCAGGATCGTCGGCGAGCCCAACAGCACCCCTTGCGATACCGCCAGCCGGTCCATGACCTCCTCCCTGGGCGTGGACGCCGCATCGGTCAGGGAGACTTCCACGCGCTCCTCCCGGATCGCTGCCGCGATCGCTTCCGCGAGCGCTGCGGTATAGCCGTACGCGCTCACGTAGACGATGGCCACTTTCCTTGACGCCTTGGGAAGACCTTCGCAAAGCGCCGCGTAGCGCTCAAGCGTTTCCGGTACCTGCGTGTCCAGGACAGGCCCGTGCCCCGTGCAGATGACGTCGGGCTGGAGCTCCCTCGCGCACTCGATGCCGCGCAGGACAAAGGGATCGGCAAAGGGGCTCAGGATGTCGTGGAAATACTTCGTCTGCGCCTCGATATACGCCCTGGTGTCCGGCATCCTGCTCAGCAGAAGGCCTGGATGGGAATAGTGCGCGCCGAAGCAGTCGCAGCTGAACAGGGCGCGCGTCTTTGGATCGAAGGTGAACATCGTGTCCGGCCAGTGCAGGTTGGGCATCGGGAAAAACTGGAGCTCCCTGTCGCCGAGGTCCAGCGAGTCCCCTTTCTTCACGACCCTTGAATGGAACGGACCGTTGATGATGTGGGACACGAACGCGATCGCGCTGCTGGTCCCGATGACCGTCATGTCAGGGTTCCGTTTCAGCAGCAGGGGGATCGTGCCGGCGTGATCCGGTTCCGTGTGGTTGATGATCAGGCTGTCGATCTCCGCGATGGGGACGACTTCTTCGACCTGGCGGAAGTATTCGTCGCAAAACCCGAGCTTCACCGTTTCCAGCAGGACGTTCCTGCGGCTGCCCTTGAGAAGAAACGCATTGTAGCTCGTCCCGTGCGGGGTATGCATGATGATGTCAAACACGCGAAGCGCGGCGTCCTGTACGCCGCAGCTGTACAGGCCCGGTTTGAACTCGAACATCTTTCCCACCTCCCTGGTCCGCTGGTCTGATTATAAGCGGGCGCGGTCTGTTTCGCAAGGACGCTGCGCGCAATGGGCGCCTGCGTTGTGATGCGGGGCCCCTGAAAGGAAAGTAAAAATCGCCCTTGACAAGCCGTGGCGCAAACGGTAGGATAGCACTCGCCGCGTAACGCGTCTGGGTGTAGCGCAGCTTGGTAGCGTGCTTGAATGGGGTTCAAGAGGCCGAGAGTTCAAATCTCTCCACCCAGACCAGAAGGCTCCCGTCCCTGAAGGAACGGGAGCCTTTGCCGTCCGCCGCGCCTGCTGGCGCAAAGGGCGCCGGCCCGATAAAAAAGCCTCGCTCCGACGCTTTACATTTTCTTCGGTTTATGTTATCCTCTCCACTGCCTTGGGGCATTAGCGCAGCTGGTAGCGCACAACACTGGCAGTGTTGGGGTCAGGAGTTCGAGTCTCCTATGCTCCACCAGGGATGAAGGCCCGGGACGTGTGCAAACAGGTTCCGGGCTTCGTTTCGCGGCGGCCGGGGCCTGTATTCCGCGCACCGGCCGCCGCCCCGCTGTTGCAATCGCAGCGATCCATGCATATACTGCCTGTGTTTCCCAAGCGGACGAAAAAACGGAGGTGAGCGCCGGCTCGAAGTCGTGACCCGGGCCCGCCTCCCGGATTTTCTGTGGCGGTTTATCGGGACCTGCGTGCCACTGCATGGCTGCGCCGCGAAAATCAGGCACTTATCCTGGCATGATGGAAAGGGGCAGGAAAATGCTGGAAAAGCTATTCAAACTCAAAGCCCACGGAACGAAAGCGGGCACCGAGGTCATGGCGGGGCTCACCACCTTCATCGCCATGAGTTACATCATCTTCGTCAACCCCTCCTTCCTCTCCCAGACGGGCATGGACTTTACGGCGGTGATGATCGGTACCTGCATCGCCTCCGCCATAGGCACTTTCCTCACGGCTTTCATGGCGAATGTCCCCTTCGCGCAAGCCCCGGGCATGGGCCTCAACGCATTCTTCACCTTCACGGTCTGCTTTGGCATGGGCTACAGCTGGCAGCAGGCGCTTGCCATCGTGCTCATCTCCGGCGTGCTGTTCCTGCTGATCGCCATCTCCCCCATCCGCAGCAAGATCATCGAGTCCATTCCCGCTTCGCTCAAAGCCGCCATCAGTGTGGGCATCGGGCTGTTCATCGCGCTCATCGGCCTTCTCAACGCGGGCATCGTCGGGGCGAACAACAACCTGCTCTCGCTGAGCCTCTCGGGTGCGCCGCAGCTGCTGGCCCTCGTCGGCCTCCTGCTCACCTTCGGGCTGATGCTGCTCAAGGTGAAGGGCGCGATCCTCTTTGGCATCCTGCTCACCACGGTCGTGGGCTACTTCATGGGGGTGACGAAACTCCCCGAGAGCCTGACGCTGGCGAATGTCAGCCTCGCCCCGGTCTTCTTCAAGTTCGACTTCAACCTCCTGACGCTGGGCCTCGTCCCCCTGGTCACGACCATCCTGTCCTTCGCCATCGTCGACATGTTTGACACCGTCGGCACGCTCATCGGGACTGCCGGGAACGCCGGGATGCTCGATGAAAAGGGTAATCTTCCCCGGGGCGACAAGGCGCTCATCGCCGACGCCATCGCCACCTGCGCGGGCTCCTGCCTGGGCACCTCCACGGTGACGACCTATGTGGAGAGCGCGACCGGCATCGAGCAGGGCGGCAGGACGGGCCTGACCAGCCTGACCACGGGCGTGCTCTTCCTGCTGGCCATCCTGCTTGCGCCCGTCGCAGGGATCGT
>CAZLYF010000033.1:0-21937 GCA_964563725.1 uncultured Oscillospiraceae bacterium
GGACTCAAGATAAGGGATAACTCTGCCTTATAGACCGACTTTTTCAGTGGTTTCGGACTTGCCCGCGTCGGCGGCCGTGTAATTGACTTGCGGAAAAGAAACGCTGCCTGATGCGGTGTTTGTACCTGTCGCGCCGTGCATCACCAAATCGCTCTGCCCGGTGACATCGGTCAGTTTGAACCTGAACTCCCCTGCCCTGAGCGCACGGCCGTTCAATCGGACCGAAACCGCAGGAGACCAGGTTGAGCCGTTTCCCTGCGCGGGGAGCGTCGTCAACAGCAGAAGCAGCAAAGCCAGCAGCAACGCCAGCGGGTTCCTACTTGTATTTGGTCTCATCGCGTGTTCCTCCCATTTTATCCAGGGAAAGCGTTGGCTGATATTGCTCTGCGCAGAAGCATCCAGCATTCAGGAGTTGACGGTAGATAAATGCCCATAAATTTCATACCCCAAAACGGCCTGCCAGCTGACCTCTTTGGCTTCAGGCAACCGAATTATATTTTGCTTATCTAATCAATGTCAAGAAGAATATATATGCATCCAATTTCAAGAATTATTCTAATTCTTGTGTACGCACTGGGTCGTACCTGCCTTAAAACGAGTTTCCAATTCTTCCCTTTGCTTGCCGCGGCGCGCTCCGTCACATGCGGCCTATAAGCGAAGCGTTTGATTCCCATGCCGGTCTGCGGATTCAGCGTCATCCGCAGCAAATAAACGCCCCGAAATCGAGGCGATCGTCTTCTGAGCTTATATCGCCGCCGTCTCCCTTTGCGCCGATGGATTTTCAAACCAGCGGATTCTCTATGAAGCCTTCGGGACCCGGTCCTGGCAGCCCGCGTCTTTGTTTTCACAGTCCGATCATCGCAGGCTATCCCGCCTTTTTCGGCTGTTGACCGGCTCCGGCGATGGCGCGAGGTTCCAGTGTGCGACGCGTTTTGCATAAATTACAGCGTTATGCACCCAGATGAAGCCCCCGCATGTGTCTGCCGTCGCGCATCGAGAAACGAAACTTGTATCCAGTAACCCGCCGACCGGATCCAACGCAAAAAGGCGCCGGTTTGCGATTCAAACCGGCGCCTTATGGCAGGGGCAGAAGGACTCGAACCCTCAACAAAGGTTTTGGAGACCCACGTGTTACCATTACACCATGCCCCTTCAGGGACAAGGGCATTATATTCAAGGGCCGGAAGCTTGTCAACACCGCGACCGCCCCGCGGCGCTCCGGCTTCGTGGCGATTTCCGGCGAAGGGAGCGGCCTGCCTCCCTTCCCGCGGGCTATTTTCCCACGCAGAAGGTGGAGAACACGCTGTCGAGCAGCTCCTCCGTGACCCTGTCCCCCGTGATCTCGCCCAGGGACAGGAGGGCGTCATGGAGCTCAACGGCGCACAAATCGAGCGGCTCGCCCCTTTCCATCGCCGCTGCCGCCGCGCGGAGCGACTGCGCGGCCTTCCTGGCCAGGCGCAGGTGCCTTTCGAGCGTCAGCGCGTTTTCACCTGGGGTTCCCGCGTAACGGAACACCTCGTTCAGCAGCTCCCTGATCCCCTCCCCGGTTTTCGCCGAGACCGCGACGCCCGGCGGGTTCTCCGGCGAAAGGCCCAGGTCCCGCTTGTTGAGGACGACCAGATGCGGCGCTTCCCCGATGCCCTCGAGGACCAAGCGGTCCAGCGCGTCCGCCGGGCGGCTCGCGTCCAGCACGGCCAGGACAAGGTCGGCCGACCGCATCGCCTCCTTCGCGCGCCTGATCCCGATCTTCTCCACCGCGTCGCCGCTTTCGCGCATCCCGGCGGTGTCGGAAAAGATCACTTCCAGGCCTTCGACAAGGCGGCTGCCCCGGACGACGTCGCGGGTCGTCCCCGGGATATCGGTCACGATGGCCGCCTCCCGGCTCAGGAGCGCGTTGAGCAGCGAGGACTTCCCGACGTTCGGCTTGCCGACGATCGCCACCTCCATCCCCTCGCGAAGGATCCTCGACCCCCGCTCGTCGCAGGCTGACTCGAGCCCGTCCGCCAGTCTTTCCGCGCGGCCGGCGAGGTCCGAGGCGGCTTCATCCGCGTCGACCTCCTCGGGAAAATCGATCGCCGCGGCGACCCCCGCCAGCAGGTCGACGAGTTCACCCTGCGCCTGCCTGACAAAGGCGGCCGTCCCTCCGGACAGCTGCCGGAGCGCGGCGCTTGCCGCCCTGGCGCCGCCGGCCGCGATGAGGCTCATCACGGCTTCCGCGCCGCTCAAGTCGATGCGTCCGTTGAGAAAGGCCCTTTTTGTAAATTCACCCGGCCCGGCCGGGCTGGCCCCCAGGCTGAACAGCGCCTGCAGCACGCCCTCCACCACCTGCCTGCCGCCGTGCAGGTGGAGCTCCGCGACGTCTTCCCTGGTATAGCTCCTGGGCGCCTTCATCAGCACGGCCATGCATTCGTCCAGGACTTCGCCCCGGAACACAGCGTGGCCATGCCTCAACAGGTGGCTTTGCCAGGACGGGGACCTGTCGGAAGGGACAAAGATCTCCCCGAGGATCCTCTGCGCGTCCGGCCCGCTGAGGCGGACGATGGCGATGCCGCCCTGCCCCGCAGGGGTCGCGGCCGCGGCGATCGTTGTCTGTTCCATGGCATACCTCCGCGGCAAGGGATTATAGGCGCCGGGCCGCCTCCGCGCAACGGATCCCGCCGGCGTTGAAAAGCGGACCGGCTTCCCGTATAATTGCGCTGCGCAAGGAGGAACCCGATGGCTTTCGCTCACCTGCACCTGCATACGGAGTACAGCCTCCTCGACGGGGCCTGCCGCATCCGGGACCTTGTCAGGAAAGTGGCCGGTCTTGGGATGGACGCCTGCGCCGTCACTGACCACGGGGTCCTCTACGGCGCGGTGGATTTCCACCTGGCCTGCCTGGACGCGGGGATCCACCCGGTGATCGGCTGCGAGGTCTACGTCTGCCCGGACATGGACGACAAAAAGGCCTTCTCGCGGGAATACAGCCATCTCATCCTGCTGTGCGAGAACAACGCGGGCTACCTGAACCTGATCACATTGGTCAGCGAGGGCTTCACGAGAGGGTTTTACTACAAGCCGCGGGTGGACTACAGGCTGCTTGAGAAGCATCACGAGGGGCTCATCGCCCTGAGCGCCTGCCTGTCGGGCGATCTGCCCAAGCTCCTTCTGGAGGAGCGCTACCAGGAAGCGGAACGTTACGCGCTCGGCATGGAAGCACTCTTCGGCCGGGACCGCTTCTTCATCGAGATCATGGACCACGGGATCAGGGAGGAAAAAATCGTCCTCCCGAGGCTGGTCAGGCTCTCCGCCCAGACGGGCATCCCGCTGCTGGCGACCAACGACTGCCATTACCTCTCAAAGGAGGATGCGGCGGCCCAGGAAGTCCTGATGTGCATCCAGACGGGCAAGACGCTCGAGGACGCCTCGCGTCTGCGCATGGGCACCGACGAGCTGTACGTCAAGTCGGAAGGCGAGATGCGCGCGCTGTTCCCCAACCTTCCGCAGGCGCTGGAACGTACGGAAGAGGTCGCCAAACGCTGCCGGGTCGATTTTGATTTCTCCACCCTTCACCTGCCGGCCTACAGCGCCGGCTCCGGGAGGACGCCCCGGCAGCTGCTCAGGGAACTCTGCGAGGAAGGCTTCGCGAAGCGGTATCCCGGAAACCCGGACGCCGCGCGCGAGCGGCTGGCATACGAGTTGGGCGTGATCTCCGGCATGGGGTATGTGGACTACTTCCTCATCGTATGGGATTTCATCAAATACGCCAAGGACAACGGCATCATCGTCGGTCCGGGCAGGGGAAGCGGCGCGGGGAGCATCGTCGCCTACTGCCTGGACATCACGATGCTCGACCCCCTCAGGTACAGCCTGCTTTTTGAGCGCTTCCTGAACCCGGAACGCGTCTCGATGCCGGACATCGACGTCGACTTCTGCTACGAGCGGCGCCAGGAAGTGATCGACTACGTGGCGCGCAGATACGGGCCGGAACACGTCTCCCAGATCATCACCTTCGGCACGATGGCGGCAAGGGGCGTCATCCGCGACGTGGGTCGCGTGCTTGGCTACAGCTACCAGGAAACCGACGCGATCGCGAAAATGGTGCCCATGGAACTGAACATGACGCTTGAAAAGGCGCTCGCGGCGAACCCGGAGTTCCGTGCGGCCAACGAAAGCGATCCGCGCGTCAGGCGCCTGCTCTCCACGGCGCTGCTCCTGGAAGGCATGCCGCGCCATGCCGGCACGCATGCGGCGGGCGTGCTCATCACGAGGGAACCCGTCGTCCATTATGTGCCGCTCCAGCTCAACGACAGCGTCGTCACGACGCAGTACCCCATGGGCATCATCGAGAAACTGGGTCTCCTGAAGATCGATTTCCTGGGCCTCAGGACGCTGACGGTCATCAGGGACACGCTGGAGCTGCTCAGGCTGCAGGGCCTCTCCATGAAACCGGAGGACATCCCCCTGGAAGACCCCGGCGTCTACGCGATGATCTCAGCGGGGGACACGGACGGGGTCTTCCAGCTGGAAGGCAGCGGGATGCGTTCCTTCCTCGTCAACATGAAACCTGAGAACTTCGAGGACATCATCGCGGCGATCTCGCTGTACAGGCCAGGCCCGATGGAATCGATCCCCCGCTACATCGCCGGCAAGCACGACCCCGGCTCCGTCCGTTACGCGTCGCCTCTGCTGGCCCCCATCCTGGACATCACCTACGGCTGCATCGTCTATCAGGAGCAGGTCATGCAGATCGTGCGGGACCTTGCGGGCTACAGCTACGCCCGCAGCGACCTCGTGCGCCGCGCGATGTCCAAAAAGAAAAAGAGCGTCATGGCGAAGGAGAGGGAGATCTTCGTCCACGGTTCGGCGGAGGAAGGCGTGCCGGGCGCGGTCGCCCGCGGGCTTTCGGCGCAGGCTGCGGAGGCGCTGTTTGACGAGATGTCGTCGTTCGCGAGCTATGCGTTCAACAAGTCGCACGCGGCGGCCTACGGGATGGTCAGCGTGCAGACGGCCTGGCTCAAGAGGCATCATCCGGCCGAGTTCATGGCGGCGATGATGAACTCCGTGACCGGCAACGCGGCCAAGATCGCGGTCTATATCCAGTACTGCAGGCGCAGCGGCATCCCCGTCCTTGCGCCCCACGTGAACCTCTCGTCCGCCGGATTCATCACGGGCGCGGCCCGTAACGGCGCGAAGGGGATCCGATTTGGCCTCAACGCCATCAAGGGCATCGGCGAGAAGGCGGTGCAAAGCGTCATCCTGGAAAGGGACAGGGGCGGTCATTTCAGGGACATCTTCGACTTCTGCCGCCGGGTCAATCCCGAGCAGGTGAACAAGCGCTGCGTGGAAAACCTGGTCAAGGCCGGCTGCTTTGACGGGCTCGGCGGCAGCCGCGTGCAGTGCATGCAGGTGTTCGAGAGGGTGCTCGACGCCGACACGCAGATGAAGCGGCACAACGTCGAGGGGCAGCTTTCCCTTTTCGGTACGGGACAGACAGCCATCCTGCAGGCGGAGGACATCGCCTATCCCCAGGTTGACGAGTACCCCAGCTGCACCCTCCTCGCGATGGAAAAAGAGGTGACCGGCGTTTACATCAGCGGCCATCCTCTGGACGAGTTCGCGTCTGTTCTGGACTCGCTTCCCGTCAACACCGCCTATGTCGCGGAGCTGTCCGAACGCGGGGACGGCGGGATCGGCGAAGACGGAAAAACGGTGACCATGGGCGGCCTGCTGGTCTCCATCCGATCAAAATCGACCCGGAAGGGGAGCATGATGGGCTTCGCGGTCCTGGAGGACCTGACCGGGCAGATCGAATGCCTCTTGTTCCCCCAGGTCTACGACAGGCATGCCCCGCTCCTGGCTGTGGACAAGCCGGTCCTGGTCAGGGGAAAACTCTCCGTGCGCGAAGAGGAGGAGACCAAGCTGCTGGTCGACGGCATCGAACCCATGGAGGCGCCGCCGCGCGGGGGGACGGCGCGGGAGCCTTCCCGGCCTGATGACATGACAGCCGCGAAGGAAGCTCCCGTCAGGCTGTATCTGCGCCTGAAAAGGGACCAGCTGCCCGGCTGTGAGGTAGTGCTGAGGAAAATGAAGGGGGAGGTCCCCGTCTTCCTGAACCTTCCCGACGAAAGCGTCACGTTTCTGGCTCCGAGGGAATGGTGGTGCGAGGACGCCGCCGGCGCGAGGGAGCATCTTCTGAACTGTCTCGCTTCAGACGACATCAAGGTGGTGAAAAGGAAATGAGCGCCATGACGATCACCGTCCCCGCCAAGGAGGAGTGGGCCCTCGTCCTGCGGACCGCGCTGAGCGGCGTCGGCACGATTGCGGGCCTGTCGGTCGATATGATCGACGACCTGAAAACGGCCTCCGACGAAGCCTTCGAACTGCTGACGCACCAGCCCCGCGCCTCCGTCAGCGTCACGCTCCGCTGCGATATCGCCGACCGCGCGCTGACGATCAGGATACAAGCGGAGCGCGCGATGGCCTATCAGGAATGCACGCCGGTGGATCCCGAAGTCGCCCAGCTGATCATCGGCACCCTCGTGACCAAGGTCCACCTGGAAGGGGACCGCTGCGGCATCTACAGCGTCCATATGACGCTGCCGACCGCCGCAAGCTGACATGGACGCGGATCTGATCCACGAAACGGCGAGCGAATACGCGCGTTTCAAATCGGAGGAAGCGCTCGAGAAAGCGGTCAGGGCCGCCTTGCCGCTCAGTTACGCCATTGCTTCCAGGTTTTTCGGAAGGGGCGTGGAAGCGGAAGACCTGCGCCAGGTCGCCGCGCTCGCGCTGGTGAACGCGCTCAAAGGCTTCGATCCTGACAGGGGCCTTCGGTTCACGACCTATGTCACGCCGACGATCACGGGGACGGTCCGCAACCATATCAGGGACAAGGCGCACCTTCTCAGGACGCCGCGCGGCCTGCGCGAGCAGGGCCTGCAGATGGACAGGGCCTACGACGAGCTGTCCGCCCGGCTGCACCGCGAACCCTCGGTCAGCGAGATGGCGGACAGGCTGGGCTGGGGAGCCGACCGGGTGCTGGAGATCCAGGTGATGCGGGAAAAGACCCAGGTCGCCTCCCTCGACGCGCCGGACGACGCGGGGCTGATGCTCTTTGACAAGATCGGGGACAACGACAGTCAATACGAAGCGTTCGAGTCCAGGGAAGACCTGAACGCAGCGATGAGGAAGCTGACCGACCACGAGAAGAAGCTTCTCGTCCTGCGCTTCAGGGACCAGCTTTCACAGCAGGCCGTCGCGCAAAGGATGAACATGACGCAGATGCAGGTGTCCCGCATGGAACGAAGGGTACTCAAGGCCCTGCGGGACGAGATGAGGGCAAGCTGAGCGTCCGCCGCGGGCCTTCCCGGCCGCGCGCCGGGCGCAGCCGCGCGGGAGAACGCGATGGCCGCTAAGATTTCTCTGCTGCGGCGTCTTGTCAGCGACGGTTATTTCCCCGACGAGAAAACGGCCGCCTCGTGGGTGCTCAGCGGAGATGTCCGCATCAACGGCCGCCGGGCGTCTCCCGGCGACAAGGCAGGGCGCCTGGACACGGTGGACGTCCCCCGGCTCAGGGAACGCTATGTTTCAAGGGGAGGACTGAAGCTGGAGGGGGCGCTGGACGCGTTCGGCCTGTCGCCGGCCGGCCTGGTCTGCATCGACGCGGGCGCCTCGACGGGCGGTTTCACCGACTGCCTTCTCAGCCGCGGGGCCGGCAGGGTCTACGCCGTGGACGTCGGCTTCGGACAGCTGGCCGGGAGTCTCAGGCAGCATCCCGCGGTCGTGAACATGGAGAGGACCAACCTGTCGGACCAGAAGCTCAGGAACCTCTCGCCTGTGCCGGTCTTCGCGACCTGCGACCTGAGCTACCTGTCGCTGAGGAAGGCGGTCCCCGGTTTCCTTTCCATTCTCCGCGAAGGGGGCGACCTGGTCTGCCTGGTGAAACCCCTGTTTGAAACGGACGACGCCCGGGCGCGAAGGACCGGCGTCCTCAGGGAGGACGAGTACGGCAGGCTCCTGACCCAGCTTGCCGGCGAGCTGAACGCGCTTTCCCGGGCGCGTGTCCTTGGCGTCACGAACAGCCCCATCACGGGGAACAGGGGTACCCTGGAATTTTTCCTGCACGTCGGGGCGGGAAGAGGCGGGGAGGTCACCGACCTGGGCGCATGCATCGCACAGAGCGTTGAGCGCGCGCTCCTCCTCCGCGCCGGCGGCGACCACAGCGCCTGAGGCGCGCCGAGCGTCCGTGCATTCCGATTCGGTGCCCCGCCCGCTCAGAGAGGCCGGGACGCCGGCTCCGGTCCCAATCCGCAGCCGGGCATGAACAGTCAAGGGAGCGAAGAATGTTTCAGAGAGACGATCAGTGCCGGGTCTTTGGCGTGACCGCGGTGGAAAATCTTTTCCTGACCGAATACATGCCCGGCGCCGACGGCGACCATGTCAAGGTCTACCTGTCGGGGCTCTATCACAGCCAGCAGGCGGACGGAAGCTTCGGCGTTCGCGAGATGGCCGCGGAGCTATCCCTGAGCGAGGCGCAGGTCGAAGCCGCGATGAGGTACTGGGAACGGCGCAGGCTGGTCGCCCGCGTCAGCGACCAGCCGCCTGCGTACCGGTATTTTCACCTCGGGCAGCGCATGCTGACCGGACAGGATGCCCCGACGGGGGACGAAGACTACGTCGCCTTCTCCGAAGCCGTGTACGCGCTCTTTGGGAACCGCAGGAAGGTCAGGCCCACGGAGATCGCCATGGCGTACGAGTGGACAAAGGATCTCGGGCTGCCCAGCGAGGCGGTGCTGATGCTGCTCAACCACTGCGCGGATACGCGGGGGATCGGCTTTTCATTCAAGGCCGCCCAGCAGCTCGCCGTGGGCATGAAGGAAGAGGGCGTCGCCACAAGCGAGGAAGCCGAGGCTTTTCTTGGTCAAAGCAGGCAATCGCTCGACGGCGCCCGGGCAGTCCTGAAGAGGTTCAACATCCGGCGCCTCCCAACGGAGGACGAGGTTTCCCTGTACCGGGTCTGGACGGAGCAATGGCATTTTTCCAAAGAGGCGATCCTCGCGGCCTGCAGCGAGACCGTGAAAGCCTCAAACCCCTCTTTCGCCTACCTGGGCGGCGTCCTGGAGGGCCTCAGGCGGCGCGGAGGCAGCACCACGAAAGCCCAGGTGGACAGCCAGCTGTCCCTTGAAAGCGAGGACCTCGCCCTGGCGAAGGACGTCCTGCAGGCCCTGGGCGCAAGGATCAGCCCCGTTACGGTCGCGGGCGCCTGCGCTGCGCTTCGGGAAAGCTTTCCGCGCCGGATGATCCTGCTGGCCGCCGGGGAAGTCTCCGCAAGGGAGGGGCTTTTCCAGGACATCGAACCGATGCTCAAGGCCTGGCGGGACAGCGGCCTGCAAACGGAAGAACAGGTTGCCGCCGCCCTCGCCGCTGCCCGGGCGCAGGACGCGCTCCTCAGGCAGGTGTTTGACGCCTGCGGGCAGTCCGGCAGGCCCGGCATGAAGGACAGGGAAGCCCTGGGCGCCTGGCTTGGCGAAGGGCACTCGCCCGGGCTGATCATCGCCGCAGCCGGCCAGGCGCGGAGCTCAAGGGTGAAGATGCCCTACATCGCCAAAGTCCTGGCCACGTGGAAGCGCGAGGGCGTGGCGACGCCCGAGGAGGCCGCCCGTTTTCAGGCGGGCAGGAAGGGCGCCGCGCCAAATGAAGTGAAGGCCCAGCAATACGGGCAGCGCAGCTACACCGAGGAGCAGCTCGCTTCCCACGCGGTGGATCTGATATCGGAGGCCCGCAAATACAATGGACAATGAACTGTTGAAACAGGCGCTGTCCGAGTGCCGCGGCCAGCAGAGGAAAAACGCGGCGGAAGAACGGCGCAGGCTCAAGGAAGCCGCGGCGGCCTGTCCGGAGATCGCCCTTCTTGAGGCGGAGCGCAAAGGCGATATCCTGGCCAGCCTGCACTCCGCCCTTGACGGCGCCGGCGTGGAAAACATCGAGGGCAGGACCGAACGGAGAAACAGGCAGATCGCCAGCCTCCTTGAGCGTCACGGTTACGACGCGCGCTTCCTTGACGCCCTCTACAGCTGCCCGCTGTGCCGCGATACCGGATACAGCGGATCTCCCAGGAAAAAGCTGTGCGCCTGCGTCATTGAAAGGTACAATGCCCTCGTCAACGGAAGGATCCTTTCAGACCAGTCGCAAAGCTTTGAGCGCTATGACGATATGGTGTTCCCCGATTCCCCGCTTCCCGGAACCGACGTGACGCAGCGGGCGTACATGCGTGCGGTGCGGGCGCGCTGCGAGGAATACGCCGAAGCGCTGCCCTGCGCCGGCGTCCTGAATCTGCTGCTTTACGGCGGGAGCGGCCTTGGCAAAACCTTCCTCCTCAGGTCCATCGGCGTTCGGGCCGTCCAGCGCGGGATCGCCACCCTTGCCTGCACGTCAAACACCCTCCTCAACCGGATCAGAAAGGCCTATTTTTCCCGGGATGCGCAGGATGAGGAATACTATCTGAACGTGCCGCTCCTGCTCATCGACGATCTTGGAACCGAGCCGCTGTGGGAAAACATCACCATTGAGCAGCTGTTCGCGCTTGTCGACGAGCGGCTGGACGCGGGACTGCACACCGCCATCAGCACGAATCTGAGCCTGAAGGAACTGAAAAGCCGCTATACGGAGAGGATCATGTCAAGGCTGATGGACGAGCGCAAATGCAGGATCCTGCAGTTTATGGGGGAGGATATCAGAAGCAGGAAGGGGTGACGGGCAGGCCTTGCCCCTCCCCGTCCACGTCCGCCCACAGCGTACGTTTTCTCAGGGCCATCTCCCCGGCGCGCGACAGGTAATGCGCGATGTCCTTCACGTTGGGCGCGCGCACGATCCGCTCCCGCCCGGGGTACACGCGCTTGGACACGCCGCCCGCGCCAAGGGCGAGCACGCTGACCGTGTCCTCCATGCTGTCCACGTTGTACAGGCATTCGCGCCCCGGCAGGGCGTAGCCGACGTTTTCCAAACCTCCCGCCATATGTTTGAGCCTGTAGAGATAGTACGGAAAAAGGCCCTGCAGCCGCGCGGACCGCGCGGCAAGATCGAGCATCGCGGACACCGTTTCCCCGGAAGGGAGCGCGTCATTCCACAGGTGCATGTCGGAGGACCGCTTGATGCAGAGCGTGTGCACCGTCATGTTCTCGGGGCGCAGGGAAGCGGCCCAGGCAAGGGTTTGGCCGAACATGTCCTCGTTTTCACCCGGGAGTCCGGCGATCAGATCCATGTTGATCCATTCGAATCCGGCGTCCCGCGCGAGGGAGTACGCGGCTTCCGTCTGCGCGCGGGTGTGGAGCCGGCCGATCGTCCTGAGCGTTTCGTCGAACATCGTCTGGGGATTGACCGATATCCGCCTCACGCCGGCGTCCGCGATGACGCGAAGCTTCTCCCGGTCCACGGAATCCGGGCGGCCCGCCTCCACTGTCGCTTCGGCCGCCTCCGCGATCAGCGGGGAAACGGCGGCCAGCACCCGCCTGAGCAGCGGCGCCGGCAAAGCCGTGGGGGTCCCTCCCCCCATGTAGAAGGCCCTGACTGCAAGCCCCTTTTCCCTGATCAGGCCGCTGGCGGAGCGGATCTCCTCCCCGAGCGCTTCGACATAGGGAAGGAGCTGTGACCCTGAGCCGACCTGCGCGCTGATGAAACTGCAGTACCTGCAGCGCGTGGGGCAGAAAGGGATGCCGACATAGACGTCGACCGCGTCCGGCCCGGCTACGGGGAGAGTCCCCTGCGCGCGCACAACGTCCGCGAGGAGGCCCGCCTTGACGGCGCTGAGGTCGAATGCCATTTCGACGTCCCTGCACGCTTCGCCAAGCGCCCGCCCCGCCGCGATCCCTTCATAGACCAGTCGGGTCGGGCGGATCCCGGTCAGCGCTCCCCAGGGCGGCGAGATCCCGGTGCCTTCCTTGAAAGCAAAATAGGCGGCCAGCTTGATCTGCCGCCTTCGCTGCCGTTTTTCACCAAGCGGGTTCGCGCAGGGGGCCGCGCTGTTTTCATGGCAGGCGGAAACGGGCCCCGACAGGCGGACCGAACAGAAGCGGAGATCCCCTTCGCGGCGTTCCCTGCAATCCGCCACCAGCGTGTCAGGGCTGCCGTCGTCGGGTACCAGGTCTGTCCGCCCGAAAAAGATCGACGCGATGAGCGCAATGTCCCCCGAAAACTCCGGCGAGGGCGCGCGGACGGCCAGTTTCATCCGATCAGCGTGTCCCTTCCGTGGCCCGGCCAGGCGCGGCAGCCGCGCAGCCTCATGAGCATGCGGAGCGACTCCTTCATTTTTCCCGCGTCCCCGCCCGGCAGGTCGGTGCGTCCGTACATGCCGCCGTCAAACAGCGTGTCCCCCGTAAAGATCTCCCTCCCGGCTCTCAGGCAGACGCCCCCCGGCGTGTGTCCGGGAGTGTGCAGCACCTCAAGTTCGATCCCCGCGGCGCGCAGGGTCTCCCCTCCCAGAAGGAAGCGGGTCGCCTTCGGTCGGACCGCCCCGTCAGCGAACATCCAGCCGCCGCTCAGCCAGGGGTCTTCGAGCATCGGTGCGTCTTCCGGGTGGATATGGATCGGGACGCCGGCGAAACTGGAAAGCGCGCCGGTATGGTCGCAGTGCCCGTGCGTCAGCAGCACGGCCGCGACCCTGCGGTCCCCCACGCGGCGAAGGATCAGGTCGCCCTGCGCGCCCGGGTCGATCAGCAGGACTTCCTTCCCTCCCGGAACGGACAGGATGTAGCAGTTGGTCTTCAGGCTCCCCACCGCGACGCTTTCGATCTCCATCAGGCCTTCCCCGTTCCTAGAACAGCTTTCTGCTGTCAAGCAGGATGGTCACCGGGCCGTCGTTGACCAGAGAGACCTGCATATGCTCCCTGAAGCGCCCCTTGACAACGGGAATGCCGCAGGAGCGGACCCTCTCGCAGCAGGCATCGAAGAGCTCCTGCGCCCTGACAGGTTCCTCCGCCCTGACAAAGCCCGGTCTGTTCTGCCCCCGCGCGTCGCCAAGCAGCGTGAACTGGCTGACGGCCATCACGGCGCCGCAGGCCTCCTGCACGGAGAGGTTCATCTTCCCCGCTTCATCTTCAAAAACCCTCAGCTTCGCAAGCTTGTCCCCGAGGTACTGCGCGTCACGCAGGGTGTCGCCCGCTTCCACCCCGATGAGGGCCACGAGTCCGGTTTCGATCGTCCCCAGCACGTCGCCGCCGACCGTCACGGACGCCCGGGCAACCCGCTGCACCACGCTCCTCATCCCATTCTCACCCTCAGCTGACGCTTCTGTACGCCTCGAGCACGTCGGAGCGCTTCTGCAGCCTGCCGACCGTCTGCCTCAGCTGATCCTTGCTGGTCACCTGGATCACCATGTGAATCGTGCAGGTGCCGTTTTTGTTCATCTTGACCGAGACCGCCGTGACCGGCGTCCCCAGGTCGGATACGAAAACCGTGATCTCGCCCAGCAGGCTCGGATGATCGTACGCGATGATCCGGACGCTGGCGTTGAACGTGCCTTTTTCCTCCTCGGCCCAGGACACGTTCACCATCCGTTCGGCCTCGGAGCGGATGGCGTTGACGCAGTCGGCCTTGTGGACGGTGACGCCGCGCCCCCTGGTGATGTAGCCCGAGATCTCGTCCCCGGGCACCGGGTTGCAGCAGTGCGCGAAACGCACAAGCATGCCCGCGCCGCCTTCCACGTAGATCCCGTGGGTCGGCTTGCCCTGGCGCATGACGTCGCTGGGTTCCGGCAGCGCGGGCGCCTTCTTGGGCGCGGCGGCTTCCTCGTCCCGTTTCTGCTCCTCTATCAGCCGGCTGATCACATAGGCGGAGGGAAGCGCCCCGTAGCCGACCGCGCCGAAGAGGGCGTCGAGATCGGAAAAGGCGTTCTTTTTCATGAGCGGTTCCAGATAGTCCGGCTTGGTCAGGTCCCCAAGCTTGACGCCCCGTCTCTTCGCTTCGTGCTCGAGCATGTCTCGGCCCTTCTGGACGTTTTCCCCGTACAGCTCCTTCTTGAAGAACTGGCGGATCTTGGCTTTCGCCTGCTGCGTCCTGACAATGCTGAGCCAGTCCATGCTGGGGCCCTTGGACGAGGAGGAGGTCATGATCTCGACCCGGTCGCCCGTGGCAAGTTCCGTATCCAGGGGTACGATCTTCCCGTTGACCTTCGCGCCGACGCAGGAATTTCCGATGTGCGAATGGATCCGGTAGGCGAAATCCAGGGGCGTCGCGCCCCGCTGCATGTTGATGATGTCCCCCTTGGGGGTGAACAGGAACACTTCCTCGCTGAACAGGTCCGTTTTCAGCCCGTCGATGAATTCCTTGCTGTCGCGCGTCTCGGACTGCCAGTCGAGGATCTGGCGCAGCCAATAGAGCTTTTTGTCAAGATCGTTGCTGTTCCCGCCCTCCTTGTAGTTCCAGTGCGCCGCGATCCCGTACTCGGCGACGCGATGCATCTCCCTTGTGCGGATCTGCACTTCAAAGGGCGCGGGGATCGTCCGTCCGCCGATGAGCGTGGTGTGAAGCGACTGGTACATGTTGTTCTTTGGGACGGAAATGTAGTCCTTGAAGCGGCCGGGCACCTGGTTCCAAAGCGTGTGCACCACGCCCAGCACCGTATAGCATTCAGGCACCGTATCCACCAGCACGCGTATGGCGATGAGGTCGTAGATCTGCTCAAAATGCCGGTTCTGGATCACCATTTTCCGGTAGATGCTGTACAGGTGTTTCGGCCTTCCCTCGATCTCGTAGTTCTTCAGCCCCATTTCTTCCAGCTTGGAACCCAGGATGCGGATGACCGTTCTGATCTGCTCCTCGCGCTCCACGCGCTTGATCCCCACCTTGTGGGCGACCATTTTGTAGCCTTCCGGGTCGATGTACCTCAGCGCAAGGTCCTCGATCTCCTGCTTGATGGTATACACGCCCAGCCTGTGGGCAAGGGGCGCATAGATGTCCAGCGTTTCGCGGGCAATGGACAACTGCCTGTCGGCAGGCTGGAAGCTCAGGGTGCGCATGTTGTGCAGACGGTCCGCCAGCTTGATCAGGACGACGCGGATATCCTTGCTCATCGCAAGGATCATCTTGCGCAGGGATTCGGCCTGCTGCTCCTCGCGGTCGGAGAAATTGAGCTTGCCAAGTTTGGTCACCCCGTCCACGAGCTGCGAGACCTCGGTACCGAACTCCTTCTCGATCGTTTCAAAAGACACGTTGTCGCAGTCTTCCACCGTGTCGTGCAGGAGCCCCGCCGCGATCGTCGGGGCGTCCAGCATCAGTTCGACCAGAATGCTCGCCACGTTGCGCGGATGCGAAAAATAGGGTTCTCCGCTTTTTCTCAGCTGTCCGCGGTGGGCGTTTTCAGCAAAGACATAGGCTTTCTCAATCAGGAGATGGTTGTCCCCGGGCTGGTATTTTTTGGCCCGGGACAGCATTTCTTCCAGATTCAGGCTTTCAAAAGCGGTATGCGCCATTCCCTACACCCCGCGGCCGATGAGCCGGTACAGGCGGCTCCCTTCGGGCTGGCATTTTTTCAGGGGCAGCATCGTAACAGCGGGCCGCGGGTCTCCGGTGGTGGCAATCAGGCCCAGCTCTTCCAGGACCGCCGCTGCCGCCAGCGCCTTCCCCCGGTCCGCGAGGCAGACGGCGGCTCCCCCTTCGCCTTTCTTAAGGGTCCGGTAGGCTTCGCGAAGGTCCGCGCGCGTGAGGCTCAAAGCCTCAAGCCGTTTCCCGAGCGCTTCCGACCGGGGAAGGGAAAACAAGGCAGCTTGCGGGAAAAGCTTCCTTGCGAAGGCAGCCTCTCCACGCTCAAGCAGACCGTCGCAGAACACGATCTGCTCATAGGGGACAGAAATGGCGCGCAGGGGCGCCAGGTACAGCACGGTGTTGTAGGCGCGCCGGTCCGAAGCCGTCCCCACAGCCGTGTCGAAACCCCGGTGTTTCAGCCGCATCGCCATCGCCGTCTCCCAGGTCCTGCAAAAGAGAAGCGTCCCGCGGCAGCCCAAGATCCGAAGGTCCCGGGCGTCCCCGCACGCAGACAGGCTCTCTTCATCATTCGACGTGAACTGCCTGAAGTCCTGCAAAATCGCTTCCAGTTCGCCAAAGGCGTCCTGGCGGAAGGCCCGCTCTCCGGGCGCCATTGCGCGGATCAGGCATTGAGCGGTCACTCTTCCCCTGTACTCGTTCACGGCCGGCCTGAACACGATATCGGCCGAGGGCGGCAGGGTGCGCAGCCTGGCCCCCTCGCCAAAGAAGATCCCTTCCTTTTCCGCACCCTGCGAGCGCACGCGCATTTTCAGGTGTTTCGCACCGTCCCCGACGGTTCTGGCCTCTTCCAGCGCAACATCCCTCGCAAGAAAAGCGGGGGCCGGGTTCCCCGTCCCAAAGGGAGCCAGCGCCTCAAGCTGCCGGACGCACTCAGCCGTCACGGCGCCAAGCGGCATCGGGGAGTCATAGAAAACCTGCGGAAGGAGGTCCCTTTCTCCCAGCTGCAGCCTGACCGCCTCGTCAAAGCGGCGCCTGAACCGCTCAAGCCCCGCCAACGGGAGCGTCATCCCGGCCGCCTGCCTGTGGCCGCCGAAGCGGGTCAGGGCATCCGCGCAGGAGGCAAGCGCGCCATAGAGGTCGATGCCGCCCGAGGACCTTGCGCTTCCGGCATACTGCTCCCCGCGGATGGACAGGATCGCAGTCGGGTATCCATACTTCTCCGCGATCCTTCCCGCGGCGAGCCCGACGACGCCGATGTTCCACCCGCTCCCAGCCAGGACGATGGAACGGTTGCGCTGCAGGTCCTCCTCTTCCAGCATCCGCTCCGCTTCAAGGAGCACCCTGGCCTCTTCGCGCCGTCGCTCTTCATTCAGGCCGTTGAGCCGTTGGGCAAGGCGAAAGGCCTCTTCCGCCGAAACTTCTCCCAGCAGCGTCAGGGCATCCATCGCGTCCGCGATCCTTCCCCCGGCATTGAGCCTGGGCGCCAGCGCAAAGGCCGCCTGCTCGGAGCTCAGGCGCCTGCCTGCCGGAATCCCCGCCGCCTGCATCAGGGCTTTCAGCCCCGGCCTGCCCGTCCCGGCCACGGCTTCCAGCCCCATCGCGGCGATCACCCTGTTTTCGCCCGTCAGGGGAACCATGTCCGCGATTGTGGCCAGCGCGGCAAGGTCCAGCTGCGCTTGGGCGGGTCCCGGTCCCAAGAGCGCGCAGGAGAGTTTCCAGGCGACCCCCGCACCGCAGAGCGGGAGACCTTGGGGCACGCCAAGCAGAGGGTTGACGACCGCGTCCGCTTCAGGCAGTACGGCGGGCGGCAAATGATGATCCGTAACGATAACGCTCATCCCCAGCTCCCTGGCAAGCCGCACTTCTTCCGTGTTTGAGATGCCGCAGTCGGCCGTGATCAGCAGGTCCGCGCGCCCGGCAAGGCCAAGGACCGCTTCCCGGTGGAGCCCATAGCCTTCCGCGTGCCTGTCCGGGATCTGGACCAGCGGGTCCAGCCCCAGCGCCAAAAAGGTTTCTCTGAGGATCACGCAGGCGCAGATCCCGTCGACGTCATAGTCGCCATAGATCACGGCGCGGCGATGCCGCGCCGCGGCGTCCCTGATCAGTCCGCAGGCTTCCCGCATGCCGTGAATGGCGAACGGGTCCCCAAGCTGATCGAGCGAGGGGTTCAGAAACGCCTCAGCCTTTGACGGCGTGTCCGCCCCGCGCGAGGCAAGCAAGGAGGAGAACCATTCGGGATAGCCCGGTATGTTGACTGGCGGAGATCTGAGCACAAACTCCAGCATCGCTGTCACCCTGGACCTTCGGAAAAGAAAAACGCCCCTTCGCCTGCGCGGAAAGAGCGTTTCCTTGGGGGATCATCTGGCGGGTCTGCGCGCCTTCATCCGGTTGGCAACCGCTGCCCAGAAATACGGCGTCACCAGACGCGCCGAATAGCAGGAAACGGCAAGCGCGAGCGCCAGCGGCAGGATCGCCGCGCCGAGCCTTGCGCCTCCGCCGATCACCGCCGCCGCAAGCAGGAGCACGACGGCCGCCACGGCGGCAAGGCTCTGCTTTCCTTTGCCGGCGGCCGCTTCCTGGGCCGCCTCTTCCCTGTTCTTGTCCCGAAGGGAGGTGCCTTTCGTCAGTTCCCTCACCGCCCTGAGGACCGGTATCGTCTGGGCGTACGTAAAAACGGCCGTCATGACGAACATCGCCGGAAGGAGAGGATGCTGGGGCAGGAGGAGGCTGAGGATCGCCACCAGCGCGAAGGTCACGGCAAAATCATGCAGCGAAGCGAGCATCAGCGCCGTCCCGGACGGGAGGTCATAGCGCAGCGCGCCGAAAACAAAGGAGAACACCACGGCGGCGACCGCGCACAGGAGCAGCTGGACGAAATCGACCATCGTTCCCGTGTTCGCGAAAAACCGTACGCCGCCCCCAAACAGCAGGAGGGCGGCTCCCGCAAGGGCAATCAGCAGGGAAAGGAGAAGCGCCCGAACGGCGGATTTTCGAAGCATCACTCAGACCGCCTCCTTTTTGTGGGTGTTTTTCGTATACAGGGAGGTCCTCTCGCCAAAGAGGTTGATGGCTTGGACCATCAGCACGCGCAGCGCGATATGGACAAGCAGAAGGTTGGTCAGCAGCCCGACTGAAAAGAGGCGCATGAACGATCCGATCGTCCCCGTGTCCATGATCATGATCACGACCGCGAGAAACAGAAGGCCGACCAGGATGTCCAGAGAGGCACGGCCCGCCCTCCCGTACGAATCCCTCAGGGCCTGCTTGACGGACCTGCCCCGGTCGATGTCGCTTTTCATTCCATGGAAAATCATCAGGATCGCAAACACGGCGAGCGCATAGGATCCGTAGACGGCAAGAAGGGTTGCGACGGAATAGCCGGACTTGGCCAGCGCCGCGAAAAAGCAGATGGCGACATACTGGATCAGGAGGGTCCAGGACGCGATCAGCCCGCCGAGGCGGTATCTGGTCACCAGATACGCCGCGATCAGGAGCATCGCGGCTGCCATCGCAAGGATCAGGTTCTCCGCGGCGCGGTCCCCGAACAGGGGCGCGCCCGGCGCGCTGCCCTCAAGGGCAAGCGTCAGGGGCAGGGCGCCGGAGCGCATCAGCACGGCGTAATTGCGCGCTTCCTCCTCGGTAAAGCCGGGGATGGACGCGCCCCCTTCATCCAGCGCTTCGCTGACGGAAGGCGCCGTCAGTTCCTCTCCGTCCAGGAGCAGCGAAATGCTCTGCCCGATCAATTCTGCCGTCTTTTCGCCGAATATGGTTTTTCCCTCTTCGTCCAGCGCGAAGGAGAGCGCGTACACCCCCTCCTGTTGGGAGGGGCCGTAGCCGGCGCTCACGATGTGGTCGCCGGTGAGGAAGACCTCGCCGCCGGGCGAGGCGAAGGCGAACTCGCCCGGCGCGCCCGCAAGCAGGGCGGCCCCGCCCCCGGCTTCGGCGCCGGGCAGCGTGATCCGCAGTTTTCCGGCTTCCGCCTTTTCGACCGCGGCGTCAGCCCATCCCCAGTCCAGAAGGCGTCTGCTGAGGACGCCGATGGTCCTTTCCAGCGCTTCCTCCCCTGCCGGGGCGTCTTCCTCCTGCTGGTACGAATAGGTGAGCGAAGCGGTCTCGCCAAAGTCCGCTCCGGGGACCAGCGCCTGGCGCCAAAGGGAAGCGCCGCCGACGGAAGGGACCCAGGGAAGCAGTTTGTACAGCCCGTCCCGGTCCAGGTTTGTGCCCGTGATGCCAAGGACGGAGAAAACGACCGTCAGCGCGAAGGCAAGCGCCAGCAAAACCGCGGCGGCCGCTTTCGCGCTGATCCTTATTTTCTTCGCCTGTGCAGGCTTTGCCATGTTGTTCATCCTCTTTCAAAAAATTTCCTGGGATGGGTGGCGCCGCGCCGGTCCCCCCGTGAAAACGCGGGCTCGGCGGGGGCATCGTTCTTTCTGCGCTCCCATGCGTCCCCGAAGCGAAACGGCGACATTATACCCAAAGACCTCCGGAATGTAAAGGAAACCCCCGGCCCCCCCATGAGCCGCCCGCGCGCGAAGGGATCAGGAGAGCAGCCAGGCCAGGAGTTGCTCTTCGTCGTAGCCGACGATGACCCTCCTGCCGTCGCGGATGATGGGCGTCTTCAAAAAGTCCGGACGGTCTTCAAGGTACGCAAGGATGCGGTCAGGATCATCCGTGTATGCGACCGGGTGGGATCTGACCAGGGCGTTCCCTGTGTCAAGCAGGCTGCGCGCCCCTGCTTTCCCGGCAAACACGGCAAGCTCTTTCGGGCCGGGTTTGTGCCGGCCCATGTCGACCATCTGGCAGGGGATGCGGCGCTCCTTGAAAAACCGTTCCGCCTTCTGCGTCCCGAAGTTTTTTCTCCAGTAGTAGATCTGCACGTTCATGCCTGTCGCATCAGCTGGTCCGCGTCATCGGCAAAGGGCAGCGGCAGGCGGTTCTGGCCATCCTGCCACAGGCGCTCGAGATTGTAGTAGGCGCGGTCTTCAGGATGGAAGATATGCACGATGACGGACGAGTAATCCATCACGATCCAGCGGCCTTCGTTGTAGCCTTCCCTGCGCCGCGGCCAAACGCCGTCCTGCGCAAGGGCGTTTTCCAGCGCTGAGGCGATGGCGCGCACCTGTATGACGTTGGCGCCGGTGGCGATGACCAGGTAATCGGTGAGCACCGTCAGGTGCGAAACCCTGAGCGCGACGATGTCCGTGGCCTTTTTCCCGTGCAGCAGCTCCGCGATTTCATTGGCCAGCTTTTGTTCCTGCATTTCAAGCCCTCCTTGTATTTCAGCCTGACAGATCGTTGATCGCGGCGAGCGTGTCCGCGAAGTATTCCTTCCCGGAGCGGAGCACGTACTCGCGCGTACGGAGCATTGAGGAAAGCGCGGCGGCCCGAAGGTCCCTGAGCGAAAGCGCCCGGATGGCTTCCAGGCCCGGGTAGTCGCGTCTGGACGGTTCGATCGCATCCGCCACATAGACGCACAGCTCAAGCCTGGACATGCCCGGGCGGCCGGTCGTGTGGTAGCGGATGGCATTGAGGATCTCCTCGTCGTCGATGCCGTATCGGACTTTTGCGACCTGCGCTCCGACGATCCCGTGAAGCAGCGCGTTGCTCCCAAGGACGTTCCTGTCGTCCGTAAGCCGGTACTTCTTTGCGATGGCCTGCAGTTGGCGCAGCTTCATGCATTTTGCGCAGTCGTGCAGGAGGCCTGCGACCGCGGCCTTCTGCATGGACGCGCCGAAGCGTCCGGCAAGCCTGACTGCCGTATCGCGCGTTCCCAGCGTATGCAGATACCTCTTTTCGCTCAGGGCGCTCCGGACCCGCTGGTCGAAGGCGGGCTTGTACAGCCCGTTGAGGGCAATATACTCCGAAACCGGCTGGGGGATCATGTCCAAAGCGTCGCCAAACCCGCCGATCACAGACCTGACGAGGCTTGAACTGATATCAGACGGCGGCACGGGCAGGACCTCGACAGCGGCCCCAAGCGCCCCCGCGCCTGCCGCGATCTGTTCCGCGTCAAACCCGGCCCTCGGATAGACAAGGATCCTGCAGACGGCCGCGACCGCGCGGACTTCCCCGCTGTGCAAAAGGCCGGCCAGACGGTCGGCCCCAAGGATGCATGCCAGGTCCTCCCCGGGGCGGCGCTCGCTCAGGGCAAGCATCGTCCTCGCCCAGAACGGGCCGTCGCACCCGGCGTCCTCCCCGAACGCTTCGGCATTCGGCATGGCGTCCAGGGCGAGGGAGATCATGTTGAGCCGATGCCGTTTGTCCGCAGCGGGACGCGCCTTGAGCGGCCGGGACGGCACGAAAACCAAACGGTCCAGCCGGCCCCTCCCGGCCATCTCCTTCGCTACGTGGATATGGCCGAAGTGGATGGGATCGAAGGTCCCGCAAAATATGCCGGTCTGCCTCACCCTGTCATCCTTTCGTCTTCTCCATCCCGATTATATCTCTTCAGCGCCGAAAATGGAAGGGGCGGGCAGGC
>CAZLYF010000034.1:0-21216 GCA_964563725.1 uncultured Oscillospiraceae bacterium
TTGAGTTGTTGCTTGTCCCTTTCCCTCCTTTTACCTACAACAATTTTACACCGTGTTATCTGACGGACTGGCGCTGTCCGCGTCCCGCCCCCCGAGGGGCGGCTTTTCGTCTCCTGTGGCGCCGCGGGAGCCGAACTGCTACAATAGGCGCGCATCCATACGCAGGGGGGGACGCCGTCACGGAAAGCATGCTCAACGAGCCCTGGCTGAACTGGGCGATGGAGATCCAGGCCCTGGCGCAAAACGGGCTCACCTTCGCCCAGGGGGCCTTCGACCTGGAACGCTACGCCCGCCTGAGGGAGATCGCCGCTGAAATGCTCGCCTTCAAGACGGGGATTCCCCTTGGCACCGTCCGAAACTTTTTCTGCGGGGAAAACGGCTATCAGACCCCGAAGATCGACACGCGCGCCGCCGTGTTTCAGGAGGGACGGATCCTCCTGGTCCACGAGAACACAGGGCTGTGGGCCCTGCCCGGAGGCTGGGTGGACGTGACGGAAACGGTGGCCTCCAATACCGCCAAGGAAGTCAGGGAGGAGGCGGGCCTGGAAGTCTGTCCGCGGCGCATGATCGCGCTCCTGGACGGGCGCAGCCGCAACTGCCCGCTGTTCCCCTTCGCGATCTGCAAGGCCTTCGTGCTCTGCGACCTGCTGGGCGGCGAGTTCAAGGCGAACAGCGAAACGACCGGCATCGGCTACTTCGCGCCCGACGACCTGCCCCCGCTGGCGGAGACGAAGTGCAGCCGCGACCAGGTCCTGATGTGCTTCAGGGCTTCGGAGGACGGCCGCTGGGACGTGCTGTTTGACTAAGGGCCGCGCCGCGGCTGGGGACCGGCGGGTGGAACGCATCGAAAGCAACATCTTTGATACCGCGCTGCTCTTTGAGGGCGGCGGCATGCGGGCCAGCTGCACCGCCGGCTTCCTCAACGCGCTTCTTGGCGCCGGGCTGTATTTCGACTACGCGGCGGGGGTCTCCGCGGGCAGCTCCCACGCGGTCAACTACCTTTCCCGGGACCGGGAGCGGGCGGAGCGTTCCTTCGTCCACCTCACGCTCGATCCCGCGTTCGGCGGCCTCAAGTCCCTCATCCGGGGCAAGGGCTATTTCCGCTCCGATTACATCTACGGGCAGACGCCCTTTCCGGGGGCGGCGCTGCCTTTTGATTTCGAGACCTTCATGAAGAATCCCGCCAGGCTGCGCGTCGGCGCCTTCCGGCGCGACACCGGGGAAACGGTCTACTTTGGCAGGGAGGACATCCGCAGCCTCGAAGACCTCGCGATGATCGTCCGCGCCTCTTCGTCGCTGCCCATCCTGATGCCGGCGACGGCCATGGGCGGGCACGTGTACCTCGACGGCGGCCTTGCCTGCGGGATTCCCCTGGACATCGCGAAAAGGGACGGGTACCGGCGCGTCTTCGCGGTCCTGACGCGGCCGAGGGGCTTCAGGCTGCGCCCCTTCCGCTTCACGCGGGCCGCGCGGGCCTGGTACCGGGGCTGCCCCTGCGTCGCGGACGCGCTTGAAAAGCGCCCCGCGGCCTACAACCGGGCCCTGGAAGAACTCGAGGCGATGGAGAAGGAAGGCCGCGCTTTCCTGGCCTGTCCCGAGACCATGACGGTGTCCAGCCGCGAGACGGATTTTGACAGGCTCAGCCGCAGCTATCGCCTCGGCTTCGAACAGGGCCTGAGGGACCTGCCCCGCTGGCGGGACTTCCTTGGCGTATAGGCCGGACACAGCCGCGCGGGCGGCGGCAGGAAACGAAAGGAACGGCGCATGAAAGACCTTGGCTACTATGACGGCAGGATCGGGCCGCTCAGTGAGATGAGCGTCCCGATGACGGACAGGGCGCTGTATTTCGGCGACGGCGTCTATGACGCCGCCTGCGCCCGCAACCGCGTGATCTACGCGCTTGATGAGCATATCGACCGTTTGTTCCGCGGGGCGGGCGAGATCGGCCTCCGGGTCCCGATGGCGAAGGAGGAGCTTGCTTCGCTGCTGAGGGACCTCTCCTCCCGCGTGGACGACCCCGGCCAGCTGGTCTACTGGCAGCTGTCCCGAGGCGCCGCGCAAAGGACCCATGCCTTTCCCCCGGAAGGGGTGAAGCCTTCGCTGCTGGCGACGGTGACGCCGTTTCATCCCGCCGACCCCTCCTTGCCGCTGAGCGTGATCACCGCGGAGGACCTCCGCCACCACCGCTGCGACGTGAAGACCCTCAACCTCCTGCCCAACGTGCTGGCCTTCCAGAGAGCCGCGGAGCAGGGCTGCCAGGAGGTCGTCTTCCACCGCGGGGGGAGGGTGACGGAGTGCGCGCGCAGCAACGTCCACATCCTGCGCGGGGGCGTCCTGAAGACGGCCCCCGCGGACCGGTGGATTCTGCGCGGCGTCGAGCGCGGGCACCTGCTTTCAGCCTGCGCTGCACTCGGCGTCCCCGTCCGGGAAGAGCCCTACAGCCTCGCCGAGCTGATGGAAGCCGACGAGGTGATCATCACCAGCACCGGCGACCTCGCGGCGCGGGTGGAACGGGTGGACGGGAAGCCGGTCGGCGGCCGGGCCCCGGAGCTGCTGGGCGCCCTGCAGGCGCAGGTGCAGGCGCGCTTCCTCAGGGAGACCGGCGGCTGAGGCACGGCGGGCGCCCCGCCGCCGCGGAAGAGAGGGACCGTACAGGTGTTTCTGCCCCTGAGCATGGAGGACTGCGCCGCGCGCGGCTGGGACGCGCCGGATTTCGTGTACGTGGTGGGGGAGGCCTACGCGGACCACCCCTCCTTCGGGCACGCCATCATCGGGCGCGTGCTGGAGGCCGAGGGTTTCCGCGTGGCGATGCTTCCCCTGCCGGATTTCCGCTCGCCGGAGGCGTTCAAGGCCTTCGGCCGGCCGCGGCTGGGCTTTCTCGTCTCTTCCGGCGGCATCGACAGCATGGTCAACAACCATACGGTGGCAAGGCGGCCCCGGCGCAAGGACGTCTACGCGCCGGGCGGGGAGCCCGGGCTGCGCCCCGACCGCGCGGTCACGGTATACTGCAACCGCATCCGCCAGGCCTACGGCGGCGTGCCCATCCTCATCGGGGGCATCGAAGCGTCGCTGAGGCGCTTCTCGCATTACGACTACTGGGACGACCGGGTCCGCCGCTCGGCGCTGACGGACGCGGGGGCGACGGCGCTGATGTACGGCATGGGAGAAAAGACCGCCCCCGCCCTCGCCCGCTGGCTGAGGGACGGGATGAGGCGGGAGGAGCTTTCATGCATCCGCGGCATCTGCTACATGGCCGGGGAGGCGCCGGACGGCGCCGTCCCGCTGCCCTCCCACGACGAGGTCGCCGGAGACCGGGAGGCCTACGCCCGCGCCTTCATGACCGAGTATGAGGAGCAGGACCCCATCCGCGGCAGGACCCTCTGCCAGGAGCAGGCCCCCGGGCGCTTCCTGGTGCAGACGCCGCCCGCGATGCCCCTGACCCGGGAGGAGATGGACCGCGTGTACGCCCTGCCCTTTGAGCGGCGGGCGCATCCCGCGTACGACGCGCGCGGCGGCGTCCCCGCGATGGAGGAGGTGCAGTTTTCCATCAGCGCCGTGCGCGGCTGCTTCGGGGGCTGCAGCTTCTGCGCGCTCACCTTCCATCAGGGGCGCATCGTCCAGTCCAGGAGCGAAGCGTCGCTGCTGGAGGAAGCGCGGCTCATCACCCGGATGCCCGGCTTCAAGGGCTATATCCACGACGTGGGGGGGCCCACCGCCAATTTCCGCGAGCCCGCCTGCGACCGGCAGCTCAGGGAAGGCGCCTGCCGCGGCAGGCAGTGCCTCCATCCCGCGCCCTGCAGGCGCCTGAAGGTCGATCACAGCGGGCTGCTGAAGATCCTGCGCGGCATGCGGGCGCTGCCCGGGGTAAAGAAGGTCTTTATCCGCTCGGGCCTCCGCTACGACTACCTCATGGCGGACCGTGATCCGAGCTTCATGCACGAACTGTGCCTGCACCACGTCAGCGGCCAGCTGAAGGTGGCCCCCGAGCATGTCTCCCCCGCGGTGCTCGACCTGATGGGGAAACCCCGCTTTGAAGTGTACGAGGCCTTCGCGAAACGCTTTGAGCAGGTCAACCGGAGCCTTGGCAAGGAGCAGTACCTGGTGCCCTACCTGATCAGCAGCCATCCGGGGAGCCGCCTTGAGGACGCGGTGCGGCTGGCGGAATACCTGAGGGACACGGGGCGCCAGCCCGAACAGGTGCAGGACTTCTATCCCACCCCCGGCACGCTGAGCACCTGCATGTACCATACCGGCCTTGACCCGCGCAGCATGGAGCCGGTGTACGTGCCCCTCACGGACCGCGAGAAGGCGATGCAGCGCGCGCTGCTGCAGTGGAAAAAGCCCCAGAACCATCGCCTGGTGCGCGAGGCGCTGAGGCTCTGCGGGCGGGAAGACCTCATCGGATTCGGGAAAAAGGCGCTGGCGCCGCCGGAGGGCCTCCGGCCCCCCGTCGGTCCCCATCGAACGCAAGGGCGGGACGCCCCCGGCAGGGCCGGCGCAGCGCGCGTTCGCCCGACGCGGGGGGGCCGCCGCGAACAGGCGCCGTCCCCCTCCAAAAAGGGCGGCAGGGGACGCGCGTGAACGCGCGCGGACCGGACTGCCCCCTCCGTGCCCGGGGCTGCGGCGGCTGCCCGCTCTTGGGGCTGCCCTACCCGGAACAGCTCGCGCGCAAGCAGGCCCGCGTCGCCGCGTTCTTTCCGGGCGCGCTGCCCATCCTTGGCATGAAGCAGCCTTTCCATTACCGCAACAAGGTGATCTCCACCTTCGCGCAGGGGAACGGGGGCCTGGTGTCGGGGCTGTACGGGGAAGGCAGCCACCGCGTGCTGCCAGTGGACAGCTGCCTTCTGCACGATGAGCGCGCGGACGCGATCGTCCGCGCCGTCCGCGAGGTCCTGAACCGGCACGGGGCGCAGGCCTTCGACGAGGACAGGGGCACGGGGCTTTTGCGCCATCTGCTGGTCCGCCGCGCCCGCCGCACGGGACAGGCGCTGGTGACCCTCGTCACGGCCGCGCCGGGCCTCCCCCGCGCGCGGGACATCGCGCTGGACATCGCCGACGCCTGCCCGGACGTCGTTTCCGTCGTGCACAACGTCAATCCCCGCCGCACCAGCGCGGTCCTGGGCTTCAGGGAACGGGCGCTGCTGGGGCCGGGGCATATCGAGGACGGGCTCTGCGGCAGGGTCTTCCGCCTGTCGTCCCGCTCCTTCTACCAGGTGAACAGCGCCCAGGCGGAACGGCTGTACCGCCTGGCTGTCGGCATGGCGGCGCTGACAGGCCGGGAAAGCGTCATCGACGCCTACTGCGGCATCGGCGCCATCGGGATCCTCGCGGCCGGCGGCGCAAAGGAAGCGACGGGCATCGAGTCAAACGCGGAGGCGCTCAAGGACGCGCGGATCAACGCCGACAGGAACGGCGTCGGCAACATCCGTTTCCTCCTGGGGGATGCGGGCCTTGCGCTGCGCCGCATGGAGGGGCCGGCGGACGCCGTGTTTCTCGACCCGCCGCGCGCGGGCTGCAGCCCGGAGTTCCTCGAGGCACTGTGCCGGCGGGCGCCGGAAGGGATCGTGTACATCTCCTGCGATGTCCTGACCCAGGCGAGGGACGTGCGCCGCCTTGAGCAGGACGGCTACCGCGTCCTGAAGGTCCGGCCCGTGGACATGTTTCCGCACACGGAGCATGTGGAGACGGTCGTTTCAATGGCTCGACCTTAGGCTGAATGGACAAGATGACTGTCAGATACGAGAAGGAGAATACAATGGATTACAGAGGAGAAATCATAATATATCAAACCAAAGATGGTTTGACGAAGATAAATGTTAATTTGCAGGATGAGACAGTGTGGCTGTCCCTTGATCAAATGTCTGAACTGTTTCAGAGAGATAAATCTACGATTTCGAGACACATTAAAAATATTTTTTCTGAGGGAGAATTGAGCATCAGCTCAGTTGTTGCAAATTTTGCAACAACTGCTTCCGATGGAAAAACATATCAGGTTGATTATTATCATTTGGACGTCATTATTTCCGTGGGCTATCGCGTGAAATCCATTCGTGGTACGCAGTTCCGTATTTGGGCAAATTCTGTTTTGAGGGAATACATCAAAAAAGGATTTGTAATGGATGATGAGCGTCTAAAAGATAATGGCGGGGACAACTACTGGAGAGAGCTTCTTGACCGCATCCGCGACATTCGTTCTTCTGAGAAGGTGCTGTATCGTCAGGTGCTTGATCTTTATGCAACGAGTGTAGACTATAATCCGCGCAGTGAGGAATCAATGCAATTCTTTAATATTGTGCAAAATAAGCTGCACTATGCGGCACATGGACATACGGCAGCAGAAGTAGTTTTTGAACGTGCGGACGCAGAAAAAATGTTTATGGGGCTTACTTCTTTTTCCGGAGAGCTCCCTGCACTGAAAGACATAGGGATTGCAAAGAACTATCTTAAAGAAGACGAACTCAAAGTTCTAAATAACCTTGTGTCTGGTTATTTTGATATTGCAGAAATTAACGCCATTGAACACAAACCTATGTATATGAGTGACCATGTAAAACAACTTGATTCTGTTCTCTTATCTAGCAGCAGAAAGCTTTTGTATGGAGCTGGTACGATCAGCCACGAGAAAGCTTTGGAGAAAGCAGAAGCAGAGTATCGCAAATATCAGAAAAGCACTTTATCCTCGGTTGAAGAGGTGTACTTGAAAAGCATAAAAGATGCCGAGAAAGCTGCTATGAAGAAGGTTAAAGAATAAGAATGGAGAATTGCTATCATGTCGCGTCATGTGGAAAACGCTGTGCTCCTGAAGAAGGCATGAGGAGGGGATATGGAACGATGGGACGTCTATGACTGGGACAGGAAGGCGACGGGCAGGACGATGGCCAGGGGGTCGCTCCCCGAAGAGGGCGCTTTCCACCTGGTCGTGCATGTCTGCGCCTTTGACACGGCGGGACGGATGCTGATCCAGCGGCGGCACACGGCAAAGCCCATCTGGCCCGGGCTGTGGGACCTCACGGCCGGAGGCGCCGCCCTGGCGGGCGAGTCCGGCGCGCAGGCGGCCGAGCGGGAGGCGCTGGAGGAGCTCGGCCTGCGGGTCAGCCTGAAGGGCCTTAGGCCGGTCCTGACGGTCGCCTTTGAGACGGGCTTCGACGATTTCTTCCTGGCCTCGGCGAACGCGGAGATCGGCAGCCTGCGCCTGCAGGCGGAGGAAGTGCTCGGGGCCCGGTGGGCGTCCAGAGAGGAGATCCTCCGCCTGGCCGCGGCCGGGGACTTCGTCCCCTACCACAGGAGCTTCATCGGGCTGCTGTTCGACTTTCACGCTCACGGGTCGATCTTCGGCCGGGGGGCCTGAGGAGGGTTTTATTCCGCGACCGGGCGTTTCCCGGCCGCGCCCACCAGCCTGGCCCAGGCGGCCTGGGCGACTGCGAACTGCCGGGCGTGCCGCGGCGCGTTCTTCGCGTATTTTTCCAGCTCTTCCGCGACGTCCATGAAGGAAGAGGTGCCGAAGTACCCGCAGATGCTGGGGAGGACGGCGCGCAGCTTGTCCCGCGCGTCCGCCATCCGGCTCTCGAAATGCGCCCTGTCCGTCAGGTACACCAGCAGGGGCTTGTAGCGCACCCAGCCCACGCAGGCGCGGTGGAAGCGGCTGACGATGGCGGGCGACGCCGCGGTGACGGCCTTGAGGCGGATGGGGAGGACCCCGTCCAGCAGGTGGTTGTAGGTCGCGAAGCCGTCATGGAAGGCGTAGCAGGGGACCTTCAGCACTGCCCTGTCATGGAGCAGCGTGCTCAGGAAGCTGTCCTCGCCCCGTGCGCCGGGCGGGTTGTAGAAGGGAAGGCTGCGCAGCGGATCCCGGAGGTTCAGGCACAGGTTGGAGCCGGAGATGAACTTGCAGCCACCGATCTCCTCCACGGGGCGGGCGGCCTTCGCGGTGAGCACCTCGGTGTCGGCGTAGGTGACGCCCCCGTTTTTCATCAGGGCGCGGATCGTGTCCCAGTTGACGATGTCGTTGCTGATGGCTTCGATGAACAGGCGGAAAGCCTCTTCGTTCAGGACCTCGTTGAAGCGTATCTGCGGGATGGGTGAGATGTAGCCGCAGTGGTGCCCGTGGGTGATGTCCGCCCCGGGGATGTGCGTAAGATGCTCCAGCATGACCGGCTGCCCGCTCCACAGGCAGCTTCCCTTCCGGTTGGTGACCGCGACGGGGTACTCGTCGTCGTCGAGGAACAGCAGATAGTCAGTCCCGCTGTCGATGGCCGCGAACAGGAGGATATTGCGCTTGCCGGCGTAGCCGCCGCCAAAGAGGAGCTGACCCTCCTTTTCGGTGATCGTCCCATCGCGCAGGTAGCGGTCCAGGCTGCTGAACGCGCTCTTGATGCCAAAAAAGCTGATCCCGTCGAAGATGTCGACGACTTCCTGCGGCAGGTTCGTGTAATCCGTCGATTTCGTATGGCTGTATTCGGTGTCGTAGGCGACAAACAGGCGCAGGCTGACCGGGTCGCTCCCGTCCGGCACGCCGGTCTCGAGCCAGCTATGCGCGTAGGAGTTGAGGATCTTTCTGAAACTCTTGCGGCCCGTCGCGAACGCGAGCCCAAGGCGGACCGGCTTTTTCTGCGGCATCCTTTCTCCTTTCTTTGCCCTTTCCCTTCGGGCGGAAGGACCGCCTGCCCCGCGGTCCCGCCGTCCGTCTGCCCGGTCGGCTGCGGCACGCCACCGGCCGGCGGCGCCCGGACGGGAGCCCGCGAAGCTTGGAAGCGTCGGTTGAGAGGCCGCCGGAGACGCTGCCCCGGGGTGAAGGACGCCTTCATGGTAAACGCGGGACCCTCCGGCGTCAAGCGGGACAGCCTGCGGCCGCGCCGTGGTCCCGCGTCCCGGCCCCCCATCGGCCCGGCACGGGGGCTTTCCGCCACCCTTGCGCGGGGGGGACGCCCCTGCTATAATACGCTTGGCTTCGGCCAATGACTGAAAGGATGGATTCAAGCATGTTTGACTGGCTCTTCAATATCTCCACCGCATTTGCTGATGCTGCGACGGAAGGCGCCGCCGCGGCTGAGGGGGCGGCGGAACCCAACTCCGCGGCCGCCATGATCCAGATGCTCCTGCCGATGGCGCTCATCGTCGTGGTGTTCTATTTTCTCCTGATCCGTCCCCAGCGCAAGAAGGACAAGAAGGTCAAGGACATGCTCAGCAACCTCAAGGTGGGGGACCGCATCTGCACCATCGGGGGTATCTACGGCACCATCAAGGGCATCCGGGAAGACAGCGTGATCCTGGCCGTCGGGGAACAGGACGTGCCCATGGTCATCGCGCGCTGGGGCATCCGCAACGTTGAGACGGTCACCGTGGAGAACGACGCGCAGGTCCTCGCCTGAGGGCGTCCGGGCCTTCCCGGTTTGAGCGCCAAGCGCCGGAAAGACGGACTCTTTTGGGCGCTTTTCATTTTGAGGAGAGAAGCATGGGGCGCACAGACGGCAGGGGCGAAGACGAGCTCCGCCCGGTTTGCATCCAAACCGATTTCGTCGGCACGGCGGCGGGCAGCTGCCTGATCTCCTGCGGCGGCACGCGGGTCATCTGCACCGCCTCGGTGGAGGACGGCGTCCCGCCCTTCCTGCGGGGCGCGGGCTGCGGCTGGCTCACGGCGGAATACGCCATGCTGCCCGCGTCCACCGGGACGCGCAAAGCGCGGGACGGGATCAAAAAGGACGGCCGCGGGGTGGAGATCAGCCGCCTGATCGGCCGCTCCCTCCGCCAGGCGCTGGACCGTGAGCGCCTGGGCGAACGAACGGTCACCATCGACTGCGACGTGCTCGAGGCGGACGGAGGCACGCGCACGGCCTCCGTGACCGGCGGCTTCGTGGCGCTCTGCCTTGCCGTGGACAGGCTGATCCGGGAGGGAAGGCTCAGGGAATCCCCGATCGTCCGCCAGGTGGCGGCGGTGAGCGCGGGGATCGTCGGCGGCGTGCCCTGCCTGGACCTGTGCCGCGTTGAAGACAGCGCCGCCGAAACGGATATGAACGCTGTGCTTGGCGACCGGGAGGACTTTATCGAGCTGCAGGGCACCGGGGAAGGCCGCCCCTTCAGCCGCCGGGAGCACGACATCCTGCTCTCCCTGATGGCGGGAGGCGCGAGGCGGCTGATGCAGGCCCAGCGGGAAGCGCTGGGGGAGAAGGCGTACGTGATCGGCGGGAAGCGGACGCTGGTGGTCGCCACCGGCAACCCGAACAAGCTCAGGGAGTTTAGGGAGCTGCTCGGCGACAGGTACCGCGTGATCGGCATGAGAGAAGCGGGCTTTGAGGGAGAGGTCGCGGAAACGGCTGACAGCTTCGAGGGCAACGCCGTCCTCAAGGCGGAACGGGTCCGCGACGCGGCGGGATATCTGACCCTGGCGGACGACAGCGGGCTTCAAGTGGACGCGCTGGGGGGCGAGCCCGGCGTCCGCAGCGCCAGGTACGCCGGGGAAGGCGCGGACGACGCCCAGAACAACCTTCTTCTGTTGGGGAAGCTCAGTGAGGTCCCGGCCCCGCGGACGGCCCGGTTCGTCTGCGTGCTGGCCTTGGCCTCGCCGTTTGCGCCCACGAGGATCTTCAGGGGCGAGTGCCCGGGACGCATCGCCTTTGAGCCGCGGGGCGGGGAGGGCTTCGGCTACGACCCGCTGTTTGAGCACGGGAGCGGGAAGACCTTCGCCGAAATGGGCGAGGAGGAGAAGAACGAAGTCAGCCACCGTTCGCGGGCTGTCGAAAAACTGCTGGAGGCGATCGGGTGACCATCCTGGCGCTGAGCGATTCCCACGGCAGCGGCGATCTGGTGCGCAGGGCGCTGCAGCGCGCGGATCGCGGCGGAAAGCCCGACGCGCTGGTCTTCGCGGGCGACGGCCTGGAGGATGTCCTGCCCTGGAAAGGCTTCTGCGCGCTGTTCCTTCCTGTCCGGGGCAACTGGGACGGCGACGCGGTCCCCGGCGTTCCCGCCGAGCGGACGGAGACCCTGGGCGGCGTCCGCTTCCTGATCGCGCACGGGAACGGGTACCACGTCAAGAGCTCCACGGCCTGGCTGGCCGCGCGGGCCGGGGAAACAGGCGCGGGCGTGGCGGTGTACGGCCACACCCACCGGCAGGAGGCGAACTGGTCGGGCGGGATCCTGCTTGTGAACCCCGGCGCCCTCTGCAGGGGGGAGTACGCGATGCTCAGGATCCGGGAAGGCGGGCTCGTCGAGCCGGAGCTCCTGCGGCTGTAGCGGCGCGGGCACTCCCAGGGCGCTTCCCGATCGTTCCCCTCACGTTCCCCTGCCCTCCCTCCGTGCTGAAAGCCCCGGAATCCGTTTGACGGGCGCTGTGCCCTGTGCTATAGTGTCTTGCGCTGGTTTGACCAGCCTGCCAATATAGCTCAGCTGGTAGAGCAGCGGTTTCGTAAACCGCAGGTCAAGGGTTCGAGTCCCTTTATTGGCTCCATCGAGGTGTAGCGCAGCTTGGTAGCGCGTTTGGTTCGGGACCAAAAGGCCCCGGGTTCGAATCCCGGCACCTCGACCAGAAAACCCCCTGTCGCGCCGCGACGGGGGGTTTTTCAATGGAATCACTCCCCTTCGGGATCGGTGAAACAGCCAAGCCTGTGAAATGGCTGGCGCCGTGAAATACGCCGAGGCTTGCGGGGGGTTATTTGTGTAATATTCAACATAACTCCGCTGCGGCGTATTTCACATTATATTATGGTCCTTCGGGACGAAACCTCTGTCGGAGCAAACACCCGTGTGGCGATGTATATGCAAGGAAAGCCGCAGGACCACTTGTCAATAAATACAGATCATGTTAGAATGTTTCGGATAATCGAGGAGGTCGCTGTATGAAATGCATCAATTGTGGCGCGAACATTTATGAAGATGTAAACAGATGCCAGTATTGCGGCGCTTATCAGCCGGTCAAGCCACAATATCAGCAACCTGTGCAGCAACCCCCATACCAGCAGCCTCAAACCATCATTTATAATGTGGTTCAAAGCGACTCTCGATTCCAACCCGCTGGAACCCGTCCGGAATTATCCGTCAAAAGCAAATGGGTCGCCTTTTTTCTCTGCCTATTTTTTGGTGGTTTGGGCTTCCACAAGTTCTATGTAGGCAAAATCGGTGCAGGCATTCTGTACTTTCTTACCTTTGGATTGTTTGGTATCGGATCGTTGCTTGATTTGATCTTTATACTCACCGGTTCCTTCACTGACCGTTGGGGAAGAAAACTATCCTGACCCCTACCCATGAATCAATTCCCGCGCTCCGGCATTTCTTGTCCCGTCAGCGATATTTCACCCAAGTTCCGCAGAAATTGGTCAAATTGGCTTATAGCCGGCAGGAGCAGTTTCAACTGCCCGGGAACATGCGGTCATTATCTTTCCAAATCGTTTGACAGCTGTTCTCCCCACAAGTACAATGACGGCATAAACCAGGCACAAAACAGGGAGGAAGAGAAAATGAAAAGACTGTTATCCGTGATCATCGCGCTTATGATGCTGCTGTCCCTTGCAGGCTCGGCGCTGGCGCAGGACCAGAGCGTCGAGGAAGTCATTGCTCAGGCTGAGCAAATGACCAACGATGAGCTTTATCGTAAAGCCATCGAGGAATCAAACGGCAAAGTCCTGTACGGCATCGGCAACTCGAGCCGCGGCAAGACGGCAGGCGCCAGCTTTGTGGCCATGCTGCAAGGCATCGACCCATCCTATTCAGGGATCATCGAGTGGTCCCAGCCCAAGAGCAACTCCATATTCACCACCCTCAACGCTGACATCAAGAGTTCCAAACATGTCTACGCCATGACCCTGATCCAGGATGGCAACCAGATCCAGAGCAAGATGCTGGACACTGGCAACCTGCTCAACTTTATCCCCAAAGAGTGGCGCGAATCCGAGGGCGTCAACGTTGAGGCCAACGGATACCCGCTTACCCTGCAGACGCTCAACAAGGTGTTCATGTTCAACAACACGGTTGAGACAAGCTTCAAAAATGTCTGGCATTTTGTAGCCCAGGGCGTCAATCCGCTCTTTATGGGCGTCAATTCCGAGTTGGTTGGCAAAAACTTCCTATACATGCTCACCCATGAAACATATGCCGACTACCTGAAAGCCGCCTTTGACGCGCTCAGCGCGGAAGAGCAGGCCTATTTCACGGCAGTGGTCGATGAGGTTGCGCCCGACGCGGAGACCCTGGGCCTTGAAGCGGAAAACGCCAAGTACGCCCTGGCCTGGATCAAGCTGTGGTGCTCGCAGTACAACGAACAGACCGATGACGGCCCTATCTGCAATACGTTGGTCACCAAATCCGCGGCAGGCCAGGCCGGATTGCTGGTTTACTCTAAACTGCGATCTGTAGAGGAGTCTACCGAATCCTCCGTCAAGAACATCACTGTGGCCGCCTACCAGGAAGACTATGTTGGTATCGGCGGCTATGCATACAAGCATTACCTGCAGGTTGTCAAGACATCCCCTCTGCCCTGGACCGCGTGCGCCTTCATCTCCTACATGACGACAGCCAAGGATGGCTTTGCGGCCTGGGGCAAGGATATCGGCGGCTACAGCGCCAACCCCGCGGTCAATCAGGACCATTCCAAGGATGGTTATGTGGAGGGCATCAACATGTTTGACGCCAAGAACGACCGCGGCTACGATTGGTGGATCTCCACTGACGGCGGCCAGCTGGTGGTTGAGGATCCCAAGTACGCGGCTCAGGTGTCCTTTGACCTGGGTGACTGGATCGACATGATCATTGGCAGCCGATAAAGGCACCGCGGCCCGCATAAGCTGCGGGCTGCGATGAACAAGGCCTCCGCGCTGCTTTATGAAGCAGCGCGGAGACTTCAGTCAAACCATACCATCCAGTGATAGCCGGCCAATCAGGGATGCCGGACGTGCTGCGCACGGGGCAAAAGGGGGGCGCATGGAAAGATCGCGTGGAAAACCCGGGCCAGTCAGGATCGCCCTGAACAGGTTTCTGTCATATTTTGGCAAACCGCACAATGCGTTGCTGCTGATACTGGGCATCATATTGACTGTAACCACCGTCGCGCCCCTCGTATCCATCGCGCTTGACACAATCGCCATCCACCCAGGGTCGGTGGATGCGCACTATACAGGCCTAAGGTCCGGATATTCCCTCTACAACTGGATCGATCTGTTTACGGGGCGTTTGAGCCGCGTCAACCTGTGGACACCGCTGCTGAACTCCATCATGCTGGCTGCCTTTGCCTGTATCGGTTCCATCGCGTATGGCGGGATGTTTGCCTACCTGGTGACACGGACAAATCTGAAATTTAAGAAATACCTCAGTTCCATCTTCATCTTTCCCTACATCATGCCCCAATGGACGCTGGCTGTCGTGTGGCAGCATCTTTTCAGCAGCCGCGCGGTGACCGGCACCTCAAATGGCTTGCTGGCCGCCACCTTCAACGTTCAAATGCCGATATGGTGGTGTGAGGGAATGTTCCCGGCAGCCGTTGTGCTGGCGCTGCATTACGCGCCTTTTGCCTACATTCTCATCGGCGGGATCTTCCGTAACATGGACGCCAATCTGGAGGAAGCGGCCACCATCCTCAATACCCCCCGCTGGAAGACCTTTATGCGCGTGACGCTGCCCATGGTCAAGCCGGCAGTCCTTAGCACCATACTGCTTGTTTTCAGCAGCGCGATGGGCTCCTACCCTGTGCCTCACTATATGAACCTTGTCACGCTGAGCACCAAATATATCAGTATGGGCCAGAACCGCATCGGGCAGGCGAGCATCCTGGCTGTCATCATGATGGTGCTTGGAGTCGTGATTATGCTGGTCAACCAGCGGACGACCAGCGGCAGGAAGAGCTACACCACAGTCACCGGCAAGTCAGGCCAAACGAGCCTGATCAACCTGGGTAAAGCGGGAAAGCATGTCATAGCAGCAGTATTCTTCGTGCTGACCCTTGCGACGGGTATTTTGCCCATCATCATCTTTGCCATTGAAACCTTCCTGCCCAATCCCGGGGATTACAGCTTTCTGACTTCCTGGGATTTCAGCCAGCTCACGATCAAATGGTGGGCCACGTCTGAAAACATCACCGAAAGCGGATTGTATGGCCAGATGGGCATCCTGTACAACCGGGAGCTTTGGAACGCGTTCATGGGGACGGTCATCGTCGCTGTCAGTTGCTCGCTGCTTTCGGGCACCATCGGCACGCTGGTGGGTTACGGCGTCAGCAAAAACAGGCGCGGCAAATGGCCCGGCTATGTCAACGCCATGGCGTTTCTGCCCTACTTGATGCCTTCCCTGGCCGTGGGTGTTGCGTTCTTTGTATTCGGTTCATCGCTTGGCATCTACAACACCTTCACGCTGCTCATTTTAGCGGGCACGGTCAAGTATATTCCCTTTGCGAGCCGAAGCGCGCTCAACTCCATGATGCAGCTGAGCGGCGAAATCGAGGAAGCGGCAATCATCCAGAACATCCCCTGGCACAAGCGCATGCTGCGCATCATCATACCCATCCAGAAAACGTCCATTATCAGCGGTTATCTGCTGCCGTTCATGACCAGTCTCAGGGAACTGACGCTTTTCATGCTGCTATGCTCTCAGACGAAAATCATCACAACGATGCTGGACTACTTTGATGAGATGGGTTTATACGCGTTTTCAAGCGGCATCAACCTGATACTGATCATTTTTATTCTCATGTGCAACGCGGCTGTCAACAAGCTGACCGGCGCCAGCTTGGATAAAGGGATTGGAGGGGCATGAGATGGCAGAAATCGTATTGACGAATGTGACAAAACGATGGGGCGCCTATTACGCTGTGGACAACTTGAATCTGGTGATCAGCGATAACGCGTTTGTCACGCTGCTTGGCCCATCGGGCTGCGGGAAAACCACTACGCTGCGCATGATAGCCGGTTTGGAATCGCCCACCAGCGGCCGGATCACCATTAACGGCGTCCCTGTGTTTGACAGCGAGCTGGGCATCAATGTCCCCGCCAATGAACGCCGTGTCGGGTTTTTGTTCCAAAACTACGCGCTTTGGCCAAACATGACCGTCTATCAAAACATCTCCTTTGGTTTGTCCAACATCAAGGAGGAAATGCCAACCATTGATTATCCGGCGCGCCTGGCAGCCCGCATGTCCCAAATATTGGAATATCCCGAAGAAGTTGTCCGGACCATTCGGGAGTGCACTGACAAAAAGGGGCAATTGGACTCCGAAAAAGCAGTACAGCGCCTTGCTGATCGTTTTGAGATCACGGGCGACGCTGCCAAAGACTTGCTGGGTTATTCGCTGCAGGAAGCAGGTGATCCGCAGCAAAAGGCGGCGGGGATCCGGGAGACATATAACAAGCGACTGGCGGACATCCGCATGCAGCGGACGAACGCAGGGCTGGAGCTTGATGATGAATTTCAGCTGACAAAGGCGGGCGAAGTGCAAACCTCGGTCAGAAAATTGAACAGGGAGGAGATCGACCTCATTGTACGCCGGGTATCTCGCGTCGTTAAAATAGGTATGTATCTGGACAGGTACCCAAGCGAGTTGTCAGGCGGTCAGCAGCAGCGTGTCGCCATCGCCCGCACTTTGGCGCCGGGGCCGGGCGTATTGTTTATGGATGAGCCGCTTTCCAACCTGGACGCGAAGCTCCGCCTGGAGATGCGTTCTGAGCTGCAGCGCCTGCATCTGCAGACGGGGAGCACTTTTATCTATGTCACCCATGACCAGCTGGAGGCGATGACGCTGGCTACAAAAATCTGCCTGATCGATAACGGCGTGCTGCAGCAATATGACCAGCCGCTGACTGTGTACAACAGGCCAACGAACCTGTTCGTCGCTGACTTTGTCGGCAATCCGGCGATCAATTTCATTGAGGCGAGGCGTTTGCCGGACTCCGGAGACCAAACTGCGCTTACCGTCTTTGACAGCATCAAAGTCCTCTTCGCCCCGCAGGAGCCGATGGATATTCCCTCATGGCAGCGGCGCGAGGAAGAGATCGGCCAGCGGGGCAGGGAGCTGGAGAGGGCCTCGCAAAAAGACAAGAAGCACGTTGAAAAATCCAACAAGGACTCCTCTTTCAAGTATCGCATCGCGCGCGCAGACAGCGAACCGGAAACAAGCGCCCAGTCGCCTGACACGGACGCGGATTTCGTCCTGGGCGTGCGTCCGGAGTTTATCCACATAACAGACGCCGGAACCATGGAAGGCGAGGTGTTCAGCGCCATGCCCACCGGTATGGAAACTACGGTGCGCATCAAGACAGGCGATTATCTGCTGACAGCCGTTGTATTTGGCGGTGTGCTGTACAAGATCGGACAGAAAGTGCGATTCGACTTTGCTCCGGACAATATGATGCTGTTTAGCCGCAGGAATGGCAGGCTCATCACGCGGGGGACGCTTCGGCTGGCCTGATCCAGCGCTTTGGAACATAGTGGGCGCATCATGACTCTGCCATCGGGCGCAAGGAGGTGGATGGCAGAGGGAAACCTCTGTCCGCCGGTGATGGAACAAACAGCGGCGAAGGGAAACAAGTCATGGAAGTATCACGAAAGCGGTGAAATCATTGAGGACCATTGAATCGTCCCGGCACTTTGAAAAGCGGCGCGATCCCGTCACTGACGCGGAATATTATGTGCTTTTGACGCACGTTGCTGCGCAGCAGCAGTCCTTTTATTTTGTGAACCCATCCATGACTGACGACTGCCGATATCTCTGGTTCTACTGTTCCTTCCCGCCTGCCATGTATACGACGCTCGGCGTGATCGATCTGGAGTTGGACGAAGTCCAGCATTTTCCGGAAACAGAACGCATCAGCGGCCCGCTGGTGGATCTGGCAACGGGCGATGTCCTCTACGGCGGGCATCAGGGCTTTTTCAGACGCTCGCCTGATCCCGCGAAACCAGTGGAAAGGATATGCGACGTTCCCGGTATCCTGCTCAAGTATGGCCCTCCATCCTCGCTGGGCACACATTTGACATACAGCCCTGACAAAAAAGAGATCTTCGTTGACGCGCGCAGCGGGGACAAGTTCCTGGCAGGCAGCCTGGAACTTGCGTCAGGTGAGTTCAGTCTCTGGCGCGAGTGGGACTTCTGCCGGAACCACGCGCAGTTCAATCCCGCGGACAGGGATCTTGTCCTGATGGCGGAAGACCATTACGTCGATCGCACGGAGAACAGGTTCCATCCCATCCGCTACAACGAGAAAGAGGAGTTCATGCGCCTTTGGACCGTCCGCCGCGACGGCGCGGAAACGATGCACCCGCCGCTTGACGGCCAGCGCGCGACGCATGAGTGGTGGTCCGCGGACGGCAGAAAGATCTACTACTGCCGGTATACGCTGGAAGGCGGGAACAACGCGGTCGCGCGTCTTGACCTCTCCTCTGGAAAGCACGAGGTTGCGGCTCCGGTCCGCGCGTGGCACGCGTTTTCATCAAGGGACGAAAGTTTCCTGGTCTATGATGAGAACGAGGTCTTCTTCCGGGGCACATCGTCCAAGGTAGCGCTGTTTGATATGAAAACAGGGAAGAACCTCTATATCGTCAGCCATAACCCCGCGCTTGCGTCTCGCGAGCGGCCCAGCGTTTACCACCTTGACCCGCACCCGCAATTGGTTGGCGGTGAGCGCTACGTCGCGTTCACCGCCTCCGTGAACGGACGCGCCGACGTTGCCGTCGCCCCCGTCAGGCCGCTGCTTGACAGAACAAGGTAAAAGAAGGGCGTATCCAAATGGGTGTCGCCATTCATGGGATTTTCGCCCGGGCCATCATTGATTTTTTGGACAGGCTGGAAAGGCAGGAGCTTTGCATGCATGGCTTTCTGCTCATGCGGCGGGGCGAGACCATTGCCGAAGGATACTGGAAACCATTCACGGCGAGCATGCCGCATCGCATGTATTCCATCAGCAAATCCATGACCTCGCTGGCCGTTGGGATGCTTTTGGACAGAGGGAGGATCTCCCTTGACGATCGCATCGTCAGCCATTTCCCGGATATGCTTCCGCCAGTTGTTCCGGAGAGACTGAAAAAACTGACGATACACGATATGCTGCGGATGGCGACCTGTTATCGCAAAACGACTTACCGGTCTGATCTGGACAGTGACTGGGCCCGGATATTCTTTCACGCCGAACCTGACCATGAGCCGGGGACCGTGTTTTCATATGACTCCTCCGCGTCGCAGGTGTTGGCGCTGCTGGCCGAGAGAATGACGGGCATGCCGCTGATTGAGTTTCTTCAGAGGAATGTTTTCGATAAAATCGGCGCGGCCGATGCCAAGCGTTGGCTGACTGATCCGTCCGGCGCGAGCCAGGGAGGCTCAGGCCTGTGTATGACCCTGCGGGATCTGGCAAAAGTCTCTGCGCTCATCCTGCGCGGGGGAGACGGTATCCTGCCCGCGGACTATCTGAAGGCTGCGACGGCCAGGCAAATAGAGACCGTCCTGCAAGCCAACCCCGAAGAAAGGTTTGGTTACGGGTATCAATTCTGGCGTACCCGGAACGGATATTCCATGTACGGCATGGGGGGGCAGCTCGCTGTTTTCGTGCCGGAAAAGAGCGTCCTGCTCTGTACGACGGCTGACACACGGATGGATCAAGCCGGCGTACAGAAGATCTACGACGCGTTCTTTGACATCCTCCTGCCGGGGATCGGCGATGAGCCTCCGGATGCCAGGCCCTGCGCCGCCGATCTTGAAGAAAGGCTGCTCAGGCTCGCCTGTCCCGCTGTCAGGAATATCAGGGAGTACTCCTGCAAAACGGCGGATGAATACCGCATGCTGCCCAACGCCATGAACCTTCGCGCAGTCAGGCTGCGGGAAGGCGCGTTGGAATTGGATAAGCCAAACGGGAGTTTCCGGCTGGAGCTGGGCTTTGGAGAACAAGCCATGGGGTTGTTTCCTGACAGCGCGGAACCATGCATGACATCGGCAGGGTGGATCGCGCCCGGCGTGCTCAGGATCCGGAGCTATCTGATCGGCGATTCGCCTTGCGGCATCGACATGCTTTTGGCCTTCAGGGGCAATGCCGTGACGGTCAAGGGCAGCCGGTCGCAGGATCCGCTGACCCGGGATTTTGACGGCACCGCAAGCGGATACGCGCCGCACGCAGCCGCGGGCATGAAAGCTTCCTCATACAGGGTCTCAAAAGATGGATCGGGTGACTTTGCTTCCATCCAGGCGGCAGTGGACGCGATCCCGGGCAACGGCAGCGAGAATATCCGCTTGCTTGTAAGCGCGGGCGAATACCGCGAACGCGTCATCATCAGCAGGGACAACGTCCATATCACAGGGGATTCCCCCGAGACCACATCCCTCGTATTCTCCAATCACGCGACGCAATCGCTGCCTGACGGCTCGGAACGAGGGACTTTTCTGACCGCAACGCTGCTGGTCGCCGGCAACAACGCAACGATCGAAAACATGACGATACGCAATGACGCGGGGGACGGAAGGGCCGTCGGCCAGGCGCTCGCGGTCTATGCCGCGGGCGACCGTGAGGTTTTCCGGAACTGCCGGCTGGCCGCGCATCAGGATACCTTGTTCTGCGGCCCGACCATGCCCAACGTGGCAAAGGATGCCTTGCCATACATTGTGCCCCAGGGTGTTCTGGGCCTGGCCGACGCTCTGCCCTTTCAATGCCGTCAGTATTATGAAAACTGCTTCATTCAGGGCGACGTCGACTTTATTTTCGGCCCTTACCGCTGCTGGTTTGAAAACTGCGCGCTGATGTGCAACGCGAGAGGAGGCTGGTATACGGCCGCGAATACACCGGAAGGAGCGCCGTTTGGCTTTGTGTTCCATCATTGCCATCTGCGCGGTGAATGCGCGCCCGGAGCCGCGTATTTGGGAAGGCCGTGGCGGGAACACGCGGCGGCGCTGTTTCTTGACTGTGAAATGGACGCCTGCGTCAGCCCACAGGGTTTTTCGGACTGGAAAGAACCTTTCCGTCCTGTGACAGCGCGCTGCGGCGAACACGGCACCCGCGGAGCGCGCGCCGATATCAGCGAACGTCATAAAAACCAAAAGATCCTGTCGCCTGAGGAAGCCGCAAAGGTTACGCTTGAAAATGTCATGGCCAGTGGCGACGGCGACCCCTGGATGCCAAACATCCCCGGTCATTGAGTATCCCGTGACACCCGCATCTTCTCCCGCGCGGGATGGGTTCCCTCCCGCTTCTCTTGTCCTTGCGTCACCTGTCGGACCGCTGCCGCGGGCTGCTATTGCGCTTCCCGCGCAGACTGTGATAGAATACATCA
>CAZLYF010000035.1:0-21157 GCA_964563725.1 uncultured Oscillospiraceae bacterium
CAGAAACGCGATGGGGATCGGCGCGCCCGCGAAGGCAAGGGCGATAGCCAAAAGGAAGCAGGCACCGGCGCCGAGGGATTTGGACCGGTCCTTCCGTTCCGCTTTGACGGGCGTCGCGACCACGAAATCTTGCGCCTTCGTCATGTCCCCGATCTTTTCCCACAGACCGTACACGATGATGGTATCTCCGGCTTCGACCACATGATCGGAAAGATCGTCCCGGAGGCTTTCTCCCTTGCTGAAGACCATCACGGGCTCCACGGCGAAGCGCTTGCGCAGGGAATAGTTCCTGATCGACTGCCCCGCCATCGCGGAGCGCGGCGGGACGATCACCTCTGCAAAACCGGAAACGGATGGATCGCCGAATTCCTCAAACCCCCGCGCGCGCGGCGCGCTGCGCAGTCCAAACGCGTGAACGAAACGATCGATGTTCTCTTCTCCGCCAAGCAGCGCGAGCGTCTGTCCGGTCTGGAAGCGGGTTTCGCGCCAGGGCGCGTAGACCGTGACGGCGTCCCTGGAGATGGCGACCACATTGACATGGAATTCGGACCAGACGCCTGCCTCCTCAGGTGTTTTGTCCACCAGCGGGCTCCCGTCCGGCACCCGGAAGAAGAGGATTCTGTGCGGGAGCCTCAGCGCCTCGATAAGCTTCTCCTGTTCGGTACGGCTGTTAAGAGAGGAGATCGCCGCGGAGACCGGCTTCCCCCCGCGCAGCAGGAAGTAGCAGATCCCCGTCAGGAGGAGGAGCAGGCCCACAGGGGTCACGCTGAACAGCCCGTAGGGCGCGAGCCCGCCGCCCTTGAGCAGGTCGTTGAGGAGGATCAGCGGGCCGGAGCCGACCATCGTGAGCGTCCCGCCCAGGATGGCGGAGAAGCCCACCGGCATGATCATGGACGCCGCAGGGATCTTCTCGCGCCTGGAGATGTCCAGGATCGCGGGCAGAAAAAGCGCCACCGCGCCGACGTTCTGCACAAAGCCCGACATCAGGCCTACCGTCAGGCAAAACAGCGTGAGCATTGCGCGCCGGCTGGCGCCCGCTTTGCGGACGACGGCGCGGGAAAACCTGTCCATCAGGCCCGTTTTCGTAATGCCCTTCCCCATGATCATCACGCCGATGATCGCGACGACCGCGCTGCTGGAAAAGCCCGAGAGCGACTCCTGCGTCGTGAGGATGCCGGTCCAGGACAAGGCGAGCAGGCAGAGGATCGCCACGACATCGATGCGCCAAAGGTCCAGCACCAGCAGCGTGACCGTCGCCGCGAGGATGACCAGTGTGATCAGGATCGGCTGGTCCACGGCGCCGCATCCCCCCATTCATGCGCTCCTGCGCCGGCGGCAGGCCTTTCGTGCGCACAAGGTCCCCCTCGGCGTCCCGATGCCGTCCTTCCTGCCCGACGGGAGCAGATATCACCGGACAAAAAAATAACACAGCCAACGCCCGCGGCGCAAGGCAAATCTTCGTCAGCCGCGGCGCTCTTTGAGCGCATACGGACTTTCAGGGCTGAAAGGATGTCCGATGAATGCCCCCGTATTGCCTCGCGCGCCTCACCGCAGGCGCTCCGCTTCGATCCACCCTCGGCACAGGCCTTTCGGGGTCTCGAACTGCGCGAATACCCAGCCGTTTTCCTCAAAGAAAACATCAAGCGGCGTGCCTTCGCCAAGCGTTTCGCCGTCAAAATCGTCGTATTCCGTTCCCGGGCCGAAGCGGGGAACGACAGCCGCCGCCACCAGGGCGTCACAGCCCTCCAGCGCCTTCACGGGAATCCCCGCCGTGCTCTTGAATGCGCCGTTCCTGAAATAAAGCCGCCTCAGGCCCACGCCGGCGTAATCCATCTCTGCCAGGATATGTTCGCCCTCGATGAACAGCCCTTTGACCTTTGACATTTTTTCCGTCCTGTACGCCCCGGCGTCCCGGTAATGTTTTCCGGGCCCGCGATAGGACATCACGCGCTCGCCTGGCTTTTCCACAGCTTTCAGATCGTGCAGCGGGAGGCTTTCAATGGGCCAGAGGGGCAGCACAGCCCTTTCCCCCGCTCCTTCCTGCGCGGGTTCCGGCGTTCCCGCCGCCGCCTCGGGCAGGGGCGCGTTTTCGGACGGAAGCGCCTCCGCGACCTCCCGTCGCCAGCCCTCCCCGTCGCGCGGGCCCATGAACTGTTTGAGTATGTTCCCATCTCTGTCCACGATCCATACAGCGGGCACTTCGGCAACGCCCCTGGCTTTCAGCAGCGCAAACAGGGCGCCGGTGGGCAGGATGCTGGGGCAGGCGGCCGACCCGGCGCCCGGGAAAGCGAGGGCCCTGCCCACGGCGGCGGGATCGGCTGCGGACAGGTCCGGCAGCAACCCGTCAAGCAGCACGCCTACAAAACGCAGTCTGCCCGCGTATTCCCCCGCCAGCGCGTCAAAGACCGGCAGCTGGGCGACGCAGGGGCCGCAGTAGCTCGTCCAGAAATGGATCAGCGTCGTCCCGCCGGAGAAGACGGAGGCGTCAAACGGCGCGCCGGAGATTTCCCGCGTGTCCATTCCCGTCAGCAGCCCGTAGAGAGAGGCCAGCCGCCCCTCATCGAAGCCCTGGTCGTTGTAGTGCAGGGCCAGGGCATATGGATCGCTCCCGACCGTATCCACGAGGTCCGGGTTCATCGCCAGATAGTCCGCAGCGCAAAAGAGCGCGCTTCCCGCCCGGCCCTCGGCAAGCCCGCCGGCGGCGAAGTGCAGGGCTGCCTGCGCGGGGTCCCCGCCGATCCCTGCCGCGAGGTCGGCGTTGCTGCGCTGATAGAAGTCCGGGTCGAAGGCGGGAGAAGCCCTGCGTCCCTCGAGGACGCCGTGGCGGAGCCAGTGCGCCCTAAGCAGGCCCGGGTCACCGCCGGTGACGGCTGCGACGTCAGGGTTCATTCGGGCGTAATACGCGGCGTTGAAGAAGGCTCCTGCGTAGGGGCTGTCCCCGTCCGCCGCCTCCGCGGCCGGGGCCGGCGTCGCGGCGGCTTCAGCCGTGGTGGTCGGCGTGTATCCATCCTCTCCCGCAGCTTCCGATGCCAAGGTGAAGGAGATGTGGTTCGCGGCCGCATACTGCTGCGCGAAGCTCCCGTCCTCCACTTCCAGGGTCAGCCTCTCGCAGGAAACGAAGGCGTCCGTCCCAATGCTTGTGACGCATGCGTGGACCGATACCTTTTCCAGGTCGAAACAGTAGGCGAACAGACCGTCGGGGATGCTCGTCACGCCTGGCGGGATCTCCGCCTGCGTGATGCCGCAGCCGTAAAACGCGTACGGTCCAAGGGACATGACGGTATCCGGAAGCGCGATCCGTTTCAGCGAAGCGCAGACCGAGAAAGCGAGACGCGCAATGGCTTTCGTGCCCGGCGGGACCGCGTATTCGCTTGCCGCCCGGCCTGCCGGAAAGGTATGGAGCATGCCGCGGACCTTGTCAAACAGCACGCCGTCCCTGCTTTCATACGCCGGGTTCCCCTCCGCCAAGGTGAATCGGGACAGGGCGTGGCTGTAGGCGAACGCGCCCTCCCCGACAGAGGCGACGCTGGCGGGGATCGAAACGTCTGCCAGGCTGTTGCAGCTGTGGAACGCTTCCGCGCCGATGCCCTGAACGCCCTCCGGGACGACGAGCGCCTCCACCGCGCATCCGGCGAAAGCGGACACCGCGATGTCCGTCAGCCCCGGGGGGAGCGCGATCTCAGCGAGCGCCCTGCACCAGTGAAACGCGCCCTTGCCGATGCTCGTGACGCCGCTTGGGATGGCCGCGTCCGACAGTTTCTCGTCCATGGAAAACGCCCATTCCCCGATGGCCGCGAGGCTCTCCGGCAGGCTGACTTCCCTGAGGTTCCCGCAGGAAGAGAAGGCGTGTTCGCCGATGGTCCGGACCCCTTCCGGGACCCCGACGCGATCCAGCCCGGCGACCCCGGAGAACGCGTAGGGCCCGATCGCGCCGACAGGATACCCGTTCAATTGACCCGGGATGTCAAGCTGTGCCGCGCCGCCCCTGTACTTGGTGAGGACGGCTCTCCCCTCCGCATCCAGGGTGAATTCGAAATCGCCGGCCTGCGCGGGACCGGGCGGGGGCGCCGCCGTTTGGGCGGCGGTCGCCGCTGGGTTTTCGAAAAAAGCCCAGGGGATGCCGTTGTCGATCGCGTATTGGTGCGCGGCGCTTCCCTGAGCGACGCGCAGGGTCACCTTGTCGCTGAAAGAAAAGGCGCATGGGTCGATCTCTGTGACGGTTGCGGGGATCGCCACTTCTTCGAGACGGGGACAATCATAGAATGCGGAACGGCCAATTGCCATGGCGTTCCTTGGAAGCGTCACCTTCCTGAGGCGACCGTTCTGCGAGAAAGCGGAGTCGCCCACCGTTTCCACGCCATCAGGAATATCATACCACTCGTTGTTTTTCCCCCCGGGATAGCAAAGCAGCGCCTTCTTCTCTCTGTCGTAAAGCACACCGTCACGCGAGGAGAAGGAAGCGCTGCTTTCCTGCACGCAAATCTCCGTAAGGGCGTTGCAGCCGGTAAAGGCGCCCTCGTTGATTTCTGTGACGCTCGCTGGGATCGATACCGCTAAAAGCCTGTCGCAGACTGACAAGGCGCCCTCCGCGATCCTGGCCACGCCTTCAGGTATGCCGATGCCGGTGAGGGAACTGCCCCGGAAAGCGTAGGCGGAGATCACCGTCATGCTGCCGGGTATCGTGACGCCTTCCAGATGCTTGGTACCCGAAAACGCGTAGGGGGCGATCCCTGCCGTCCCTTCCGGAATGTCATAGTGCGTGTCCTTCCTGCCGGATGGATAGGCGGCAAGCACGTTCACGCGGACGTCGATAAGGATCCCGTCCCTCGCCTCGAGGGACGGGTTGCCCTCATCCACATCAAATTCGGTCAGGCTCGCGCAGGCCCCGAACGCCCGGTCTCCGACCGAGGCGAGGCCTGCAGGCAGGCTGATGCCGTTCAGTTTTACGCAGAACGCGAAGGCGTCGTTCCCGATTTCCTGAAGGCTTTCAGGGAAATAGGCGGTTTCGAGTCCCGCACACCACATGAAGGCAGCCGTTCCGATCGACCTGACTCCTTCCGGGATCCGCACGCTGGAAAGGCCCGCGTTGTCGCGGAAGGCCCCTTCCTCGATCTCCGCCACGGGGGTTCCTCCCAGCAGCGCGGGGATATCGACCTGCGCCTCGCTGCCCGCATACCCCGTGACGACAGCCGTGCCGTCCTCCCGGAGGCGATAGGAAAAACCGGCTTCCTCGGCGGCCTGGGCGTCCGCCGCGGTGGGAAATGCGGCCGCCAGCAAGGCGCACAGGATGAGCGCATAGAGCTTCTTCATGGCACTCTCACTCCCACGACGATCCGGCCTTCTCAGCCTGACAGGCCGGATGGCAGCCGCTCTCCGCCCGGGCACGGCTGCCTCTTTTCTGTCAGTAGGCCCTCTCCGTCACTTCCCCTGGGCGGGAGGGTCTTCCATGAGCCCCATGAACAGCGGCACGCAGGTCTCCCGTTCGATCACGGCGTAGACATACGGGCTGTCCAGCACCAGGGAGAAGGGGATTTCCTCCGGCGGCGCCGCGCCCGCGGCCATCTCCACTTCCGTGACGGCCGCCGCCTCGGTGCCCTCCTCGTTGACCTCCATCTTCACCTTCTGGAAAACTTCGGAGATGAATAAGTTCCCCATGGCGCTTGTCCCCATCGGGGAGAAATCCGCCCGGTCCGCGTCGAAGGCCAGCCTGAGCCCCATCGCCTTGAGGGCGTCGTTGAGGGAGAGGGAATAGACCAGCGTGAATTTGGGCATCGCGAAGTCCATGAAGACGTGTCTGGCCGCGCCGACGTAGCTGGCGAGGCTCTCCGTCGTCAGGCCCTCCGCGAAGTCCCGGGCGCTCCTCCCGTCGGTGGGACGCAGCGCCAGGAAGGCGGTCTGCCCGTCGTCGTAGGGCAGCAGGATCCCCTCCGCGCCGTCCAGGGCGATCAGGTCCCGGGTGCACTCCCAGTCGTTGAGGAAGTCGGCCGCGGCCGCTGTCCCGTCCTCCCTGCGGAAGTCACGCACGGTGGTGCAGGATCCCAGGAATTCCTGCATCCACCTCGCCTTGAAGTAGAGGGTGTTGAGCAGGGCGTATACCGCGTCCTCTGGCAGCGGCTCATCGTGCAGGGAAGGGATCAGGCCGCGGGTCTTCCCATTGACCCAGGCGTTGATGGCGCGCACCGTCTCCCACGAGGAGAGTTCCGCGCTGAAGGCCTCTGCGCCGAATGCATCCGCGATCTTCGCGGCATAGCTTTCGCTGGCCGTGAAATCGCGGTCGATCCACCCGGAGTTGGCGAGGCGCAGCGTGGTATTGCCCCCGGCGGACCCAAGCCTGGCCAGCCTCGAGGACGCGAAGGCGGCCAGGTCCCCCGCGGGGACGCCCAGAACGGCGGAGAATTCCCCGAGCGTTTCCCCCGCGGCGCCTTCCGACGCCATCCCCAGCGCGAACCAGGCGGACAGCGGGGAGATGACGGGGTTCGGCACGCTCTCTGACAGCGCTTCGCGGAACAGTCGTACGGAAAAGGCGGCAAGGGGGTCGTCCCGCCCGGAAGCGGCAGCCGCCGCCGCGCCGGCAGGGCAGCCTCCGGCAGGCAGAAGGAGCGCGGCGCAGACAAGCGCCGGCAGGCGTCTTTTCATGATGTCCCTCCCTTTCGCCGCATCATGGGTCATGTCAGTCGGACGGGTCCTCCATGAGGCCCAGGAACAGCGGCACGCAGGCCTCCAGTTCGATCACGGCATAGACAAAGGGACTGTCCAGGATGAGGGAAACCGGCGGAACATCCGGCATGAGGACGCCCTTGGACATGATGACCTCCGTAACGGCCGCCGCTTCCGTCCCTTCCTCGTCGACCTTCATCTTCACCTTCTGGAAGACCTCCGATATGCACAGGCCGCCCGGCGGGCCCCCCGTCATGGTCGAAAAGTCCGCTCTGCCCGGGTCGAAGGCCAGGACAAGCCCCAGCGCGCGGAGCGCGTCGTTGAAGGTAAGGGAAAAGGATTTCGTGAACCTGGGCATCGCGAGGTCCATCGCCGTGTCCTCGGCCGCGCTGACATATCCGGACAGGCGGCTTGCCGTCAGGCCCCGCGCGAAGTCCCTGACGCCTGTCCCGTCGCTGGGCCGCAGCGCCAGGAAGGCGATTTTCCCGTCGTCGTAGGGCAGCAGGACGCCTTCCGCGCCATCGGCGCGGATATAGCCGCGTCGCGATCCCCGGTCAGACAGGAAATCGGCCGCGACCACGGGCCCCGCCTCGGTCTTGAAATCGCGGGGGGATGTGTCGCGGCCCCTGAAGGCCTGCGACCATTTCGCCTTGAAGTACAGGGTGTTCAGCAGGACGTAGACGACGTCCTCCGGCAGCGGCTCCTCATGCAGAACGGGGATCAGCCCGCGGGTCTTTCCGTTCACCCAGGCGTTGATGGCGTCTTTCGCCGCTTCCGCCGACAGGTCGGCGGAAAAGGCCTCCGCGCCGAATGCGTCCGCGATGCGTCGCGCGTAGCCCTCGCTGAGGGCGAAATGCTCGTCGGTCCAGCCGGAGTTTGCGACGGCCAGTTCTGTGTTCCCGGCGGGCGCAAGGAGGCGTGAGACCAGCTGAGATGCGTGCGCTGCCGCTTCTTCGGAGGGGACGCCCAGCAGCGCGGCGAACTCCTCGAGCGTGTCCCCTGCGGCGCCCTCCGCCGCCATCGCGAGCGCGAGCCAGGCGGACAGCGGGGAGATGAGCGGATTCATCTGCTTTTCTTTCAGCGCTTCGCGAAACAGGTCTATGGAAAACTCCGCGATGGGATCGTGCGCCTTGCCCGGCGCATCCGGCACCGCCTCGCGGGCAAGGGATCCGCCCGCGGGGAGGACAAGCGCCAGACAGGTCAGCATGGCGAACAAGCTCTTCATTTCCTTCTCCTTTTCCTGTTTGGCATTCTTTCCTGCATCGCCTTTGCGAAGAAGTCAGGCCAGTCGGCATCCGCCCGTTTCACGGCCCGATGATGATGAATGCAGGCGGCGTCGGCGTCGGCGTGAACAGGTTCTGAAGGATACTGTACACGGCCGGGTCGATCGTATGCGTCGGGACCGCACCCGGGGCAATCGTAAAAATCGTTGCCCTGGGAGGCTTGGCAGTGACTTTTTCGGTCGGCTTGGGAGTCGCCTCCGGCATGGCGATGTTGATTGCCTGCGGGTTGGCCAGGGCGGTCTCACTGAACAGCAGCATCTGGTCCTCGACGGAGGCGAGGCCGTCGCGCTTCAGGCCGTTGATCCGCTCAAACAGCGCCATCGCGGCGAGGGTGCCCTGCCCGTAGATCCCGTCCAGCGGCAGCTGGTAGTAATTCAGGTCGGAAAGCCGCGCCTGCAGCGAGAGCACCTCATAGCCCCTCTGGTTCGTGTCCAGCGCCACGAAGGGATAGATGCCCAGCGCTTTGAGCTGCATCCCGATCTGGTGGAAATAGGCGACCGCTTCTTCCGGGGTGTAGACGGTTTCCGCCTGGGCGGGAAGGACGGCCAGCGTGAGCAGCATGAGGACCGCAAGCGTCGCGCATTTCGTTTTCATTCTCGTATTCCCTCCTGTCAGATATTGTCGCGCCGTAACAGCCGCCGGGAACAGTTGAAAATATTCCGTGCCGGTAGGCTGGAAGGGACAGGATGCCGTTCGGGACAAATGGGAAGAAACGGCTGCGCCTTTTCATGGACCATGATAGCACACCCGGCTCGAAATTTGAAGTTCAATACATGATTTTTTTGCCCCCGGGCCCGATGGGTCCGGCTGCTTCGCTTTACGTGATCCAGGCGGCGCCGAGGAGCCCGGCTCCCAGGTGGATCCTCAGGCTTGGGCCGATCCCGCCAAGCGTCGCCTCCGCGCCGGGGAAGCTTTCGCGCACCATGCGCAGCAGTTCCGATGGATCGTTTCTGAGGCCGTGGTGCTCAACGATGACCGCCTTCGCGTGCCTTGGGATCTGCGCGAGCAGGGCCCTGAGCGCCTGGGCGCGCCCTCTGGCGCTGCCCTGCGAAGAGATCACCCCATCCTTAAGCGTAAGGATGGGACGGACGTTGAGGATGGCGCTCACAGACTGGCGCACGGTCCCAAGCCGGCCGCTCTCCCTCAGCGCGCCCATGTCATCCACGGTGAAGGCGATCCCTACGTCTTTGCGCTTCTCCGCGACGCCGGCCGCGACGTCCGGGAGCGAAGCGCCCGTATCGGACAGCGCCTTCGCTTCCTTCAGCAGCAGCGCGAGGCCGCCAGCGGTCGTGAGCGAGTCCACCACGGCGACTTTTCCGGGCGCCGTGTCCCTGACGGCGATGGACGCGCTGGAGTAGGTGCCGCTCAGACGCGACGAAATCACCAGGCACAGCACCTCGTTCCCCGCCTGCGTCAGGGCACGGAATGTGTCGGAAAAGACCGCGACAGAGGTGTGCGAGGTGGAGCAGTGTCCGGGATTCCCGGCGATCAATCCTTCAAATTCCCCGTTCAGATCCAGGTAGCTCTCCTGGAAGGAGCGCCCCGCCACCGTATAGCCGATGGGGACGACGAGGGCTCCCATCTGCGCCTGCGCGCTGCAGGGAAGACAGGAAGTGCTGTCCGTCACGATGGAAATCATGCCCCGCCCCCCATTCCGCGAAAGCGCCTGTAACGCTTCTCCGCCAAAGCTTCGCCGGACAGTCCCGCTACGGACGCGAGGTATCCGCTCAGCTCTTCCCTGAGCATCCCGAAGAGCTTTTCCCGGCTATCCTGCTCCGGGACGACCCTGTCAACAACGCCCATCGCCAGCAGATCCTCCGCGGTCAGTTTCAGGTGGTTCGCCGCTTCCCTGGTCTTCGCCGGGTCCTTCCAGAGGATGCTTGCGCAGCCTTCCGGGGAGATGACGGAATACACTGCGTTTTCCAGCATCCACACCCTGTCGGCGACCGCCAGCGCCAACGCGCCGCCGCTGCCCCCCTCCCCCGTGATGACGGACAGGACCGGCGTTTTAAGCGACATCAGGGTGCTCAGGTTTTCGGCGATCGCCTGTCCCTGGCCTCTTTCCTCCGCGCCCAGCCCGCAGAAGGCGCCCGTCGTGTCCACGAGGGTGATCACCGGGCGCCTGAATTTTTCCGCCAGCAGGAACTGACGCAGCGCCTTGCGGTAGCCTTCCGGGTGCGCGCTGCCAAAATTGCACGCGACCCTGGAAGCCGTGTCACGCCCACGCTCCGTCGCGACGACGGTGACCGGCTGCCCGCACAGGCGCGCGATGCCCGCGATGACCGACCGGTCATCGCCAAAGCGCCGGTCCCCATGCATCTCAACGAAGTCGATGAAGGTCCCCTGGATGAAGTCGCTGCCCGTGGGGCGATCCGTGGACCTGGCGGCAAGGACACGGTCATACGCTTCCATGCCATCCCCCTTTCGTATGCAGGGCGAGGAGCCGCGCAAGCGTTTCCTTCTGGTCCTTCCGGGGCACGATCGCATCCACGAAGCCCTTCTCCAGGAGGAATTCCGCCTTCTGAAAGCCCGGCGGGAGCTTCTGCCGGATCGTCTGCTCGATCACCCGGGGGCCCGCAAAACAGATCAGCGCGCCCGGCTCGGCCAGCACGATGTCGCTTTGCATCGCAAAACTGGCCATGACCCCGCCCGCGGTGGGGTCGCAAAGCACAGAGATGAACAGGTTGCCCGCTTCACCGTGCCGGTGGACCGCGCCGCTTGTCTTCGCCATCTGCATCAGCGACAGCGCGCCTTCCTGCATCCTGGCCCCGCCCGACAGCGTGAATCCGACGACAGGCAGCGCGCGCGCGGCGGCGGACTCAAACAGGCGAGTGATTTTCTCCCCCGCGACCGTGCCCATGCTGCCCATCATGAACCTCGATTCCATGGAAAAAACCGCGCAGGACAATCCGCGGACGCGCGACGTGCCGCACACGACCGCCTCCTTTTCGCCGCTTTGCCTGGCCGCATCCTCGAGTTTTTTCACATAACCGGGAAAGCCGATCAGGTCGCGGGAAGTCATCTCCGCGTCAGCCTCCTCGAAACTGCCTGGATCGCTTGTGATACCGATCCTGGCCCTCGCGCCGATGGGAAGGCAGCGCCCGCACTTTGGGCAGACGTGCAGGTTCTTTTCCAGGTCGCCGGAAGGCAAAGCCGACCCGCAGCCCCTGCATATGACGAAGAGCTCGTCCGGCGCCGCCGGCGCGGCGTGCCCGGCCTCCGCGCCGCGGATCTCCAGCGCGTTCGCCGGTTTTTTAAACAGGCCTTTCTTGAACATTGAGAACCTCTTCTTCCAGGTAACCCGTATGATAGCGCCCCCTGCGGAAGGCGTCGCCGGATATGATCTCCATTTGCAGGTCGGCGTTGTGGTCGACCCCGTCGATCACCAGCTCGCACAAAGCCGCCTTCATTTTTCGGATGGCTTCCTCCCGGGTCATGGCGTGCACGATCAGCTTGCCAAGCAGGGAATCGTAATAGGGGGGCACGCTGTAATCCTGGTAGACCGCGGTGTCAAACCTCACCCAGGGCCCCCCGGGAACGTGCATCATCGAAATCTTCCCGCAGCTTGGACGGAAGCGGAGCGCCGGGTTCTCCGCGTTGATGCGGCATTCGATGGCGCAGCCCCTCGGCTTGACATCCCTTTGGGAAAACGAGAGGGGGATCCCGGCCGCGATGCGAAGCTGCCACTTGACCAGATCGATGCCGGTGACCATCTCGGTCACCGGATGCTCCACCTGCAGGCGCGTGTTCATCTCCATGAAGTAAAAATTTTCGTTTTCGTCGCAGAGGAATTCGATTGTCCCAAGGTTTTCGTAGCCGACGGACTTCACTGCCCTGACGCACAGTGCGGCCATTTTCTTCCGCGTGGCCTCCGTGATGGACGGGGAAGGGCTCTCCTCCAGCAGCTTCTGGTTTTTCCGCTGCACCGAGCATTCCCTGTCCCCGAGGCAGACCGCGTGGCCGAAACGGTCGCAGAGCATCTGCATTTCGACGTGGTTGACGGGGCTGAGCATCTTCTCCAGGTACAGCGCGCCGTCTCCGAAGCAGGCCTCCGCTTCGCTTTTCGCTGCAAGAAAGGCGGCAGGGAGTTCCTCCGGTTTTCCGACCAGCCGGATGCCGCGCCCGCCGCCGCCGGCTTTCGCCTTGATGAGGAGGGGGTAACCGATCTGGCCGGCGCCCTCTTGCGCCTCGTCCAGGTCCGCGGTCACCCCTGTGCCGGGAATGACCGGCATGCCGGCAGCCTGCATGATTTTTTTTGCCCGCTCCTTGTCGCCCATGTCCGCAATGACCCGGGCGGGGGGGCCGATGAAGGCGATGCCGCACTTCCCGCACAGCTCCGCAAACCTGGCGTTTTCAGAAAGCAGCCCATAGCCCGGATGGATGGCCTGGGCTTTCGTGTGAACCGCCGCCGTCAGGATGGCCGCCATATTCAGGTAGCTGTCGGCAGCCGGCGCCGGTCCGATGCAGATGCTCTCTTCGGCCAGGTTCACAGGGAGGGTATCACGGTCAGCCTCCGAAAAGACGGCGACTGTGGAGATCCCCATGTCCTTGCACGCGCGGATCACGCGCACGGCGATCTCGCCGCGGTTGGCGATCAGGACTTTTGAAAACAAACGGAGCACCTCGTCATGTTACAATTCCCCGATCACAGCGAAGGAAAACTCCCCGGTCACGCAGACCCTCCCGTCTACGGACCCGCTTCCCTCGACGAAATAGAACGGGTGGCGCTTCCCGGTCAGCGTGCAGTCGAAACGCAGGGTATCGCCGGGCGTCACCTTGCTGATGAAGCGCACTTTCTTCATTCCCGCAAAGTAGGGGGTCGCCGTGCTGGTTTTTTTCATGATGATCACGCAGCAGGTCTGTGCGATCATCTCACAGAGGATGACCCCCGGGACGATCGGCTCGTTGGGATAATGGCCCCTCAGGAACCACTCGTTCCCGCGCACGGCGCAGCGCCCGACCGCATGCGTCTCGTCGGTCAGTTCCACCTCATCGATGAGCAGCATGCCCTCGCGGTGCGGGACGATCTCCTCGATTTCCTGCCTGTTCAATGCCCGGCGCCCCCCCTAATACAGCTTGAACAACACCTGCGAAAACTCCACAAGCTGGCCGTTCTCCGCGCAGATGTCAACGACCTCTCCGTCAAAATCGGCCGTGATCTCGTTCATCATCTTCATTGCCTCGATGATGCACAGCACCTCCCCCTTCCTGACCTTGCCGCCCTTTTCCACAAAGGGCGGGGCTTCGGGCGCGGGGGAGCGGTGGAACAGCCCTACCATGGGTGACCTGACTTCGCGCAGCTTGTTGAAGTCCACAACCTGTCCGTTGCCCCTCGCGGGGGCAGCCGCTGCCGCCAATGGCGGCAGCGGTATCTGCATGGACGGCACGGCGGGCGCTGCCGCGGGTCCGGGATGCCATGCGTACCTCTCCAGGCGGATCTTCATGTCGCCTTCCGTCAGCTCAATGCCCGTCAGCCCCGACTGATTGAGGAGTTCGGCAAGCTGCCTGATGTTTTCGATTTTCATGACGCTGGTCTCCTTGCGTATCATCCGCTCGGCTCAGCCGATCCTTCGAAAGGCCAGGCAGGCATTGTGGCCGCCAAAGCCAAGGGAAATGGACAGCGCCGAGCCGATCTGCGCCTTCCTCGCCGCGTTGGGCACATAGTCCAGGTCGCATTCCTCGTCGGGTTCCCTGTAACCGATCGTCGGGGGGACAATGCCGTCCGCCAGCGCCAGCGCGCAGGCGGCCGCCTCGGCCGCGCCCGCGGCGCCAAGCATGTGCCCCGTCATGGATTTTGTGCTGCTGACAAGCGCGTCGTACGCTCCGGGGCCCAGAGCCTTCTTGATGGCGAGCGTTTCCGTCTTGTCGTTGAGAGGGGTGCCCGTGCCGTGCGTGTTGATGTACAGTCCCTTCCCGCCTGCGATCCCCGCCTCGTCCATCGCGCCCTTGATGGCCGCGGCTGCGCGGGAAGCATCCGGCAGCGGCGCGGTGATATGAAAGGCGTCGCAGCTGTTGCCGTAGCCGCAGATCTCGGCGTATACGCGCGCGCCGCGCGACAGGGCGTGGCGGTATTCCTCCAGCACCAGCGCGCCCGCGCCTTCTCCCATCACAAAGCCGTCGCGCCGCCTGTCAAAGGGGATCGAGCTGCTTGTGGGGTCGTTGCGCGTTGATAGCGCCATGCTGGCGGTAAAACCGGCCACCGCCAGCGGGATCAGGGGCGCCTCCGCCCCGCCTGCGAGGATGATGTCGGCGTAACCGTGCGCGATCGCGCGGTAGGCCTCGCCGATGGCATGCGTGGAAGTCGCGCAGGCAGTGACAACGGGGAGGCAGGGCCCCCGGGCGCCATGACGGATGGCGACCTGGCCCGCCGCCATGTTGGAGATCATCATGGGCACCAGAAATGGAGATATCCTGCGCGGGCCGTCCCGTGACAGCTTTTCGCTTTCCGCGACCAGCGTTCCGATGCCGCCGACCCCGGAACCCATATAGACGCCGAAGCGGTCGTGGTCAAAGTTTTTCAGCCCGCTGTCCGCCATCGCCTCGTCCGCAGCCGCGATCGCATACTGCGTAAACAGGTCTGACCTGCGGACCTCGGCCCGGTCCATGATCCTGCCCGGATCAAAGCCTTTCACCTCCGCAGCGATCTTCACCTTGTAATCCGCGGTGTCAAAGCGCGTGATCGGCGCGATCCCGCACTTTCCCGCGATCAGTGCTTCCCAGGAATCCCTGACGCTGTTGCCCACCGGCGACAGCAGGCCCAGTCCGGTAATGACGACCCTGTTCATACGGCGACGATCCTTTCTTCGGGGCGCCCGCAGGCTTCCCCGCCGTTCCCGCTCCGGAGGTATTCCTGGTCGAGCCGGTGAATCAAATCCCTTACGGAAAGCGTCTCGCCGAGCCGCCACGCGTTGGCGCCGACGAACACGAGGCCCTCCTGCGGGTCCCCCGTGATGGACTGCAGCAGGGCTTCCGCGATGCAGTAGGGGCTCTCTTCGCGGCCGCAGCTCGTGATGCAATGGTGCCGGCAGCGGAAAGGAGCGGCAGCCGCGCTAGCCGCTCTGCGGGCAAAGCGGTTCGCAAGCGCGCGGCCGGGCATGCCCACGGGGCTTTTCACAATAAAAATGTCCTCCTGCCTGCAGTCGATGCAGGCCTGTTTGAACGCGGGCGGGGCGTCGCACTCGTGCGTCGCGATGAACCTTGTCGCCATCTGAACGCCGGCGGCGCCGAGCCGGAGGAAGCGCCGGATGTCCCCGCCCGTGTAGATGCCGCCCGCGGCGATCACCGGGATCCCGGGGCCCCCGTCCGAAGCCCGCCCGCACTCCGTAATGACGTCGCGCGTCAGGTTTTCCAGGGCGAACGCCGGATCGGGGATCTGACCGGGGCTGAAGCCCAGATGGCCCCCTGCCAGCGGCCCCTCGACCACAAAGGCGTCGGGCAGGCGGCCGTATTTCGCCTTCCACCATCTGATGATCAGCGCTGCGGCCTTGCCCGAGGACACGATGGGCACGAGCCTGGACCGGCTTGCGGGTTTCAGGCAGCCGGGCAGGGTGAGCGGCAGGCCTGCCCCGCTGATGATGAGGTCTGCGCCTTCCTCCGCCGCCGCCTTTGCCAGCGCCTCGAAGTCTTTCAGCGCGACCATGATATTGACGCCCAGGATGCCGCCGGTCCTCTGCCGCGCTTTCCTGATTTCCCTTTTCAGCGCTTCCGCATCGGAGATCCCCTCCTGCGCGTATCCCGGCGTGCGCCCGATGCACGCGGCGGAGATCACGCCGATCCCGCCCTCTTCCGCCACCGCGGACGCGAGCCCCGCCAGGGAAACGCCCACGCCCATCCCGCCCTGCACCAGCGGGAGGGCCGCCTCAAGCCCGCCGATCCTCAGCGGCCCCGCCGCGCGAAGGCCCGGATAGGTTCCTGCCGGACGCGTCATGCGCCAAGCCCGCCGTCAACCGCGAACACAGCGCCGGTCACGTAGGCGGCCATGCCGCTGGCGAGGAAAACGGCCATATCCGCAACGTCCTCGGGGCTGCCCATCCGGCCCAGCGGGATGGCGCCCTCGATGGCCCTGAGCCGCTCGGCCGGGAGCGCGGCGGTCATGTCCGTGCGGATGAAGCCGGGCGCGATGGCGTTGCAGGTCACCCCGCGGGAAGCGAACTCCCTGGCCACGGACTTGGTCAGCCCGATGATCCCCGCCTTCGCCGCCGCGTAGTTGGCCTGCCCCGCGCTGCCCATGATCCCGGCAACCGAAGAGATATTGATGATCCTGCCGCTGCGCTGGCGGATGAAATGCATGCTCGCATGCCGGATCATGTGGAAGGCGCCGAAGAGGTTCGTCTCCACGACGCGCCTGAAATCGCTTTCCTTCATCATGGGCAGGAGGGCATCCTTGACGATGCCCGCGTTGTTGACCAGGATGTCCAGCCCGCCCATCGTCCCGATCACCTCAGCGACCGTCCTGGCCGCTTCCCCGCCGTCGGAGACGTCGCAGCGCCAGCAATCCGCCCGGACGCCGAGGGCGCGGGCGTCTGCGCAGGTCCCGTCGGCCGCGGCGGCGTTTAGCTGGTAGATCAGGGCCACGTCCGCGCCATGCCTTGCCATCGCCAGCGTGATTGCCCTGCCGATCCCCCTTGAGCCGCCGGTCACCAGCGCTTTCTTTCCCTTAAGCATCTTCGTCCTCCTCCAGGCTTTTCCCCGCGGCTTTGAGGCAGGCGGGGAGGTCTTCCGCGCTCGCCGCGGCGACGTCCGGTTTTGTTTTGCGGATCAGTCCGCACAGCGTCGAGCCCGCCCCTGCCTCCAGGAAAATGTCCGCGCCATCCTTTGCCATGCGTTCGACGGCTTCCCTCCAGCGCACGGGATGGTTGACTGCGCCGGCGATGAGCGGGCGCGCGTCATGTCCAAACGGCGCGGCGGTCATGCCGGAGTATACGGGGAACTTTGGCGTAAGGAGTGCATAGCCGCGCAGCCTTTCCTCAAGCGCCGCCGCCGCCCTGTCCATATGGGGCGTGTGGAACGCGCCGCTGACCCGAAGAGGAATGGTCCGTCCGCCCCTTTGCGCCGCGGCGAGGCAGAGTTCCCGCACTTTGTCCGCGTCTCCGGCTACGGCAAGCTGTCCCGGACAATTGTAGTTGGCGGGCCAGACCCCGCCGACCTGCGCGCACAGCGCTTCGACTCCGGCGTCGGACAGCCTCAGCACGGCAGCCATGGCCCCAGGGCGGCTGCGCGCGGCCTCCTGCATCCGCGCCGCCCGTTCCCTGACGAAACGAAAGCCGTCGTCTCCCCCGAAGACGCCCGCATACGCCAGCGCGGCGATCTCGCCCAGGGAAAAGCCAGCGGCAAAAGAGGGATGGATCCCCTGTTCTTCCAGAGCCCGCGCCGCCGCCAGCGACACCGTGTACAGGCAGGGCTGGACGTTCAAGGTATCCTCGAGGGCTTCCCCGTCCGCCTCAAAGCACTGCCGGAGGGTGCCGGGCCGGATCCTTTCGTGGCGCTCGAAGATCTCCCTGGCGGCGGGCGACCGTTCGTACAGCTCGCGCCCCATGCCAGGATACTGCGCGCCCTGTCCGGAAAAAACGAAGGCTACCCGACCCATCTGCAGGCGCCTCTCAAGCATTCCTCCGCCTGAAGAAACACTTCGCGGATGATCTCGGCGGCCGGCTGCTCCCTCTTGACCATTGCGGCGCACTGACCTGCCATGAAGCATCCCCGTTTCTCGTCCCCCTCCTGCACCGCGAGGCGCAGCGCCCCGACGCCTCTTGCCTCCAGCTCCTCATCGGTCACGGCGGCGTTGTACTCCATCCTCAGAAACTCCATCGACAGCGGGGTCTTCAGCGAGCGAACGGGATGCCCCAGCCTCCTGCCGGTTGTGACGGTATCGATGTCCTGCGCCTTCAGGACCTTCTGTTTGTATACGGGATGCACGCCGCATTCGGTCGCCAGGAGGAAACGCGTCCCCATCTGCACGCCGGAGGCGCCCAGCATCAGGGCCGCCGCGACCCCCCGGCCGTCGGCGATCCCGCCCGCCGCGACGACGGGGACGTCCACGGCGTCACAGACCTGCGGCGTGAGCACCATCGTGGTCAGGTCGCCGACGTGCCCGCCGGACTCACCGCCCTCGGCGACCACTGCCGCCGCGCCGCGCCTGGCCACATACCTGGCGATCCCGGTGGAAGGGACGACGGGGAGGACCGTGATCCCCGCGTCGACCCAGCCCCGGATGTACTTGGATGGGATTCCCGCGCCGGTGATCACGATCCTGACCCCCTCGTCGACGACCGCCCGCGCGATTTCATCGGCATGGGGGCTCATCAGCATGATGTTGACGCCGAAGGGTTTGTCGGTCATCCGCCTGAGCGCTTCAAGTTCCCGCCTGAGCCATTCCGCGTCGGCGTTCATGGTGGCCAGGACCCCGAGGCCTCCCGCGTTGCTGACCGCGGAGGCCAGGGACGCGTCTGCGATCCATGCCATGCCGCCCTGGAGAACGGGGTACTCGATCCCGAGAAGGTCGCAGAGCGCTGTCCTGATCATGCCCGCCGCCTACCCGTTGTCAATGAGGGCGCTGGCTTCGCCGACGGTTTTGATGTCGCCGACATTCTCCAGGTTCAGCCCGAATTCTTCCTCGATCTGCATGATCAGTTCCACCCTGTCCATGGAATCGAAGCCCAGGTCTGCGAATTTGGTCTCGGGCGTGACCGCGCCTGCGTCGATGTCGCGGAGTTTGGCCATCATCCCGACCACTTTTTCGAACGTTGACATAGTTTCCTCCTCCAATTTTTTATCTTACGGACGTCTGTCCGCGGGCCCGCCCGCCCACCGGAGCACGCACGCGCCGGTCGTCAGCCCGCCTCCAAAGGCGGACAGGACCAGCACCGTCCCCGGGAGCAGCCTGCCGTCGCGGTTGATTTCGTCCAGTAAAATCGGGATGCTCGCGGCGGACGTGTTTCCATACCGGGCGATGTTGTGCACGTATTTGTCGTTGGGGATGGAGAGGCGCGAAGCCGTCGCCGTCAGGATGCGCATGTTGGCCTGGTGCAGGAGCACAAGGCCGACGTCTTCCTCTTCAAGCCCCGCCATGGAGAGGACCTCGGCGATGTCGCAGCTGGCGGAAGACACCGCGAAGCGGAAAATCTCCCGGCCATCCATGGTCAGGTAGGGCGGGAGAACGGACGCGGAGCGGAAAGGGCTGTTCCCCCTCGGTCCGGACACAGCCAGCGCAGCCGCGCCCCCTCTTGAGGTGAGCCTGATGGCCAGCAGCCCGTTTCCGGGGGTCAGGACCACCGCGCCGGCGCCGTCGCCGAACAGCACGCAGGTGGAACGGTCGTTCCAGTCCACCACGCGCGACATCGCGTCGGCAGCGATCACCAGGACCCGTTCGACGCTCTTCCGGCTGAAGTATCCCGCGGCGATATCCAGCGCGTACACGAAGCCGGAACAGGCCGCGTTGATGTCGAAGGCGGGGCAGGAGGCGCCGATGGCTTCCTGTACGCAGCAGGCCAGGGAGGGAATGGCGTAGTCGCCCGTCATCGTCGCGCACAGGATCAGGTCGAGGTCACCGGCCGAGATCCCGGCTTGCGCGATTGCTTCGCGCCCTGCCCTGGCGGCAAGCCCGGCGACGGATTCGTCCGTGCAGACACGCCTCTCAGAGATCCCGGTGCGCGTGCGGATCCACTCGTCCGAGGTGTCCAGAAATGCGCTCAGGCGCCTGTTGTCCACGACCGTTTCCGGAAGCGCTCTCCCGGTGCCGGCCACGATGAAGCTCACCTTTTCACCCCGCGTCCCGATGCGGTTCCCGAGTCGGCGCGGCCAGGCGGGGCGGAAAAGATCTTATTTGAAGCACAAACCATAAGCGTTGATTGCTCCCTGCGGGCAGATGAAACTGTAAGTGGATCTGCTTTTTGTGCCGCGGGCTTCGTCGCCCGGCTTCCGGGAGCCGGCGCGAGTGGCGCGGGCCATCTCGAACGGCTCTACGCTTCCTTCACAAGCCAGGCCACGCCCACGGCGCCGGGACCGGCGTGCGTGCCGATCACGCTCCCCATGCCACTGGCGTATACCCTTGCCCCGCCGGTCAGGCGCTTGAATTCCCTGACCAGTTCCTCCATCCCCTCCCGATTGTCCGCGCTGCTGAAGGAGATGCCGAAATGCAGTTCGGGTTTGTCTTCCTCGAAATGATCGGTCAGCGCTTTCACGCCTGCGCGGCCGCCCCTGACCTTGTCGACCGATTCGATCTTGCCGTCCATGACGCGCACCACGGGCTTGATCCGCAGAAGCCCGCCGATGAGCGCGGCGCTTCCGCTGAGTCTGCCTCCCATTTTTAGATACCTCAGCGTTTCCAGCAGCGCGTACAGGCGCAGACGCGGCGCGAGCGCCCGGATGTTTTCGGCGATCTGCCCGGCGTCCAGCTTTCCCTCGTCCCTCAGCCGCGCCGCTTCCCGGATAAGCAGTTGGGCGCCAAAGGAGCAGCTGCCGGAATCCACGATATGGATCCTTCCCGGAGCGGCCTTTTCGGCAGCCAGCACCGCCGACCGGTGGGTGGCGCTCAGCAGCGATGAAATGGTGATCACGACAAGATCATCCCCCGCGTCGGCGTGTCTGGCGAACACCTCTTCAAATTGCGCGGGGTTCGCCTGGGACGTGGTGGGCAGGGAACTGGCGGCGCGAAGCTTGCGGTAAAAATCCTCGTGACTCATGTCCACGCCGTCCAGAAAAGAAGAGTTGTCGAAGTGGATCGTCAGCGGGACGGTCTCCACGCGGAGCGCGTCAAGGTCCTCCCGTGAAAAATCGCAGGTGCTGTCAGAAACGATTCCAATCACTGTTCCTTCTCCTCACGGCCTGTGGTGGCCTCGCATCCAGCTGGTCGTTTCAGTACCCGATCCCGAACTTCCGATTTTTGAAGTTCAATGCATTATATTCAAAAATTCGGCAATGTCAAACTGTTCCGGAAAATTTTCCGATGGCGCAGGAACGCCTGGACGCAGGACGCCGGGCCTTCACCTGATTTTCAGGATCTTCCGGGCGATCCCGACGAGCGGCCCGTAAAGCGCTCCCTCCATTTCGCGGCTCACCGTTTTCAGCTCCCGGATGATCCCGATCCCCTGCGGGCAAAGCGGTTCGCATTTTCCGCAAGCCCTGCACAGCGACGCGTTGGACGGTTTCGACGCCAATGCGCCCTGGTCACGCAGATACCTGAACCTTGCGATCCCTCTGCCCATGAACTCCCTGTCGTT
>CAZLYF010000036.1:0-1505 GCA_964563725.1 uncultured Oscillospiraceae bacterium
GGTCACGCAGATACCTGAACCTTGCGATCCCTCTGCCCATGAACTCCCTGTCGTTGTAGTGCGAAAAGCAGCCCGGGATATCCACACCGTAAGGACAGGGCAGGCAGTAACCGCAGGCGGTGCAGGGGATCGGGATTTTCTCAAGCAGGATCGCCTTCACCCGCGAAAACGCCTCGAGCTCCTTCGCCGAAAGAGAGCCCGGTTCGGCGTCCGAGGCGACGCGGAGGTTTTCCGCAAGCTGCGCTTCGTCGCTCATGCCAGACAGCGCGCAGGTGACCTGCGGGTGGTCCCACACCCAGCGCAGCGCCCATTCCGCCGGGGAGCGTCGCGCATCGACAGAGGCGAAGGCTTCTTTCGCTTCCCGCGGCAGACGGTCCGCCAGCGTGCCGCCGCGCAGGGGTTCCATCACGACGACCGGGACCCCCCTGTCCGCCGCGAGGAGCAGTCCTGCCTTCCCCGCCTGGCTGTTTTCGTCCATGTAGTTGTATTGGATCTGGCAGATGTCCCAGGGGTACGCCTGCAGCAGGGTCTGGAAATCCGCTTTCGTGCCGTGGAAGGAAAAGCCGATGTTGCGCACGACCCCCCGAGCCTTGAGGCCCCCAAGCCACTCCGTCACGCCCATGGACTGGAGCCTGTCGAACGCCGCCTTGTCCGGGAGCGCGTGCAGAAGGTAGTAGTCGACAGAACTGCTCCGCAGCCGCTCAAGCTGCGTCGCAAAAATCCTTTTCGCGGCGTCCAGGCTGCGCGTCATGAAAAGCGGCAGTTTCGTGGCGACCTTCACGCGCTCGCGCAACCCGCCCGCCAGCGCCTTCCCCAGCACCGATTCGCTTCTGCCCCGGTGATAGATGTAGGCGGTATCGAAATAGTTGACGCCTCTTTCCGCCGCGCGACGGATCATGGCGACCGACCTGGGCTCGTCAACACCTCCGCTTCCTCCGGGGAGCCTCATGCAGCCGAAACCCAGGATGGACAGCTCGTCGCCGTTTTTCACGTTCGTTCGTGTGTTCATGTTCCTTCTTCCCGATGAGCCGCCACGCTGCGTGATGGCTGATCCATACGGTCGCATGCCGTTTCGCTGTCCGCAGGGCCTCTCCACGCGAAGCGCTTCACGCGCCTTGAGCGCTCTTCACTTCCCTGCGCCGGCCTTCCGGAGGATTTCCCCCGCCATCGCGTCTGCCATCATCAGCGCGCGGGGCAGGTGGAAAGGGCCCTTGAAGGTGCTGCCCTTGCAGGGGGGCAGGGTCGGCATGCCGTCCCGCCGCAGATAGCCGTACCACTCGCCGTGTTCCGGGTCGCTGAATTTTTCCCTGCAGTAATCGGCGCTCCTGAAGAACCAGTCGAGGAAAACCTCTTTCCCGGTGTCGCGATAGGCCATCAGCGAGGCGATGAGGGTCTCGTTGTGCGGCCACCACAGCTTCATATCGTGCTCGTAGGCCTCGGGCGGTTTTCCCAGGCAGTCGATGAAATACAGCAGTCCGCCGTATTCCCGGTCCCACCCGCCCTCG
>CAZLYF010000036.1:1515-20876 GCA_964563725.1 uncultured Oscillospiraceae bacterium
ACATCTCCTCGGCTTCCCGGTACAGCAGCGTGTCCTTGAGATGGTTCGCCTCCTCCATCAAAAACCAGCTGCACTCGATGCAGTGCCCGGGGTTGACGACGCGCCCGGCGCTCACGCCGCTGAAGAATTCGCCGCTCACGCCCACGGTTTCCAGCGTGCACCTCATGTCCCTGCGGCGGTGGAAGCGCAGGATGTCATCGGCGCAGATCTTTGCCCTCTCGTCGTAGAGGGTCCTGTTTTCGGGGTCCGCGCGCCGCAGGACGCCTGTCAGGTTCAGGTAGATCATCGGATCGGCCAGCGCGCGTCCAGACCTCGTTTCCGGGATCGTTTTGGGGCCGAAGCCCGCCGGGTCCTCCATCCCGCCGCGGGTCAGCGCCCAGATGAGTTCGTACGCCCCACGGGCACGCTCCAGATGCGCGGCTTTTCCTGTCAGGGCGTAGTATTCCGCGTTCCCCATCGCGTAGAAGCCTTCGCTGAAAAGGTAGCGCCGCTGCCTGAGCGGCCTGCCGTCCCCGGTCACGGTGAAATACATCCGGCCGCCGGCGGCGCGGTTGACGCAATGATCCTCCAGGAACCGAAGGCAGGATTCAGCCGCCCGCAGCCATTCGTCCCGCGGGCCGTACAGCGCGCAAAGCCTTGAAAAGGTCCAGGCCGCCCTCCCCTGCATCCAGACGCTCTTGTCAGTGGAAAACACCTCCCCCTTCCGGTCCAGGCAGGTATACAGGCCTCCGTGCTCGCTGTCCGGGCCGTGTCTGAGCCAAAAACCCGAGCAGCGGTCAAGCTCTTCCCTGATCCACGCCCTCTCCTTTCGAAGGCGCGCAAGTCCATCCTGATCCATCCCGTCCTCCCTTCTCCTCTTGCGGCCGCTTTCCTTGTCAGTACTCCTCGAAGTTTCCCGCGCGGAAATATTTCCCGGAGGCGAAGTGCGCCATCATGGCGGCTTCAAAGGCTTCCTGGTTGCCGGCTTCCAGGGCGCGGACGATGTTCTCGTGCTTGGTTACGGAGTCGTCCAGGTATTTCATCTTCTCTTCCGTCCTGAAGTTCTCGTCTACAGACCAGATCGCGTCCATCAGCGAAAGCAGCGTGGAATTGCCCGCCTTTGAAAACAGCGCCATGTGGAAGTCCCTGTCGTCCGCGTGGAAGAACTCGCGGCGCCGCCAGCGCTCCTTGATCAGCTCGAGGATCAGGCGGATGCCGCGCACATCCGAGGCGTCCAGCGTCTGGAAGGCTTCCCGCATATAACCCAGCTCCAGCTTCTTGCGGATGCTGAGCATCTCGAAAATGGTCTCGTATTCCTCGCTGACGCTGGCGATGATCACGTTCTGGAAGATAAAGTCCAGGTTGAAGGGCTTGAGCACGGTCCCGCGGCCGGGCAGCGCGCTCACCATCCCCATCAGTTCCATGGATTTGATCGCTTCGCGCAGCACATTGCGGCTGACGCCCAGCATGTCGCACAGCGTCTGCTCGGTCGGCAGCTGGTCCCCGGGCTGCAGCTTGTTGCGGATGATATACGCCCTGATCTCTCGGAAGACCCGGGTATAGAGCTTTTCGCCGCGGGCTGTCTTTTCCATCACATACGCGCCTTTCGCCATGATGCGGGTCATTGTTCGGCATCTCCCTGCCTCTGTCAAGAGGATCGATCCGTTCTCCCGCAGCCCATTCATCCAAAGATTATACTACAAACTTGCCGCATCCGCCCAGCGTATCAGCAATTATTCCCGGCACACCTGTCATCATTCCCCCAATATTTGACCGGATATGCAAATTACTCCTCTCTTCCTATTGACTTTGTATTACAAAGTGGATATGCTTCTCTTGAAATCCGGAGGCCGGCATGGTCTCCGGTCCATGAAGGAGGAATTTCCATGAAGAAGACGCTCGCGCTGGCTCTCGCGCTCGTGATGCTGGCGTCCGTAGCCCCCCTTGCCGCAGCGGAGGACAGGACCGTCGTCAAATTCTGGGCCTTCCCCAATTTCGCGACCGTCAACGACACCGTCGGCGCGTATGAGGAAGAGCTGATCGCCGCGTTTGAGGCCCAAAACCCTGACGTCGACGTACAGCTGGAAATGCTCGACTTCGATTCCGGCCCCGCCAAAATCGCCACCGCAGTCACCGCCGGCAACGCTCCCAACGTCATTTTCGACGCCCCTGGCCGCATCATCACATGGGCCGCGGAAGGCATCCTTGCAGACCTCAACGACATGTTCTCCGACGAGGACAAGGCCGACATCAGCCAGGGCGTGCAGGAAGCGTCCAAATACAAGGGCGATTACGTGATGTACCCGCTGGGCACCGCCCCCTTCTGCATGGGATTCAACAAGACCATGCTGGAGACGCACGGCCTGCTCGACATGCTTCCCCTGGAAGGCGACCGCACCTGGACCCTTGAGGAGTACGAGGCCCTTCTCAGGGCGCTCAAGGACAAGGGCGAGGCCGGCGCGGTCATCTTCTGCCGCACCCAGGGCGGGGACCAGGGGACCCGCGCCTTCCTTGCCAATCTGTATGGCGGCTCCGTCATGAATGAAGACCTCAGCGCCTACGTCACCAACGGGGAAGCTTTCGTCAAAGGCCTCGACTGGACCATGAAGGCGATCGCGGAGGGCCTGCTGGAAAACGGCGTGGGCTTTGACGGCACCGGCGCCATTGACGAGTTTGCCGCCGGCCGCGTCAGCCACACCATCCTCTTTGGCACGGGCCTGTACAACCTGCGCAGGCAGCAGCTCGCCGAGATGGAAATCGAGGCCGTTCTGGTGCCCTATCCTGCCCCCGGCAAAGCGCCGGAGCTGGAGTTCCTGGTGTCCGGGCTATGCGTGCTGGATGCCGACGCGAAAACCCTGGATGCCTCCAAGCGCTTCGTGGACTTCGTCTGCAACGACCCTGAGTGGTCCATGAAGAATGTCGCGGCGGCGGGCCAGTTCTCCCCCCGCGCCTCCGTGGTCGCCCAGGTGGAAGATCCGGAGATCGTGTACGGCTCAACGATGAGCAAGTTCTTCGGCAAGTATTACAACACCGTTCCCGGTTTCGCCCAGATGCGCACCTTCTGGTTCGCCAGCCTCCAGGCCGCCTTCTCCGGGGAAAAGACCGCCCAGGAAGCCATGGACTACTTCGTCGGCGAGGCGAACAAGACCCTTCAGCCCTGATTGAGGCTGACTGGCGGCGGGGCTTGCCCCCGCCGCCTTCCTTCGCGCCGCGCCCGCGGGCGCGGCGCCTTCCATAAGGAGGCCCCATGCAAGCGTCCGCCCGGCGCGGCTTTCACATCAGAGATCACAGGATCCTCCTGCGGGAGACGGCAGTCTCCTATCTGTTCCTGCTTCCGGCCTTCCTCTTCTTCGTCGTTTTCGTGCTGACACCCATCGTCCAGGGGGTCTGGACCAGCTTGTTCAACTACAGCCTGAAAACCTTCGAGTACGTCGGCTTTGGCAATTACCGCCGGCTTTTTGAGGATGAGGTCTTCCTCAAGTCGGTCGTCAACACCGCGGTCATCGTGGCGGGCGCCGTACCGGTCATCCTTCTTTTCTCGCTGTATGTTTCAAATTCCATCTACCAGCGCTCCGCCTTTGTCCGCTCGTTTTACCGGGTGGTCCTCTACCTGCCGGTGGTCACAGGCACGGTGTCGGTGATCGTGGTGTGGCTGTTCATCTTCAATCCCCGCATCGGCGCGCTCAACCAGCTGCTCAAGTCCCTGGGCGTGATTTCCAGGAACATTTCATGGCTGGGCGACAGGCGCTTCGCGCTGCCGTCCATTATGGCGGTGCTCTGGACCACATCGGTAGGCCAGCCGGTCATCCTATACGTCGCCAGCCTGGGCAACATCCCTTCCGCCCTCCTGGAAGCCGCCCAGATCGACGGCGCGAACAGCCGCCAGGTTTTCCGCCACGTCAAATGGCCGCTGCTGATGCCCACGACGCTCTACATCGTGGTCATCTCCACCATCAATTCCTTTCAGATCTTTTCGCTTATCCAGCTCATGACCAGCGGCGGTCCCTTTTTCGCGACCTCGACGGTGATGTATCTGGTGTACGAGAAGGCGTTCACCTTCTACGAGTTCGGCTACGCCAACGCCATGGGTGTTCTGCTGGCGGCCGTGATCGCGCTTTTCTCGCTGCTGCAGTTCAAGGTCTTCAGCCGCGACGTGTCGTATTGAGGAAGATGCCGTGGCAAGAGAAAAAAACGCCCTGATATCCTCTGTCGGTTCCGGCCGCGTCACGCCGCTGACCGTGCTCAACATGGCGGCATTGGGCCTCGTCACGCTCGCGGTCTTCCTCTTTCCCTTTTATTGGGTCGTCACCGGTTCGTTCAAGTCCATGAAAGCCATCTCCGCCTCCCCTCCCCAGTGGTGGCCGGAAGCGTTCGTTCTCAACAACTACGCAAAGCTTTTCAAAAACCCCGCTCCGCAGTGGTTCCTCAACTCAGTGGCTATCTCGCTGGCTACCATGTTTTTCGTCGTGCTGAGCGCCTCGATGGCCGGCTATGTGCTGGCTAAAAAACGCTTCATCGGCCGCGGCTTGATTTTCACGGTTTTCGTCGGCGCGATGGCCCTGCCCAAGCAGGTCATCCTTGTGCCGCTGGTGCGGCTGATTTCCGGCTGGGGCTTCCACGACACCCTGCTGGCTGTCATCCTCTCGGGCGTGGGCTGGCCCTTCGGCGTCTTCCTGATGAAACAGTTCTCCGAAGGCATCCCTTCCGAATTGCTCGAGGCGGCAAAAATCGATGGCTCCGGCGAGGCTCGTACCTTCGTCACCATGGTCGTTCCCCTTGTGTCGGCAGGCATGGCGGCGCTTGCGATCTTTACCTTCGTCACCTCCTGGAACGACTATTTCATGCAGCTCATCATGCTGACGTCCCGCTCGAAGCTGACCCTGCAGCTGGGCGTGGCGACCCTTCAAAAGGAGAACGCGACCGACTACGGCCTGCTGATGGCGGGAGCCGCGGTTGCGGCGGTCCCCATCGTCGCGGTATTCATCGCGTTCCAGAAGTACTTCACGCAGGGGATCACCATGGGCGCGGTCAAGGGCTGACCGTCCCGGCGCATCAGATACGTTCAGACGGCTTCGGGGCCGGGAGAGGACTCAGGATGGGCATGAACAAACGCGGTTACAGGGGGATTTTCCCCGCCTTCTACGCCTGCTACGACGACGCGGGGGAAATCTCGCCAAGCCGCAGCCAGGCGCTCGCGCGACACCTTCTGACGGCCGGCGTCCAGGGCCTGTACGTTAACGGCTCCTCGGGGGAATGCATCTACCTTGGCGTGGACGAACGCAAAAAGGTGCTTGAAAGCGTCATGGAGGCGGTGGGCGGCAAGCTGACCGTCATCGCGCACGTAGCCTGCAACAACACCCGCGACAGCGTGACGCTTGCCCGCCATGCGCAGAGTCTGGGCGTCGACGCCGTGGCGGCCATTCCGCCCATCTATTTCCGCCTGCCGGAACACGCCATCGCCAGGTATTGGAATGATATTTCCGACGCGGCGCCGGACACGGATTTCGTCATCTACAATATCCCCCAGCTCGCCGGCGTCGCGCTCACGCCCTCCCTGTTTGAAGAAATGCTGAAAAACCCGCGCGTCAGGGCGGTCAAGAATTCTTCCATGCCCGTCCAGGACATCCAGGTTTTCCGGGATGCGGGCAAGGGGAAAATCGCCGTCTTCAACGGTCCGGACGAGCAGTTCGTGGCCGGCCGCGTCATGGGCGCGGACGGCGGCATCGGCGGCACCTACGCGGTGATGGCCAGGCTCTTCCTCAAGGCGGACGCGCTGGTCGGATCCGGCCATTTCGATGGCGCGCGCGCGCTCCAGTCAGACATCAACCGCGTCATCGCCCTGATGGCCTCCTGCAGGGGCAGCCTTTACGCCGCTGCCAAGGAGATCCTCCGCATGAAGGGCATCGACGTGGGCGGCGTCCGCGCGCCCCTCCCTCCCCTGCACGAGGACGACATGCCCAAGGCCGCTCTCTGCGCGGACCTCATCCGCAAGGCGGAAGCGCGCGCGTACGCCTGAACCTCCCTGCGTCTCCTCCCGGCCGCGCCTTCTCCGCGCGGCCGATTTGGTCCTCTCCGCCCGTCCGCGGGAATGAGCGGTTTGCTGCCGTTCGGATTTTTATCGGCTGCCTCCCGGCGGTATTGACATCCGCGCCCCGGTGTGCGACCATGCTTTGAATTTCAATGCGCCGCGGGCTGCCGCTTTCCGCGCCAAAGCCGCATCGCGCCTTTGGCGCCGCAAGGAGGTCAACATGAAACGTATATTCATCGCGCTCCTGGTGCTCCTATTGCTCACGGGAATCGGAGCGGCAGCCCAACAGACCGGTGTGCCCGCTGCGGATGCGGCGTCCCCTGTCCTTGACCTGCTGTCGCTTTTGCCCGCGTCCGCGTTCAACGACGGTTGGCTCAGCATCGTCGATTTCACCGTTCTTGTCGCCAACCGGCCTGGCGCCGTCTGGCCTGACGGCATCGAGGCGTATGGCCGCATGGAAGATGAAGGCGAAGGCGCGGCGGTCCTGAGCGCCTATACGGGCGTCTCCGCCGGTCCGGGCGATTTCTATCAGAAGCTGAATCTCCGCCGGGAAATGTACGAGGCCAGCGGGATCGATTATTTCCGGGTACGCCAGGCGGCCGAAGCGGGGATGCCGCCGCGGCGCCAGATCTGGCTCGCCGGCGCGTTTGACGTGGAAGCGATCGCGGAAAAGCTGAAGGCAAAAGAGTACCAGCTCCTGCCGGACACGGCGTCGGGCTTCGAAATCTGGTGCAGGGACGGCGACCCGGCGGGCGGCATGAAAATCAACCTGAAAGACCGCGACCCGGCCTTCCCCTTCGGAGGGAACCTCGGGCAGTCCTGGCCGGTGATGCTCAGCGAAACGCTCATCGGGGCGACGCCTGACGGGAACGCGGTCATCGGGATCGCGAATGGGTCCGCGGCTTCCCTGGCTGACCTCGCGTTCCTGAAGGAACTGGCCGGCGCCGTCCCGCGGGTCAGGGAGGGGGAAGAAGGCAGCATCGCCCAGCTCTACCTCCTGACGCTGCCGGCCGCGGGGCTGGACCTCCCGGCTCCGCCGGACATCGCGCTGCTTCAGGATCCCGAGGCGATTGACAGAATCGCTGAGGAACGGGGCTCGCCCCTTCCTTTCTATCCCGCGCTGGCCCTCGCCCACGTATACACAGCGGACGCGCAGTGGGTCGCGGTCGCGCTGCCCTACGGCAGCGAGGCCCTGGCGGAAGCGGCGGCCAGTGAAATCGAAAAGCGCCTGGGGGAGGCCCTGCTGCGCCAGACCGGCGAGCGCTTCCTGGACCGCATCCATGACATGGGCGGAAGCGCCGGGCCCTTCCGGACCCTGACAGGCGAGGCGGGGATGTCCGTCCTGATCCTTCCGTTCCGCTTCCCCGCTGAAGGAAGCTCCGGGAAAGCGGACGCGGCGCCCAATCCCGCGTCAGGCCTTCCATTCCGGCTTTTCGTCAGGGCGCTGCTGTCGCGCGACCTGGGCTGGCTGACGGTAGGGTTCTGGAAATGACGCCGTACAGGGGGCGTTCGGAAACGTCCGGGTAAGGTCAGGGGAGCGGCGGGGCCGCGGCTGCGGAATGTATTACGTTTCCGCAAAATCCGGAAAAGACGGATGCTTGAACGGCCATTCGCCTTCGACCCATCGCCGAACCGTCCGGTACAGCAGCAGGTCGTCCCTGTCGTTGTCCGTCCACAGCCTGACGACTGCGTCGTGTTCCGAATTGCCGGGAGGATCGATATACACGCAGCCGAGGCAAACCGTTTCCTCCATGGAGAGCACGGTGTACGCGAAAGCTTCGCGGTCTTCAAATTCCCTGGCATGCTCAGCCAGGTCCCCGAAGTCCTTTTCATACGTCAGCCAGGCCTGCGGCCATCGCTCAGGGTCGGTGATGCCGTCTCTCTTTCTGATGTGTCCTGCTGAGCGAAGGACGGCCTCATAATCGATCCGCGCGTATTCGGGGCTCAGTTTCTTCAGAACGAACGGCGGAGCCTTGAAGGCCAACGGCGCGACGAAGTCGTCGGGGACAAATTTTCCTGACACGTTTCCGCACCTTTCATTGTTCCTGTATCCGGGGGAGCCGCCCGGCGCGCCCCGCATGCGGGGCGGCGGCCGTGGTCCCTGTCAGTTATCGCGTGTGTTTCGGCGCGCAGATGTACCACGAAGCGCCTCTGCTCACCGGCAGGATCTCCAGCCGCTCAAAACAGGCGCCGGGGCCGGAAACACAGTCCTGCATTTCGGATTCGGCGTTCCTGACGAAATGGAAATAATCCCCTCCTTCCATCCACTCAAGCAGGGTCGTCATCGCCGAACGCCGCCGGTTGTAGTCGTGGATGACCACCGCGCGCCTGGTCACCCGGCTCATCTCCTCGTACATCCTCCTGCGCTCGTGCCGCCCCATGCCGTGGGCCACGTGCGAGGCGATGGAAATGTCGAAGCTGCCGTCTTCAAAGGGCAGCGCCGCCAGCGCGCTGGCTCTGAGGAAACGGATCCCTCCGTTTTCCGGTTTCGAGCGGGCGAATTCCAGCATACGTTCAGCCTGATCGATCCCCGTGACTTCCAGGCCCATGTCATGAAGCGCCGAGCAGAGCGCGCCGGTGCCGCAGCCCACGTCGAGGGCGCTGCGGTACCGGGACAGGTCCAAAACGGCTGCCGCTTCGGCAATCACCCGGGCAAACTCCCTTTTCTGACGTCCGTAAAACAGCCCGTACACGCGGGAGATCCTGTTGAACAGGTCTGTGCTGTCCCCTCTTGCCAAGGTCCCCTCCCCCGCGGTTCCCCTTTCCGCTTTCCGCGCTGCCCGCGCTTTTCTCCGCCGCGGTATTTGAGGAACTTTCCCTTGCTTTATGCCACAACGCGCAGGCAGAATCAAGCGCGATCCCGTCTCCCGCCCTGCGTCATGCGCCTGGGCTGCTGTTGTGTCCCCCTTCCGCCGGTGCTAGTATATCTCGACGCAATCGGCCGTGAGGTGAACGCCTTTGACGCGGAAGCTGCCCTTCAGGAAGGACCTGCTGCTGTACTTCGTGATGATCTCGGCGGTGGCGCTTGGGAATGGTCTGAGCGACTCGGTCTATTCCAATTATTTCAAGGAAACCTACCGTGTGACCGCCATGCAGAGGGCCTTCATCGAGTTCCCGCGGGAACTTCCGGGCCTGCTCTGCGCGCTGGCCATCTCCGCCCTGTCCCTGCTCGGGGACGCGAAAACAGCTTTCATTGCCCAGGTGTCGGCCTGTGCCGGGCTTACGGCGCTGGGCCTTTTCACGCCCTCCTTCGGCGTCATGCTTATTTTTCTCTTCGTCAACTCCATGGGCATGCACCTGTTTCTGCCGCTTTCCGATTCCATGGGCATGGCCCTGGCGGAACCGGGGCAGCTGGGCCGGCGCGTCGGCCAGTATTACAGCCTGAAGATGACGTTCGGATTTGTCGCCGGATTGACGGTGTTCTTCGGGTTTCGCTTCGGCGCCTTTTCTTTCCATACGGGTCACAACCTGCTGTTTCTGCTGGGCGCCTCCGCCTTTTTCATCGCTGCCGTCGCGGCCGCCCTGCTGGTGAAACAGGGTTCCACGGCCGCCTGCAGGCTCGAAAGGACAAGGCTGGTGCTCCGAAAACGCTATGCCTTTTACTATCTGCTGACGATGCTCAACGGCGTGCAGAAGCAGATCGCCATCGTGTTCGGCTCCTGGGTCATCGTAGACCTGCTGCTGAAAAAGGCCGACGTCATGTCGCTGCTGCTGATCACGGCCAGTTTCATCAGCATCTTCTTCATGCGGGCCATCGGGCGCTGGATCGACCGCTTCGGCGTCAAGCGCATGCTGTATGTGGACGCCCTGACCTTCATCTTCGTTTACGTCGCCTATGGCTTTGTCGTATGGGGCATCGTGGGCGGAGCGCTGCCCGGCGCCGGATGGCCGGTGTTTCTGATTTACGCGCTGTTCGTGCTGGACAGGCTGTCCATGCAGGTGGGCGTCGTGAAGTCCGTATACCTCCGGTCGATCGCCCTGTCGCAGGCCGAGGTCACGGCAACCCTGTCGATGGGTACCAGCCTCGACCACGCGGTGTCCATCCTGGCAGCGCAGTTCAGCGGGTTCATCTGGACGTTCTGGGGCCCGCAATGGGTGTTTTTCATGGCTGCCTTCTTCTCGCTGGGCAATCTGCTCGTAGCCTGGCGGGTGCGGATCGGCAGCCCGGGACCGGCGGAAGCCGCAGCGTGACCCGGCGGGGTACGGCTGACGCTTCCGGCACAGTCGAGGGAATGGAGGGAAGGAGCATCCTGATGGCGTACGAGGCGAAAACCAGGCCGTCGGCGAAAAACGTCGCCGAGTTCATCCGGAGCCTTGAGCATCCAGTCAGGCGGGAGGAAGCCGCAAAACTTGTGGAGATCTTCAGGGAGGCGACAGGTGAGGAACCCATCCTCTGGGGGGAAAGCATCATCGGCTTTGGGAGTTACCGGTACCGTTATCCCAGCGGCCACCGGGGGGAAGCGGCCAAGACCGGCTTCTCGCCCAGAAAGGCGGCGATCTCGCTCTATCTCTTCCTCAATGGGGACGCCCGGGTCCCCTGGCTTCAAAAGCTCGGCAAGCACCGCGCGGCGAAAGGCTGCGTGTATGTGAATCGTCTTGCGGACATCGACGCGCAAGTGCTGTCCGGGATGATCCGGGAATCCGTCAGGCAGGTTGACGCCCTCTATCCGCGGGAAGTCACCGACAAGTGAAGCGCCTGTCTCTCCTTCACGCATTTCGTTCTCAAGGGCCTTCATGCATGATGCCATCGCCCGATTGGGAGAAGCTGTCAGGTTGATCCCAACTGGGCAAAGCGCGTCTGCGGTCTCTAGTGCAAGGTCGATTTCAGTTCCGTCCCCGTTTCTGAAAAGGAAAGCGGGAGAAAGACAATGCCAGTGTTCAGGAAGGATTTGAGCGCGAAGCCGAACTTGCCTCCAGATACTGCTCCGTTCACGCGGTCCCGGAGAAAGTTGCCGCGGCCGCGCTGACGGCCGCGTTTGCGTAAACCGCCCGCCCGTCCAGCGTTCCCATCCCCCCATGCAAGGGCGCGGCAGACCTGCGCCCCCGCGCCCCTCCGGCCCATGCGCCGTCACTCAACGGCGAAGGGGGTCACGGCCACGATCTCGTCCTCGATATACACCACGCGGAACATCTCCGTTCCGTTGAGCGTCACGTGGGAGCGGAAATTTTCCGGCGAGCGCGAACGGGTGGGGTTGTTGAGGGCGCCGCGATAGAGGATGGCGTTGTCGCGCACGGGGTATTTGTATATCTTGGTCGAATCGTTGACGATGCCGGTGCACTTGCTGCTGCCCTCTTCCCACGTGGGCGTGACCAGGTCGAAATCCATGTAGTATTTGCCGCTCTTCAGATACATGTTCTTCAGGTAGCCCACGCTGCTGTACGTGCGGGCTTCGCTGGGCCGCCGCTGCAGGAACACGGTGTACACCGTGGTCTCCATCGAAGGCGCGGTCACGGTGATGATGACGGTTTGGGGCTTGTCCGTCATTTCGAAGTCGCTGCATGTCTGCCCTGACATCACGTAGGCGCCGTTGACCAGGATGGCCGCCATGGGATTGGCGCTGACCGGAGTGAAGTTGACCCGGCTCACCCAGCTGGCCACTGTGAGCAGATAGGTGGTCACATAGGGGCTGAAGGTTTCAGGCAGCATGATGCCGGTATTCGGGCAGTTGTGCGCCAGGCTCACCAGCGCGCTGTCGTGCAGGGGCGGCGAGGCCTGCGCGGCGGGCGCCAGGCTTGAGGCCAGGAGGCAGAAAGCGACTGCGGCGACAAGAATCTTTTTCACGGATCATCCCTCCTGTTTCCATGCGGCAGGGCCCTCCCCGATGGTCATCCTGTCCTGCCCGCCGGGGCGCGGGTCCGGATACCTGTCGTGATCATGTGCGCTGAAAGCGGATGTTGTCTTTGGGTACGAGCGGATAACGGCGTCGGGGAGCGCCTGGGATGGCTCCCAGGCTTGTCAGCGGTGCTGACATGATTATATGCCAACACGCGTACGCCATCAACACCGGGTTGTGTGCCCCCTTTGCCCTGGCTGGCAGTTCTTCGAACGTTCGGCCTCAGGGGATCGTGCGGATTGACGGGGCGGAAGGGACCCCCTGGCGCGGCGGCCATCGCCGGGCCTGGCTTGTCCCCCAGTGCCTTCCCGCTAGGCCCCGCTGCGCAGTTTTCTCAGGCGTCCGAATGTCTCGTCCAGGGTCTCGTTGCTCACCGAGGTCGCGCGGAACTTCGTCAGGGCGAATACGGTCTGCACGCAGAAGCCGATACCGGCCGCGGCGAAAAGAGTCCCGAAACCGACAGGCCCTCCCAGCAGCCATCCCGCGGCGACGGCGGCGGCTTCGATCGCCGCCCGGCATACGCCGACCGGGAGCCTTGTCTTGCGTTCCAGCGCGATCATGAGGCTGTCCCTGGGGCCGGCGCCCAGGGCAGCCTTGACGTAGAAGTACACGCCGAACGCGACGATGAAAAGACCCAGGAGCATCTGCAGCAGACCGGGCACCAGGCCCCCCGCCGCGGGCAGGAGGCCCATTTTCATGAAAACGTCGATCAGGGCGCCGATGAGCGCCATATTCAGGACCGTCCCGATCCCGAGCTTTTCTTTAAGCAGCAGGTCTATCGCGCAAATGGCGACGCTGACCATGATGGAGGCGTTTCCAACACTGATGCCCAGCGTCTTCCCCAGGCCCGCGTGGAACAGCTCCCAGGGCGCGTAACCAATGTTCGCTTTCATGGTGACAACGATCCCCAGCGCGTACAGCACAGTTCCGATCAACAGGTCCATCCATCGCTTTAGGTAAGCGTTCATGTCCGCGTCCCTTCCCTGCCCGGGAGGCGCCGCCGACAGGCGCATCCGTCCCCTCCCGCTCGTTTCCGCAGTGCCACGCCATCATACTGTAGAGTCGGCGGCCGGTAAACCGCCTGGCACTGGACTTGACTGGCGGCGTGTGGCTTGCTTGACAAAAGACGGCTGTGCGGGTATCCTGGCCTCAGTATGACAGGAGAGTGAAACGATGGGCGGCGTCTGCGTGGCCTTATGGGGGGATTCGCTCGGCAGGGGCGTTGTATACGACGAAAGCCGCGGGCGGTACATGATCGCGAAGAACTCCTATGCCCGCCTTCTGGCGGAACAGAACCTTCTGAATATTCAAAATCACTCGCGCTTTGGCGCGACAGTCACGGAAGGCCTGGAAGACTTCCTGTCCACCGCGGACATCGGCGCGCAGTTCGTTGCGATCGAATACGGCGGGAACGACTGCAATCTCGACTGGGGACAGGTTTCAGAAGATCCCGAACGGTCTCACCCCGCCCGCAGCGAGCTGCAGACCTTTGAACGGAAACTGGCTGAGTTCGTCCTCGCGGTCCGTGAACGCGGGCTCAGCCCCGTTTTGGTGACGCCGCCGCCCCTGATCGCCCAGCGTTTTTTCGCGTGGGTCTCCAAAGGCCTGAACCCGAAGGCGATCCTCCGCTACCTCTCCGGGGACGTCACCAGCATCTATCGGTGGCAGGAAAGGTATGCCGGCGCCGTGTACCGCGCCGCCCGCTCCGCCAAATGCCTGCTGTTTGACCTCAGGGACGCCTTCCTGGCCGCGCCGGATCTCCAAAGCCTCTACTGCGAAGACGGCATGCACCCCAATGAAAACGGACACCGCTGCATTATGGAAGCGATCCGGGGCCTCCTCCCCGCCCTGCAGATTTCGCACAGGCAGAGCGATATCGAGTAGGCACAGGTAAAAAAGAACAGCCCCCTGCGTTCCTTCTCGGGGCGTTCCTGCGCGTCAGGGCTGTTGCCGCCGCTGCACAGGTCACTGCGGACCCGTCCGCCGTGGGCGGCAGGATCGGCATGCGGGTCGGCACGGTCGTCGTGAACTGCGGACAATCCATCCATATCCGGGAAGGAGACGGCAGCAAGGGAACCTGTTCCATCAAAACCATCCGTACCCTTGGGGCATCTGCGTCACGAAAGTCCAGGCCGCCGGCTGCTGACCGCGCCGCAGGCGCAGTGCGCTTTCGGCGCTCACTCTCCCAGCATCATCTTCAGGATCTCGATGTCCGTGGATCGCATCCCTTCGCGGCCCATCCTGCCGATCCTGCGGATCGTTTCCTCCACGTCGCCTTCCACCAGACCCTCGCCGCTTTGGAACACGATGCCCTGCTTCGCCATCCGGCAGCCGGTCACGCCAGCCTCGATGGCGCTGGAGACCTTTGCGGCGCAGGAGGACTTTGCCCCGTCGCAGACCATGCCGCCGATGGTGGCGAGTGTGTTGACGATGGTGTCCGCGATCACCTCGTAGCCCGCCCCGTCCAGGTAGGCAATGCCGCAGGCGGCGGCGCAGCCGGCGCTCGATGCGCCGCAGTAGGCCGATAAGTTCCCGATGAAGCGCTTTTCGTGCACCAGGATCAGGTTGGCGAGCGCCAGGGCGCGGTACAGTTTTTCCTTCGGGGCGCCGGTTCCCGTCGCGTACACATACACGGGCAGGCTCACGGCGATCCCCTGGTTGCCGCTGCCAGAGTTGATCACCACCGGCATCGGGCAGCCGCCCATCCTGGCGTCGCTGGCCGCAGCCGCCACCGCGCGCGCCATTACATAGATATCCTTGCACTCTCCGGTCAGCAGCGTCCGACCCACCTGGGCGCCGTAGGGCTGCCTGAGCCCTTCCTCCGCGATCGCCCGGTTGTACTCGAGCATACGGTCCAGCAATTCCCGGACATCCTCGATGTCAAGCTCATCCGCGAACTGCAGGATGGCCCGCACGCTGAGCAGTTCCCTGTCTCCCTGCGCTTCGCCTGCGGCGGCGTCCCGCTGGTGGATGATGGCGCCGTCCTTTTCGATTTTCGCGATGTGATCGTGGGCCGAGCGTATTTCGACGGCCGCCGTCCCCCCGCCGCCGGACATTTCGACGCGGATGTACAGCGGCTCCGCGTTTTCCTCCAGGTGACAGGAAACTTTCTTCGCGCTGAGCATCCCCGCGGCCTTTTTCCTTGCCGCGTCATCCAGGTCGCCGAGCACCTCGAGGCCCTTTTCAGCCTTCCCGCCGGCGGCGCCCATCGCGACGGCGGCGGCGAGGCCCTTGAGGCCGCCGGAGTTGGGCACGGTCACGCCCATCACGTTTTTCACGATGTTTCCCGAACAATGGAGCTCGATGCGCTCGGGTTCCGCGCCGAGCGTCTCGCGCGCCTTTGCGCTGGCGAGCGCGATGGCGATGGGCTCCGTACACCCAAGCGCGGGGACCAGTTCGCTTTTCAAAATCGCCAGATAGTTCCCGTACAGCTTCTCATCCATCATGCGCCAGCTCCCTGTCCGCAGCAGCGGGCGATCCCTTCCAGGATGAGTTTGCCGGCCGCGGAACCCCCGTCGAGCACGCCGACGCTCCTGTCGCCGTAATAGGCGGCGCGGCCGTGCACGGCGCGCATGGCGCGCGTGGCCTCGGAACCGTCCGCGGCCGCCTTCGCGGCTTCCCTGACAGCCGCGGCGGGATCGTTCCGCCGTCCTTTGAGCGCTTCGGCCGCCGGGACCAGCGCGTCCAGGATGGTCTTCTCGCCGGGTCTGGCCCCTGCTCGGGCCATGATGCTTTCCACGCCGGCGGCGAAAGCCTCCGTGAACTGGCCGAAGTCCGCTTCGCTGACGCCCTTGAGGGTCTTGCCCATGCCAAGGAAACCAAAGGACAGGATAGTGCCCAGCGTCGAAGGCGCGGCTTCGTTGAACAAAAGGCCGCATTTCATCAGGAGCTTCCCCAGGTCGCTTTCCTCCGCGCCCTCAAGCCAGGCCGAAACGGCGGCGAAACCGTCGCTCATGGAGATGCCCAGGTCCCCGTCGCCATTCTGCTGGTCGAGTTCAATGAGGTACATCCTGTTTTCGTTCATTACGGCGCTGATGGCCGCGACCGCCTTCCTGAGCGTGGCTGCGTTCATCGGGTCCCTCTCCCTACTTGTTGAGATTCGTATAAAACGGCGTGCGTGCCGGGGCCAGAAGAAGTTCCTTCATTTCCGCGTCCAGCCTGAACAGGCTCACGGAAAGGCCGGCCATCTCCATGGAGGTGGCGAACTCCCCGATATGAGGCATCACGATGCCCACGCCCATCCTTGTCAGCCGCCTGTGCAGGGCCCGAAACACGATCAGCTGTTCCTCCAGGGGCGTCGCCCCCAGGCCGTTGACCATCACGGAGACCTCATCCCCGCTGCTCAGCGGCAGGTCCTCAAGTAGCCTGTCCATCAGGATGTCTGTCATCTCGTCGGCCGGCATCAGCTTGCGCACCTCGATGCCCGGTTCGCCGTGGATGCCCATGCCGATCTCGATCTCGTCGTCGGCGATGGAAAAGGTGGGTTTCCCGACGTGCGGCACGACGCAGGGCGACAGCGCCACCCCGATGGAGCGGATATTTTCAAGCGCGCGGGCCGCGATCCCGGCGACCTCATCAAGGCCCTTCATCTTCTCGGCCGCCGCGCCCGCGGCCTTGAACGCATACACCATTCCGGCCACGCCTCTGCGTTTTTCCCTTGTCGCGGCCGGGCTGCTGGCCACGTCGTCGTGCACGCGGACAGTGCGGGTGGGGACGTCGTCGATCCCAGCCATTTCGCATGCCATGTCGAAATTGAGGTTGTCGCCGCCGTAGTTGCCGTACAGGCACAGAACGCCGCCGCCGTAGTTGCAGGCGGAAATCACCCCGTACATTTTTTGCGCGGATGGCGACGCGAACACGTTGCCGATGGCGCAGCCGTCCAGCATGCCCTGTCCGACATAGCCCAGGAACACCGGCAGATGGCCGCTCCCGCCGCCCGTAACGATGCCGACCTTACCCGGCTGCACGGGATAGTTGGTGACCAGCATCTGCCTGTCGCCGTTGACCAGGCGCAGTTTGTCGCCGTACGCCGCGACGATCCCCTCGACGGTTTCCTCGGCGAAGCGCGCCGGATCGTTGATCATCTTTCTCATTCTTCTACCCTCCAAGATATACTCTTCTCACTTCCGGATCGGCAAGCAGTTCTTTCCCCGTGCCTGTCAGCCGAATGAATCCGGTTTCCATCACATAGCCCCGGTCGGCGGTCGACAGGGCCATCGACGCGTTCTGCTCGATGAGCAGGATGGTCTTCCCGCGTTCCCTGATGCGCCCAAGCAGTCCGAAGATCTCCTCCACCAGGATCGGCGCGAGGCCCAGCGAGGGCTCGTCGAGCATCAGCAGCTCGGGGTCCATCATCATCCCCCGCGCGATGGCGAGCATCTGCTGCTCACCCCCGGACAGGCTGCCGCCCAGTTGCCTGTCCCGCTCCTTCAGACGCGGGAAAAGCGCGTACACTTCGTCGTAGAGCTCTCCAATGCGTGCCTTCGAGAGCTTTCTGTTCCCCATCGATCCCGTGCGCAGGTTTTCGCGCACGGTGAGCAGAGGAAAAATCTTCCGGCCCTCCGGCACATGCGCGATGCCCAGCCGCGCCACTTTTTCCGGCTGCGCCTTCGTGATGTCCCTCTCCGTGAAGGTCACGCGGCCGCCCGCTTTGGGCACAAGTCCGGATATCGCCATCAGCGTGGTGGACTTTCCCGCGCCGTTATTGCCGATGAGGGTGACGATCTCTCCCTTGCGCACGCTCAGGCTGATGCCCTGGAGCGCGTTGACGTAGCCGTAGTGTACGACGAGGTTTTCGATCTCAAGCATCCGCCTTCGCCAGCCCTTCCGAGGCGAGGCCCTTGCCAAAGTAGGCCTCCCCCACGTCCCGGTCCCGGCGCACCTCGTCCGGGCTGCCTTCGCAGATCTTCTGGCCGAAGTTCAGCACCATGATGCGGTTGCAGGAATTCATCACGAAGCGCATGTCATGCTCAATGACGACGATGGTATAGCCCTTTGCGTTGAGCATCATGATGAACTCCATCAGGGACCTGGTCTCCAGCGGGTTCATGCCGGCGGCGGGCTCGTCCAGCAAAAGCACCCTGGGGTCCAGCGCCAGCGCCCGCGCGATCTCCACCTTCCGCTGAAGGCCGTAAGGCAGTGTGCCCGCCATGGTGTCGCGGTAGTCCTGCAGGCCGATGTCCCTGAGGACCTCCTGGCTTTTTTCCGCTGCGAAGCGCTCGTCGTTCCTGAAACGCCGGTCCCGCAGGATGGCGTCGGCGACGTTGGTGCGGGTGTTGATGTGACAGCCGATCTTCACGTTGTCCAGCACCGACATGAACTTGAACAGCTGGATGTTCTGGAAGGTCCTTGCGATCCGCTTGCGGGCGATCCTCTCGGGCGGCAGGCCGGTGATCCTTTCCCCGTCCATGAAGATGTCCCCTTTGGTGGGCGGGAAGATTCCGGTGCATACGTTGAAGAAGGTCGTCTTCCCCGCGCCGTTGGGCCCGATGATGCCAAAGACGTCGCCGCTGTGCACCTCCATGCTCACCGCTTCCACGGCTTTCAGGCCGCCGAAGTGCTTGCTGACGCCCTCTGCCCTGAGCAGCGCGGATCGCCTGTCCGTCATGCCCGTCCCTCCCCGCCTGCGCTGCCCCGTTCCCTGCGCCTGATCTGACCTCCGGCCAGCACCGATCGTCCGGCCCCGGCCAGTCCCTGTGGCCTGAGCCACATCATCAGGATGATGATCAGGCCGTAGAACACATACCGCCAGTAGCCCAGAAAACGCAGCGCTTCGGTCAGCACCGTCACGATCGCGGCGCCTATGATCGGGCCGACCAGGGTGCCCTGGCCGCCGATGACGATCATGGTGAGCACGTCAAAGCCCGTGTCGAGCGAAAACTGGGAAGCCTCGATATAGTTGACGAAGGGCGCGTAGGCGGCGCCGATCACCCCTGCCCAGAAAGCCCCGTACATGAAGTTGACCATCTTGTAAAACTTCACTTCCACGCCCAGCGAACGCGCGGCGCCCTGGTCCTCCCGGATGGACATCCACGCGCGCCCGACGCGGGAACGCAGCGTCCTGTGTGTGATGAACAGGAAGAGGGCGCCGATGGCGAAGAAGATGTAGTAATAGTTCTTGGGCATGAAGGTCTTCACGCCAAAGAACGCGGGATGATGCGGATGATCTCGGAGGCGCCCAGCGTCACGATGGACAGGTAGATGCCCGACAGCTTCAGCGTGGGAAGGCAGACCAGGAGCCCCACCAGCGCCCCGAGGGTACCGGCGACAGGAAGCACCGCCCAGAAGCTGATGCCGAAACGCGTGGACAGGATGGCGCTGGTGTAGGCGCCGATGGCGAAGAAGCCCGCCTGCCCCAGGCAGGTCTGCCCGCTGTAGCCGTTGATGGCGTTGAGCGACCCGGCCAGCGTCGCGTACATGAGGATATTGCAGGCATAGCGTACGTAGACGGCCTTGGTGACCATCACCGGCACAAGCAGGAGCAGCGCTGCCGCGGCGGCCAGCCCGGCGGCCGTCAATGC
>CAZLYF010000037.1:0-20785 GCA_964563725.1 uncultured Oscillospiraceae bacterium
TTCAACGCGCTCACTGCCGAGCGCATAAAGCTGTTTCAGCTTGTCAACAGCCTTGGAGCGACAGGGGTCGCCACTGCGGAACTGCAGGCTTTCATCCACTGGGGGCCGGCAAAAAAGAACGGCCCGGTCGCCACGCCCCCTGTCGCCGCCGGTGCCGTTCCGGCGTCGGACCCGGAAAGCGTGGCGCCCACCGCGTCTCTGCCCGACATATCGCAAACACCGGGCCCGACCGCGGAACAGACGCCAGAACCCTCTCCCACTGTAACGCCGGTCCCGACCCCCGGTGTGCTCATGCTGACCCTCTATCTGGACAAAGCTGTCGTCGCTCCGGGAGAGAGCGTTGCGGCGACGTACAGGATTTTCGGAGCGGTCCCGCCGCTCTCCTTTTCATGGGCGTGGGACCTCTCGTCCGGCGGTGCTCTGTTGCCGGAACTGGGGACCTCGGGCGAAGACCGGCAGGAGGCCTACAGCTTTACCGCTTCCGCGGGCGACGCATGCTCCTTCACGCTGACCGTCACTGACGGGGAGGGAAGAAGCGTGACCGCGACGCGGCGCGTCAATATCCGGTAAGCAGAGGCGAAAAAAAGACCGTCCGCACGGACAGTCTTTGGAGCTGATGATGGGACTCGAACCCATGACCTCTTCCTTACCAAGGAAGTGCTCTACCGCCTGAGCTACATCAGCGCAACGGACGCATTATACCCGGCCAACTGGAAAAACGCAAGCGGTTTTTGCGTGCGGTCGGACCGAAGGCCGCCGGGGAAGCGGGCGGAAACAGGGGGACACAGGCGCCGGACGCGGGAGGGCGGCGCCGCGTTCATCTGGCCCGAAAAGCCACAGTCAGTCGGGCCACAGCCGTTCGGGATAGATGCCCTGGCGCGTCATGTCCCTCAGGGCGCTTTCAACCGCCGCGCGGTCGGAAGGGTTCGTGACGCCATACCACCTGTCTTTAGACTGGAGGACCTTCACGGAAACCTTTTGTTCCGAAAGAAGGCTCCCCACGACGGCTGGCAGGAAATACTCCGCCTTGAGGGGGTCAGACTGCAGGGCCTGCCGATAGAAGGCCGGGAAGCGGCTGGTGACCTCATCCAAAAAGTCCGGCGTGAACCCCCACAGGTTCATGGAAGCGACCGCGTCTTCCGGCAGCCGGTGGTAGGTTTGCCCGTCCAGGGTGAACAGCGCTCCGTCCGTCGTGGAGATGATCCGCGTCCGTTCGATGACGTTTTGAAGATACCCTTCCGCGGTGACAAAACACTGGCCCCTGGATACGAAGCCGGTTTCGGACAGCGTATTTCCCAGCAGGAAACCCACCATGGCGTACGAGCCGCCTGCGGGCGCGGCGTTCAGGAAAGCAAAGATCTTCTGAAGCGCGTCCCTGCCGTACAGGTCATCGCCGTTGATTGCGCAAAACGGCGCGTCGATCTGCGATCCGCAGCACATGACCGCGTGCGCCGTTCCCCAGGGCTTCGTCCGCCCCGGGACCGGCAGGCAACCTGCCGGCAGGGTGTCGATCTCCTGGAACACGTAACCGACATCCATCCGGTTCCCTACGCCGCTGCCGAGGAAAGCGCGGAAGTCTTCGTGGATGCGCCGGTTGACAACGAAAAGGACCCGCCTGAACCCGGCCTGCAGCGCGTCGTACAGGGAGTAGTGGATCAGGCCTTCACCGTGCGCGCCGAAGGGCGCCATCTGCTTGAAGCCGCCAAACCGGCTGCCAACGCCAGCTGCCATGATCACAAGAATGGGCTTTGTCATGCTGCCTCCCCTGCGAGAAGATACACCCTGGAGTATAGCCAAATACGGGAAAGTTTCAAGTTGTGCCAGCTCGCGGAAATTTGCCCTGGCGGCGGAAATCATGTACAATCATCTTCGGGAGATGAAGTATGAACGACCGGCAGCGGCGTTATTTTCTTGAAAAGGAAGAAAGGCGGCAGTCCAGGCTGGACCGCCTGCGCTTCGCGGCGGGAATGGCCCATTTTGTCGGGGTCATCCTTGGCGCGGTGCTCATCCTCATCCTGATCCTCCTTTTGCTGAGCCTGGCAAGCTGGCTCAGACAGGACATCGCCTCCACCTTTACCCTCCTCGATTCCCGCCTGTAGAAGGGAGCAGCCTTCATGGAAACCTCATGGCCGACGCTGCTCAGACAGATTGGGGATTGCCGGGCCTGCGGGCTCTGCCAGGGGATCCTCAACAAAGTTCCCGGCCACGGCGACCCGCATGCGAGGCTGATGCTCATCGGCGAAGGGCCCGGAGCGGAGGAAGACAGGCAAGGCCTCCCTTTTGTCGGGGCCGCTGGTTTCCTTCTGACCAAAATGCTCGCGTCCATCGGATTGTCACGGGAAGAGGTGTACATCGCAAATATCGTCAAATGCAGGCCGCCGGACAACCGTGTCCCCACCTGGGAAGAAGGTGAGGCCTGCCTGCCTTTCCTGCGGGCCCAGGTGGCGCTGGTCAGACCGCAGGTCATCGCGCTGATGGGCGCCACGGCTTTTCGCCATACTGTTTCCGACAAAGCCCGCATCAGTCAGAGCAGGGGCAAATGGATCGAGCGAAAAGGCACGTGGCTCATGCCCACCTACCATCCGGCAGCCTTGCTGCGGGATGAAAGCAAAAAGGCGGATTCCTGGCAGGATCTGCGCCTGATCAGAGACAAACTGAGTGAATTGGAGAGCCGTCCGTGACGGTCGGTGAAATCAACCGCTCGTTTGCCCGGAGGCTCGAACAGGCGCCAGGTCTGTCCGGGAGGGCGTTTGTCTTCGGCGAAGGGAAAGCTTCGCATCCGCGGCTGATGCTGATAGGCGAGGCGCCCGGGGAGCGGGAGGAAGCCGAGGGACGTCCCTTCGCCGGAAAGGCGGGGAAGATACTCGACGGTTATCTTGTGGTCCTCAAACAGCGCAGGGAAGACATCTATATCACCAATGCCGTCAAGACGCGGCCCGTCAGGCAGGGAAAGTCGGGCAGGGACGTCAACCGCGCGCCCTGCGGCCTGGAGCTCGAACTGTTTGCCCCCTGGCTCCTTGAGGAAATCAGCGCTGTCGAACCCGGGCATATCGTCACGCTGGGCAATGTTCCCCTCAGGTCGCTCCTGGGCAGGGAAGCGTCCATCGGAGCGATGCACGGAACCTGGACGCGAAAAGGACAGGGTCCCCCCGTGTTCGCCATGTACCACCCGGCTGCCGTGATCTACAGGCGGGAACTGCTGTCCGTATGCGAACAGGACCTTCAGGTCCTTGCGCGTACGATCGATCTCCATTAACATGGGAAGAAGCGCTCCCCGGGCAGGGGCAGGCGCGTTCGATGCCCGGGCGTGCGCCCTGGCGGCGCGCAAAGCAGGCGGGAGACAGGAAACTTGAAGGTATCGACAAACAAACGCTGGCCTTTCGTGGCAGTCGGGCTGCTCAAGCTGAGCGTGTACGGCCTGTTCCTGGCGGCGTTTTTTCTCACGCTCGGGATCGGCAACCCCCAGATCCTGAGGCCGAGCCGGACAGCCCTGATCACGCTGTCCACCTTCCTGTTCAGTTTTGGGCTCCTTTCGGAGGTCTATGGCGGATACGACATCGGACGGAGGAAGAGCAAGCCGATCATCTATTCGCTGATCGCCGTCATCCTCCTGACTGACCTGATCACCTACCTTCAGCTGCAGATCATGAACGTGAACGACGCAAACAACGAGCGCCTGATCCTCTTTGGAGGCGATTTTCTTCTTCTTCTGCTTTGCCTGGCCGTGCAGCTCGTCCTCGCCGTCTCGCTCACCTACGCGGGTAACCATGTCTATTTCCGGATTTTCGAGCCTCTGAGTTGCTGCGTCGTCTGCTCGGAGAGGACGGAGGGGGACAAGGTCCTCAAAAAGATCGCCCGCTTCAAGCTGCAGTACAGGGTCAGGGAGCAGATCCTCTACAATGATCCGGGAGCGAAGGAGGCCATCCTCAGAAACGAGATCGCCTTTGTTTTCGATGTGCCGCCGCTGGAGCGCGCCGACCTGGTCAGTTTCTGCTACAAAAACCAAAAAGGCGTCTTCTATTCCCCGGAACTCTATGACATCGTTCCGGTCTGCAACGAGACGCGCATCCTGGACGACGAGATGCTCGTCGGGTATGAAAGCCTTCGCCTGTCGCTGTCGCAGCGCTTCATCAAGCGGACCGAGGACGTCCTTCTTTCCTTCCTGGGACTGCTGGTCCTCAGCCCGCTGATGTGCGCCGTCGGAGCCGCGATCTGGCGCGAGGACAGGGGCCCGGTCGTTTTCAGGCAGAAGAGGATCACGCGCGACGAGCGCCCATTCACCATCTACAAATTTCGGACGATGCTCCCCCATCAGGGCACGGAAGAGCAGTGGTCAGCGCTCGAGGACGACCCGCGCATCACACGCATCGGGGTTTTTCTGAGGAAATACCGCCTGGATGAACTGCCCCAGCTGGTCAACATCCTCAAGGGGGACATGAGTTTTGTCGGACCCCGGCCGGAGATGATCGAAAACGTGGAAAAATACGTGCGGGAACTCCCTGAATTCTCGTACAGGTCAAGGGTGAAGGCGGGCCTGACGGGCTATGCCCAGATTTCCGGGAAGTACAACACCGATCCAAAGCAGAAGCTGCTGATGGACCTGTACTATATCGGAAACTACAGTTTCTGGCTTGACATCAAGCTGATCCTGGAAACTGTGCTGGTGCTGTTCAGGAAGGATTCGACGAAAGCTTTCGACCGCTGATACGGCGCCTTCCGTGGCCTGAGATGACAGAGGAGCTTATGAAACGCGTCGCTGTGATCACGTTTTCTGTTGCTTTCCCAGGTGAAAAGGGCCTGTCGCGGATGCATTTCCTTGCCGAATGCCTGGCAGCCGGCGGCTTCGCGGTCGACCTCATCACCTCGTCTTTTCAGCACTGGGAAAAGCGCCAGCGCGACAGGCTGGAGGCTGCGGATGTCGGGGGCAACTGCCGCGTCGTCCTCATTGACGAACCCGGATACCGCAAAAATCTTGACTTGAGGAGGATCCTTTCCCACCGCGTCTTTGCCCGCAACACGCTTCATCATCTCCTGCGCGGCGGGGGATACGACCTGCTGTACTGCATGATCCCGGACAACTACCTGGCGGCACAGGTGGGCCTTTTCGCCAAGCGCCGCGGCATCCCCTACGTGATCGACGTGGAGGATCTGTGGCCGGAGGCGATGCGCATGGTATTCGACGTTCCCGTGCTGAGCGATCTCGCGTTTTCCTATTTTACCGTCAACGCCAGACGCGCGTATGAATCCTGCGACGCGGTGGTCGGGTCCTCCGATACATACAGGGATCAGCCGCTCAAGTATGGCGTTGACGTGCAGGACCGCACGACAGTCTATGTGGGAAACGATGCCGAAAGGTTCATGGCCGGCGTGTCCAGGTACACGGACGCTGCGCTGAAGGAAGAAGGGACTTTTCTGCTTTCGTACGCGGGGACGATCGGGACCAGCTACGATATCCGGACGCTAATCCTTGCGGCAGACAGGATCTCCAGGCAGGGAAAGGGCAGGCTGCGGGTAGACATCCTCGGGGACGGGCCGCTGAGGGCGGAGTGCGAGTCGCTGGCGAAGTCCCTGTCAGGCGACGTAAGGTTTGCAGGCTTCCTTCCCTATGAGCAGATGGCGGCACGCCTGGCTGGTTCAGACGCCGTCATCAACTCGCTCGTCAGGAAGGCGCCCCAGAGCATCGTATCAAAAATCGGGGACTACCTGTGTTCGGGAAGGCCCATGATCAATACCGGCACAGACCCCGAATTCACGCGCAAAGTCGCCGCGGACGGCTTTGGCATCAACGTGGAACCGGAAAACCCGGATAAGCTGGCCGACGCGATCGCGTATCTGATGGACAACCCCGGCGTCTGCTCAAGGATGGGGGCGTCCGCGAAGAAAACGGCTGCGGAGCAGTTTGACAGGAACAAGACCTACAAGAACATCGTGCGCGTCGTGGAAAGGCAAATCGGCATGCGGAAGAAGAGGGTCGAATGAAAACCGGGCAGGCGCTCATCGTCGGGGCAGGCCTCTGCGGCGCGACGATCGCCAGATCGCTGGCGGAAAGAAACTGGCGCGTGCTGGTGCTTGAGAAACGCTGGCATGTCGCGGGGAACGCCTATGACCAAGCGGGCGGCGGCGGCGTGCTGGTCCAGAAGTACGGTGCCCACCTCTTTCATACGGACGACGCGGAAGTCCTCGATTTTCTGGGCCGCTTTGCGGAATTCTACCCCTACCGTCACAGGGTCAGGGCGAGTATCGGCGGCAGCCTGGTCCCCGTTCCGTTTCAGTTCGCAGGCATCCGGGAACTGTTCCCGCCGATGAAAGCCTCAAGGCTTTTGTCCCTGCTGAAGGCGAGGTACAGGGACGGAGAGCGGGTGCCGATCATGGCCCTGAGGCAAAACGAGGACCCGGACATCAGGGAGCTGGCTGAGTTCATCTATGAAAATGTCTTCCGCCGGTATACGGCCAAGCAGTGGGGAAAAAGCCTGGATGAGCTCGACAGCGCCGTGGGGGAGAGGGTCCCCGTGCTGATGTCTGAATCCGACGGGTATTTTTCAGACGCTTTCCAATGCATGCCCAGAGGAGGGTTCACACGGCTGGTGGAGCGGATGCTCGGCCACCCCGCGATCGATGTCCGCCTGCGCTGCGACGCGATGGAGCATCTTTCGCTCAGGGACGGCAGGGTCTTTTTTAAAGCAGAAAAAGTGGAGGGCCCTCTGGTATTCACCGGATGCGTCGACGAGCTGCTGGGCTTCTGCTTTGGGAAACTCCCCTACCGCTCACTCCGCTTTGTGTTTCAGGATCTAGAAATCGACCGGTTTCAGCCCTGCGGGGTGGTGAACTATACCGTTTCGGAGGAATATACCCGCATCCTGGAATTCAAGCATTTCATGGAAGAGCCGCCCCGGGGAAGGACCACGGTCGCGTATGAGTATCCCTGCGGGCATGACGGCAGCGGCATCCCCTTCTATCCGGTCACGAGCCCCGAAAGCGCGGAGCTGTACAAAAGGTACAGGGAGAAGCTCGCGCAGTTTCCCGGGGTGCTGGCTGCGGGGCGCCTCGGCGCTTTCAAATACCTCAACATGGACCAGGCCGTCCGCGGCGGCCTGGAAACCGCCAAGCTGCTGGGGCGGCCGGAATGATCAGCCTGGTCATCCCGACATACAACGCGAATAGCTTCGTCAAAGGACTGTTCTCCATGTTCCGCGCACAGAGGGGCGGAGAGCTGGAGCTGCTCTTCATTGACGACGGCTCCACAGACGGCACGCCTTCCCTGGTCGAATCGGAATCAGCAAGCCTGCCCTTTCCCGTCCGGATCCTTCGCCAGGCCAACGCCGGGGTCAGCGCGGCGAGGAACCGGGGCCTGCGGGAGGCTGCCGGGGAATACGTCGCTTTCATGGACGTCGACGACCTTATCTGCGAGGACTGGCTCGAGACCCTGTCGGGACTGTCCAGGGAACGGCAGTTCGACGTCCTGCTCTTTGATATCCTGAGGCTTCGCAAAAGGGTCGGACGCCTTTCCCCGCAGAGGGGGTCCCGGGAACCCGCCGCGATAACGAGGAAAGGCCTTTTTGAAGGCTTTCTGCTGGAACCCAAGCGCTTCGGCCCCGTCAACCTGCTTCTCAGAAGGGATTTTATCGAGCGGCACGCGCTCAGGTTTCCTGAGGGGGCGAAGTACTACGAAGACTATCATTTCATCCTTCGGCTCTTCATGAGGGCGGAAAACCCACTCTGGCTGCACAGGGCGCTCTACGGCTATGTGATGACGCCGGGATCCGCGATGGGGACCTTCAGCGCCGAACGTTTTCTGTGCCTGTCGCTGCTTGGCGGGCTTGACGGGGAGCTTCGGCTGGCCGTGCCGGAGGCGTATCCGAGCTTTGCACGATGGGCCGTTCCCAGAGTCTTCTGGTCGGTGCTGTGGCAGGCCGCCCTTGCGGTCCGGGACTACAGGACCTTCGCCAGGCTTTCAGACCTGACCCGCGCAAGGGATAGGATGGAAGCACTCGCCGGCTTTCCGCTGCAGCAGGTACGCGCGGCTTCCGCGCTGTACGTTTCCTGCCCGCGACTCTATCACCGCCTTGCCCGGCTTCTGGGCAGGCGCCGGTCGGCGGTCAGGCCGCTTGGAGCGGCGCAAGCCGAGGAGATGCTGCTCCGCCTCGGCTCAGGAGGAGGGATCGGCGATTAGGATCATCGCTTTCTATTTGCCCCAATTCCACGCGATCCCGGAAAACGACGCCTGGTGGGGGCCCGGATTCACCGAATGGACGAACGTCAGGTCCGCTCAGCCGCTCTTTTTAGGCCATCGCCAGCCAAGGGTGCCGGAAGGGGGACGCTATTACGATCTGCTGGACGACGGCGTGAAAGCCTGGCAGATCAGCCTTGCGCGGGAACACGGCATTTACGGTTTCTGTTACTATCACTACTGGTTTGGTGGCCGGCTGCTTCTTGAGAAACCGCTTGAGCAGGTGCTTGCCAACAAAGCGCTCGATTTCCCGTTTTGCCTCTGCTGGGCGAACGAGCACTGGACGAAGGCATGGGAGGGGAAAAGCAACCGGATCCTGATCAAGCAGGAATATGGGGGACAGGAGGAGTGGGATGCGCATTTCCAGTATCTCCTGCCCTTTCTTGAGGACAGGCGCTACATCCGAAACGGCGGGAAACCCCTGTTTGTGATCTATCGCCCGGACATCGTCCCGCCCCTCAACGCGATGCTCGACCGCTGGCAGGAACTGGCCCTGAGGCGCGGCCTGCCGGGGATCGATTTCGCCTATCAGCAGGTCGACCTGGACATCATCGGCGGGGACGACAGCAGGTTCGCGTACAATATCGAGTATCAGCCCAATTACGCCAAACACGACCTGTTCGGAGGCGTGAACAGCCTCGCCAAGGCGGCCAAGAGAAGGCTCGCCACGCTGTTTGACAAAGTCGGGTTCGACATCCGGCCCATGCGGCTTCAGGGACTGCTCAAACTGGACTATGACCGGATCTGGGAAGCGGTCCTCCGCCACAGGCCGAAAGACGGCAAATGCGTTCCGGGCGCTTTTGTCGACTGGGACAACACGCCCAGGAAAGCCGACCGCGGCGCGGTCTTTGTCGGCGGGACGCCGGAAAAGTTCGGCGGGTACATGAAACGCCAGATCCTTCACGCGCGCGAGGCCTACGGCCAGGACATGATTTTCCTGTTCGCCTGGAACGAATGGGCCGAAGGCGGATATCTTGAACCGGACCAGGATCACGGGATTGCCTGGTTGGAAGCCTTGAGGCAGGCACTGCTGGACACCGGCGAGTTCCCATCCTGACAGTTCCGGCGTCCCTGCGCGAAACAAAAAAAGCCTTGTTTCCAAGGCTCAGGGGACACTGTTGGTAGCGGCGGTGGGATTCGAACCTACGACACTCCGGGTATGAACCGAATGCTCTAGCCAACTGAGCTACGCCGCCAAAAAAAATGGTTGCGGGGGAGGGATTTGAACCCTCGACCTCCGGGTTATGAGCCCGACGAGCTACCGGTCTGCTCTACCCCGCGATACGCGCCTTTCAGCGCAAGGCCATTGTACAGCCTGACGGAGCGCCTGTCAACTCTTTCGGGTCCTTTCTTGAAAATTCCTTCACCCCCCTTGCCTATCGGGAGCGGCCCTTCGCGTTCGCTTGTCACCTGCCGCCCGCAAAATTATAATGGGGCGGCCGGATCTGAAGTCTTCGCAAGGGTCGTCCGGCAAACGGAGGCAGCCGGGAGCAGCATGGGTCTTGAGTTCTGTTCGCTCAGCAGCGGGTCCTGTGGAAACGCGACGTATATTTCCGCGGGAAACACGCGCATCCTTGTGGACGCCGGCCTGACTGGCAGGTCGATGGCGGAAGCGCTTGGAAAGCTGAATGTCCTGCCGGAAACGCTCAGCGCGATCCTGGTTACCCACGAACACATCGATCACGTCAAAGGGGTCGGGATCCTGAGCCGGAGGCATCATATCCCGGTCTACGCCAACGCGCAGACCTGGCAGGCCATGGAGCGTCACGTGGGCGAGATCCCGCCGCGCCAGCGGCGTGTCTTTGTCACGGGCGAGGATTTTTACATCGATGACCTGTCCGTGCTCCCCTTTTTGATATCGCATGACACCGTCGAGCCCGTCGCGTTCAGGGTATACCAGGGCGGGCGGAGCGTAGCGGTCGCAACGGATATGGGCCTGGTGTCCAAACAGGTCATCAAGCATCTGTCGGGCGCTGATCTGGTGCTTCTGGAAAGCAACCATGATCCGGAGATGCTGCTCAACAACGACCGCTACAGCGAAGCGCTCAAGCGGCGCATCCTTGGAAAACGCGGCCACCTGAGCAATGCCGCGTGCGCCCAGGCCCTGCTCATGCTGTTCGAATCGGGCGTGAGGCATGCGCTCCTTGGACACCTCAGCGAAGACAACAACACCCCCGAACTGGCCATGCGTACCGCGGAGGAGGAATTGCTTCACTCCGGGGTGACGCCCGGCAAGGAAATTTTCCTGGACATGGCCTGGCGCGGCCGGGTCGGCGGACTCTACACCATTGGGTAAGAGAGGGCGCAAGCTGTTGCTGGCCGCCGCGGCGGGCAGCGCGGCAGCTGGTTTCGCGCTGCCTTTTCTCTTGTTGCGCCCGGCCGGCGAAACCGGGATGTCCTTCGCCGGTCAATATCTCATGGTCGCGCTGCAGGAGACGCTCCTCATCGGCTTGCCTGCGCTGGCGCTCACGCTTCGTGCGGGCGGCAAGGAGGCGCTGGCCCGGGGCCTTCGATCCCCGGGCATATATCATGCGGGGCTCACGACCCTGTCAGCTGTCTCCTTCAGCCTGGCAGGCGTTCTGGTGACGGCCTTCTGGCTGTCGTTTCTCTCCCTGTTTGGCATCACGCAGGAAGAGAGCGCGCTGATGGACCCGAAGACCGCGGCCGAACTCGTGGCCGCGCTCCTCTGTGCTGCCTTGATCCCCGCCTTGTCGGAGGAACTCATGTTCCGGGGCGTCCTGCTGTCCCTGATCAAAAGGAAGGCGGGCGGCGCCCGCGCGGCAGTGATTTCCGGCGCGCTCTTCGCACTGTTCCATCTGTCGCTGCAGGGCATGGCCGCGCTGATGGTCATCGGCGCTTTTTTGTCTGCGCTGACCATACGCAGCGGGGGGCTTTTTCTTCCGATCCTTTTTCATTTTGTCTACAACGCCGTAGCGATCGCGCTCAATGCGCTGGGCGCAAAGCCTTCCTTTACGATGGTCCTGTTCAGTACCGCCGTGTTTTCAGTCACGGTCTTCCGCTTGCTTAAAAAGGAGGGGTCACAGGCATGGAATTCCTGGTGATCGGCTGCGACGGCGCCTACCCGTCCGCCAATGGGGCCTGTTCCGGTTACCTTGTCACCGATGGCGCGTCTTCGATCCTGCTTGACTGCGGGAGCGGGGTGCTGGGGAAGCTGATGGCCGTGATGGACCCCGCGAGCCTGGACTGCGTTGTGGTCTCGCACTGGCATGCGGATCACGCGTCCGACCTGCTGACGCTGCGTTATTATCTGTTATCCTCAAAAAGAAAGCTGGCGCTGTTCGCGCCCGGGCAGGAGGATCCCCTCAGGCAGCTCTGCGTGTGCCCGGAGTTCGAACTGGAGGATATCGGGGCGGGCTTTTCCAGGGGAGGGTTTGACGTGACGGCGATTGAAACGAGGCACCCCGTACCGTGCTGCGCGATAAAAATCTCGCGGGGAAGCCGCTCGATCGTGTACACCGGCGACACGAACAGTTTCCCGGGGCTTAAGGAATTCTGCCGCGGGACGGACCTCCTGGTCTGCGACGCAGCCCTGACCGACGCCCAATGGGATGAAGGCCAGTTCCATCTGAGCGCGTCAAAAGCGGCGGAACTGGCGCTGGAAGCAGGCGTGAAACGGCTCCTGCTGACGCATTTCCCGCCCTACAACGACCCGGCAGAATTGCTTGCCCAGGGGCGGGCGCTGTACCCGGCCTGTATGGCGGCGTGCGCGGGCGCGCGCGTTGTCCTGTGAACCCTCGGGCATTCCATATCCAGAGGCCTTTCGTATGCGCCGCCCTGTCCTTCGGGGCAGGGGTCTGGACGGGAATCCGCTGGGTTGGGCCCGGTCCGTGGCTGATCCCGGCGGGCGTCGCGTGTTCGCTGTGCCTTGTTCTTCTGCTGCGTGACCAAAAGAGGCCTCTGGTCCTCGGGATGTGCATCCTGTCGCTGTTTGCGGGGATGGGGCGCGCTTTTCCCGCCGCGCACCCCTCCCTTCCGCCTGAAGGGAAGTATATCGTATCCGCCAGGGTATCGGGGGAGAGCGAAATGCGCGCGGAGGATGGGCGCGTCAAAACGCTGCTCAGACAGGTCGAGGCCGCCGATGAAGCGGGGAACAGGTACCGTCTCCCGGGCGCCTACTGGACCTTCTATCCCCCTGAGGAAGAGCCTCTGCCGCTTGACGGGAAGAGGGCGTTTTTTGAGACCACGCTCTATCATCCCTCCGGCCAGGAAAACCCCCGTGGATTCGACTTCAGGATGTATCTGCTGCAAAAGGGAATCACGGCGGGCCTGTCCGGCGCGCGGGACCTGAGGCTGGCGCCGGAAGGCCAAACCGTTCCGCAAAGCTTCTGGATGCGGGCCAGGCAGTCGATCGGGGCGATGTTTGACGCGATGCTCGGCGATCAGGGGGCGATGGCGAAAGCGCTCATCATCGGAGACAGGGCGGACCTGAAAGAGGAGACCACGAAAAGCTTCCAGATTGCAGGCGTCGCGCACGTCCTGTCGGTATCGGGTTTGCATGTGGGCCTGCTGATGCTGATCGTGATGTTCATATTGGGGAGGTTCAGCCTGTCGCCCCGGACCCGCCTGTTCATCGTAGCCTTCTTCCTCCTGCTGTACTGCAGGCTGCTCGATTTTACCGCGCCCGTCGTGCGCGCCTCGATCCTGACGGTCATGCTGCTCCTTGGGCGCTGCTTTCGGCGCCGCGCCGATCCTCTGACAAGCCTGGCCGCTTCTTTTGTCATTGTCCTCCTGCTGCGCCCCCTTGACCTGCTGAACGTCGGCTTTCAGCTCTCATTTCTGGCGGTGCTGGGCATCATCACCCTGGGCGCGCAGCTGAGCGCCCTCTTCGCCGCTTTTTCCGAGGGCCGGAAGCTGCCTGCGCCTTGCGTCCGGGCCGCGCAGGCTTACGCGACGACCCTCTCGGCATCCGCGTTCACGGCCATTCCCACCATCGCGGCATTCCATCGCTTGTCCGTAATCGGCCTGTTGCTGGGGCCCGCGGCCTGCGCCGTGGTCGGGGTGCTGATGGCCGCTTATCTTGCGCTGATCCCCTTCGGCCTTCTGTACATGCCGCTGGCGCAGGCGCTGTCTGTACCGGTCTCCCTGCTCAGCAGGTCATTTTCCGCGGGGATGGCATATTTTGCCTCTCTGCCCTGGGCGTCTGTCCAGCTGCCTTCGCCCGCCGCGGTGAGCGTGGCAGCGGGTTACCTGTGCCTGCTCATGTGTACGCGCTATACCTTGCTCAGCTGGTGGAAGCGGGCCGTCGCCTGCGCGCTCGCGGTCCTGCTGGCAACCCTCATCGTCAGGATCCAGGGCAACGTGCATGCCAGGTACATCCAGTTGAGCGCCGGAAAGGCGGACACGGCAGTGATAGAAGACGGCGGGACCACATTTGTCATCGACGCGGGCGAACATGGGGGAGACCTCTCCTCTTACCTGCTTGGCGAGGGCAGGGACATCGATACGCTGTTCATCACGCACCTGCACTTCGATCACGTCGGCGGCCTCAGGCAGCTGATGGACAGCCAGGTCGTCATCAGGGAGATCGCGCTGCCGTACGGCGCCTTTGACGCCCTCCTGTCGGATGACAGCCTCCAGCTCATCCGTGAAGCCCAGGCCAAAGGGATCCCGCTGCGTTCCCTCGCGGAAGGCGACACCCTGTCCTCCGGGCGCGTGGGGATGCGTGTGCTTTGGCCCTTCGACGGGCGCCTGTACCCCGGAATGGACGCGAACCACGGCTCCCTGGTCATGCTGTGGGACTTCCAGGGCGTCACGCTGATGACGGCCGGCGACCTGACCGGGGAATATGAGCTGTACGCCGCCCAGCCGGCCCATATCCTCAAGACCGCGCACCATGGATCGAAATACGCCACGTCCGCCGCGTTCCTTGATATCGTCGCACCGCAGATCGCGATCATCACGGTCTCGGATACGGCGGCCGAGAGGGCCGCCGCCGCTGCGCAGCGCCTCAGCGAAGCGGGGAGCGAGACATTTTTCACCAACGAATCAGGCGCGGTCATCATCACGTTCAAGCCGAACGCGCTTGAGATCACCGAGTTCTGCGGCGGGAGGGACAGCCATGAACACTGACGAGTATTTCAGGGGAATCAAGACGGGGGAACTGCGCCCCCTGTACCTGTTTGAGGGAGAGGAGGAATATACCAAGGAAAGCGCGCTCAGGGAACTCAGGAAGGCCGTCCTTTCCGGCGCTTTCGCATGCGTCAACGAAACCACCCTCACCGATCCTTCCGAAGACGAGCTGATCGCCGTGGCGGAGACGCTGCCGATGATGGCTGAAAAAAGGCTTGTGGTCGTCAGGGAAAGCGCCCTGCTTGCGGGAAGCGCTGCGGGCGGCGACGACGAAAAGAAACCGGGGTACGGAAAAAGGAGCTCTGGCAAGGCGGGCGACAGGATCGTCGAGTATCTGGACCGCATTCCCGAGACCACCTGCCTGGTGTTCTATGTGCGCGGCAAAGCAAACCCCTCACGCAGGCTGTACAAGCGTATCGCCGCATCCGGAGGCGCTGTCTCCTTCGATCCCCTCAACGAAGAGATGCTGATCAAATGGATCGGCAGGGAGCTCAAAGGCTATGGGAAGGCGGTCGAGCGCAGGACCGTCGAACAGCTCATCCATGTCGCCGGCTCGGACATGACGAAGCTGAAGGGAGAGCTTTCCAAACTTGCCGCCTACGCCTCGGACGCGCCGGTCATCCGGATGGAGGACCTGGAGAGCGTCTGCGCGAAAACCGTCGAGTACAGGGTTTTTGACCTATCGGACGCCCTGGCGGCTGGCGATGCAAAACGAACCGTCGACCTGATGAACGGGATGATCCGGGACGGGGAACAGCGGCTGGCCCTGCTTGCGCTGCTGCAGCGCCAGTACCGGCAGCTGCTTTTTCTCAAACTCCTCTCCGGCGCCGGGACGTCCGGAAGCGCGATCGCCAGAACCCTGGGGATCTCGTCTTTCATTGTTGGCAAGCTGCTGCCGGCCATCAGGAAACACAGCGCGGAGGAACTCCATGCCGCCTGCGAACTGTGTACGGACACGGAGTATCTGGTCAAGAGCGGCCAGATGGCGGAAGAAGGCTGCCTTGAGCAGGTGGTGTTCGGGCTGCTGCAAAGGAAGACCCGTGACGCGCGGCGCGCTTGAGGGACTCGCAGCTTCCCTCAACGGAGCGGGGATCCGTCTGACGGAAGGAAAAAACGCCATGCTTTCGGAATACGCCGGGATGCTTATGGAGTGGAACACGAGGATGAATCTGACCAATGTCCCGGAAAAGGAACTTGCGTCGCGGCACTTTGCGGACTCGCTGCTGCCTCTTGCCGAGGAAGGGCTGTTCCCCGTCGGTGCGGCGCTGATCGACGTCGGGACGGGGGCCGGCTTCCCGGGGCTTCCTCTGGCCATCGCAAGGGAAGATCTCGCCGTCTGCCTGCTTGAATCCCATCGGAAGCGTTGTCTTTTTTTGGAAGAGGTCTGCGGACAACTGAAACTCAGGAATGTCCGGGTCGTATGCGGGCGCGCGGAAATAGCCGCAAAGGGGGTCATGCGGGAAAGCTTCGATATCGCCACGGCCCGCGCCGTCGCTCCCGTCAGGGTGCTCGCGGAGTACATGCTCCCGTTCCTGAAACCCGGTGGGCGGATGCTGTGCTGGAAGGGGCCTGCGGTCCGGCCTGAGACGGACGCAGCCGAAGGCGCCCTCCGGATCCTGGGCGGGAAGGAGGAAAAGCTGATCTCCCTCCCGATGCCCGGGAGGGAAAGCTTCCTGCTCGCGATCGAAAAAACCGACATGACCCCGGCGGGATACCCCAGAAGGCCCGGCGTTCCGGCCAAAAACCCCCTTTAGCGCTTCAGTCCCAGGCGTTCCTCCTGCAGGGAAAATGCGTACATGCCGATTCCGGCGGCTACCGACAGGTTCAGCGAATCAATGCCTTCGCCGTGCCGGATGCGGATAGACCGGCCAAGCGCGGCACACTCCCCGGGCAGGCCCGAACCCTCGTTTCCAAGAAGCAGCGAATAGGGGGGCGCGAGGCGCGTGACAGCCACGTCGAGGGCTTCGGAACCCGTGAGCATGAAGGGGAAGACCGCGCGGCCAGGATACGCCAGGAGGTATGCTTCGATCGAATCGAATTCCTCTACCCGCAGGGAAAACAGGGCCCCCATGCAGGCACGGACGACATGCGGGTCGAAAGGGTCTGCGCAGGGCTTGACCAGCGCGACGTCCAGAAAAGAAAAGCCCAGGGCTGACCTCAGGACGCAGCCGAGATTCCCCCTGTCGGAGGGGCGGTACAGCACCAGATGCCGGCAGCTGTTCCGGAGTTCACCGCGCTGTTTTTCGAACACCGCCGCGGCAAAGCAGTTTTCCTTCCCTGAAATGCGCGAGAGCAGCCTGTCGGCCTGTTCGATGCGGATGTCCAGCGAGGCGCAGATTTCCCGGATGCGGGACAACGTGCCGCTTTCGGCCGTATTGCTCGACAGCAGTATCCTGCGGACGGACTGCGGCTGTTTCGTCAGCGCTTCAAGCGAGGGGAAAAGCCCGGGCGCGTAGGAATAGGGGAGGTCCCTCCGGTAGGCCTCGAGGACGCCCGTCATGACGGTGCGCCCAGGGCGTCAATCAGCGCAGCTGCCATTTTTTTGCCATCCCTGCCTACTTCTCCGACAGGCCCGACGCAGGAGGGGCAGCCGTCGGCGCAGCCGCAGTTTTCGATGATCCTGCCGGCATGCAAAAGCAGCGTGTCCCGCATCCTGAAGGCCTTCTCGGCCAGGCCCACGCCCCCGGGACAGTTGTCATACAGGATGAGGGTCGGCTTGTCCGTGAAGGGGCACTTGACCTGGTAGAGGATGGCGATGTCCCGGGGAGAGCACATCAGGTACAGCGGCGCGACGATGCGCAGCAGGTTGCTGATGCCGAGCATGCCGTTTTGAAGGCTGTCCCTGCCGTACCGCGCCGCGGCTGCCGGCGGCAGGCTCAGCCAGGCTGCGGTCGTGTGCATGTCGGTCTCAGGGAGCCTCACCGGACCATAGCCGAGGCTCTCGCCCGTATCGAACTTGATCTTCTTGAAAATTTTCACGAGAGCGGTGACCTTGATCTCGCCGAGGCCGGCAAAGCCCTCCTCCTCCTGGATGTCCAGCAGGGAGGTGCTGACGTTGAGGTCCGCGTCCGTGTAGTAGTCGACGCTGACATGCCGGATAAAGGCCTTGCAGGCGTCGAAATCCAGCTTCTCGACCTGGTACAGGACACCCTCGTGCAGGTAGACGGCGTTTTCGTGAAGCAGCATCGGCACGGTGAAGCGGTCCATCTCGCCGACCACGCGCACGTGCGCGGGATCCGTGACGTCCATGATCAGGAAATTCTCCGTCATCGCGGTGCGCAGGCTGATCTCGCTTGCGGGAAAATCCTCCGCGGACCAGTGCCATGTGTCCCCGACGTGCCGGAGGATCGCGTTTTCCTCAAGATACGTGAGCAGGCTGTCTGTGCCTGAGGCGTTTCCGAAGGTTTCACCGTCCCTGAAGGGGAGTTCGTAGGCGGAGCACTTGAAGTGGCTCAGCAGGATATACAGGTTGTCCGGGTTGAGCAGCGCGTGCTCGGGCGACTGCCGGAAGAAGTATTCCGGATGCGTGATGATGTACTGGTCGATGGCGGCGCTTGAGGCGACCAGGACGGTCAGGGAGGCGCCCATCCGCCGGCCTGCCCGGCCTGCCTGCTGCCAGGTGCTGGCGATGGTGCCCGGATACCCGCACAGTACGCAGGCTTCAAGGGAGCCGATGTCGATGCCAAGCTCGAGGGCGTTGGTGGATACGACGGCATCCACGCGCCCGGCCCGCAGGGACTGTTCGATGTCCCTTCGCTCGTTGGGGAGATAGCCGCCCCGGTATCCGCGGACCCGGCTGGACTGGCCAAGGCGGTCGGCGGAGATTTCCTTGAGCGCTTTGGTCAGCACCTCCACCTGCACGCGGCTTTTCGCGAAGACAATGGTCTGGATCCTGTTTTTCAGGAGCAGGGAAGCGATCGAGCGCGTCTCGTGCAGGGCGCTTTTCCGGATGCCGAGCTGGCTGTTGACGACGGGCGGATTGTAGAACACGACGTGCTTTTCTCCCAACGGGGCGCCGTTGTCGCCGATCAGGGCGGGCGCTCTCCCTGTCAGAAGCCGCGCCAGCTCTTCCGGGTTGGCGATGGTCGCGCTGCACAGGATGAACTGGGGACGGCTCCCGTAAAACGCGCACAGGCGGAGGAGCCGCCTAAGGACATTGGCGAGGTTGCTCCCAAAGACACCGCGGTAGGCATGGATCTCGTCGATGACGATGAACCTGAGATTCTCAAACAGTTTGACCCATTTTGTATGATGGGGAAGGATGTTGCCGTGCAGCATGTCCGGATTGGTCACCACGACGTGGCCGGCCTGCCGGATGGCCCTGCGCGCCGTGGCCGGCGTGTCCCCGTCGTAGGTATAGGTCTTGATGTCGACGTTCAGCAGCGTGACGAGCTCGTAGAGCTCTGAGACCTGGTCGGCTGAAAGGGCTTTTGTGGGGAAGATGTACAGCGCCCGCGCGTCGTCGTCCCTGAGGATGGCGGAGAGGACCGGGACGTTGTAGCAGAGGGTCTTCCCCGACGCTGTCGGAGTGACCACGACGATGTCCCCGCCCTCCGAGGCTGCTGCGATGGCGGAGGCCTGATGGGTGTACAGGGAATGGATGCCCTTTTTGGCCAGGGCATCCCTGACCCGCGGATCGACGCAGTCAGGCCAGGGAGCGTGTTTTGCCGGCCTTGGCGCCTCGGTATGCCAGTGGGTCACGCAGGACGTGAAGCCCTCGTCGCCGCGAAGCGCATCGATGAGTTGATCCAGGTTCATTCATTGCCCCCCTCCCCAGATTGGAGGAGTATAGCAAACCAGCCGGCGCGGGGCAAGAATAAAAACGTTTGTTCGCGTTTTTCACGGCGCCGGGGACAGCGCCCCCAGCCTTCCCTCGTCAAAACCATAGTCATTGAAATGTTTCGCGCTGGCCCACCGGTTCCCGCCAAACGCGTTTCGGACATCAGGATAGAGAGCGATGTACTCGTCGACGCTGAAACCTGCGCTCCCGCGCCGGCCTTCAAGGACCCCGGCGCTGAAGTGGTGCAATTGGGCAGCGGCATAGCTGCGCCCGCCGTACATTGCGGCCACGTCCGGATTGTTCGCAAGATAGTAGACCGGGTCAAAGGCCGGGGACCCTGCCTTCCCTTCCCTGATGCCGGTATCGAACCAGTGTCCCAGCAGCGCCCAGGTCCCGGCGCTTGTCAGGCGCTCCATGCCGGGATTCGCACGCTGGTAATAGCCTGCGTTGAAGAAGGCCTTCCTGGGGTTGGGCACCGCGGCCCCGTCAAAAAGCGTGGCCAGGGTCAGGGCATCGGCGACGCCCTCCGATTTGATTTTGCTTACGCTTTGGAAGAATTCCAAAGCGGTCTGCGTCATCTTGCCGAACTCCCCGTCCGCGGATCCCGGGTCAAGATAACCCAGGTCGATCAGCCGCTCCTGCAGCGCCCGCACCCGCGGGCCCGAAGCGCCTTTCCTGAGCGCTGCGCCCGTCTCCTTCTGCGCCTGCGCGGAAACGATCGGGATGACCCTGTCGCTTCCCGCCCCAAAGCGCGTGGCGAATATCCTGCCCTGCGCGCGGTCGATGGTGATCACATCGAAAGCGACTTCGGAAGCGGCGCCATCGACAAGCAGCGACGCGCCGTCTCCCAGGCCCAGTCCGCTTCTGGCGCACTGTGTGCCGACGAAAAGGATCCCGTCCTTCAGGGCGCAAATGTCGTCGTGTCTGTGTCCGTAGAAAAATGCTATCACTTCGCGCGGGCCCTGGCCGCGGAAATCTGCGGTGACCGACTGGCCAAAGTCACCTCCGGTACGCGCAGACCGATAACGCGTCCCGTCGCGGAAGGCCTGCACGATGCGCATGAAAACATCCGCGTTGATGACCTTTTCCCCGTCATCGAGCGCGGGGAGGGGCGGGATGTGCCCGAACAATGCGACAGCCCAGCCATCTTCTACCTGCAGCGCCGTATTTGCCAGCCATTCCAGCTGGGCGTCCGAAAATGCCGAATACCGCATTCCCTGGTATTTGAGCTTACCGTTGCGATAGAGGTACGGAATATCAATGGTATCCAGGACAATGTAGCGGATTTTTGCCCGCGGGTCATCCAGATGGCAATAGAGGGCGTCGTCGGCGCCTGGTCGGACCACGCCGTCGGCATCCAGTCCGAAAAAGATCTGCTTGAGCTCTGAGAGGCAATTGCGATGTCCGGGAGGGGTTGAAAAGCAAGGGAGAACGAGACGCGAGATAAAAATTTTCTACCGGGCACAAGCAAGAAAATGCGGATACGAACATATTATGAGCAAAAAAGGGGCGGATATGACCACATTTTGAGTAATGGCGAAAATATTCCTACCGATTGAGAAAAAAGAACGGAAGCAATCCCCATTCTGTGTTATAATGGTTTTTGAAAGATATCATTACACAGAAGGAAGGAGACTGCTTCCATGGCGATTATACCACAGATCACGTTCTTCAGGTGGGAAGACGAC
>CAZLYF010000038.1:0-2937 GCA_964563725.1 uncultured Oscillospiraceae bacterium
CAGATGTGAACGTATGATGCAATGCCTATACCAAAAAGAGTTTCGTAACACTCTGCCGTCCCCTGTGCCGTAAAGGGTTATTTGGCGACCTTCTGCTCGAACTCCTTGATGTTATCAGGGGTAAGGAGGATCGGCTCCATCTTGCCGGGGTGCTTCCTGCGGTAGTACTGCATCAGCAGGAAGACTGCGACGCCCACCAGCATATACACCAGCAGGGACAGCCATCCCAGGGCGTCGAGGGTGAGGGAGGAGGCCACCACGACCCACAGGGACACGATCATGCCAGCGAACAGGAACCAGTTGCCAAAGGGCGCTTTATAGGGGCGCGCCCAGTCGGGATGGGTCCTGCGCAGCCTCCAGGTGTCGAAGCAGACCATCATGTAGACGAGCCCGGCAGCGATGCAGGACACGGCATAGATGTACTTCACCCAGTTGGAGGCGGAGAACACGCAGAACAGCACGGAAAAGACAAGCACCGTCAGGTTCGCCCAATAAGGCTGACTGTGCCGGTTCAGCTTCAGGAACGCGCGGGGCAGCATGTTCAGCTGGGCTGAACCGTAGAGCACGCGGGCCGAGGAGGTCCAGAAGCCCATGAAGGTCGTGAAGCCGTGCAGCGAGCCCGCAATCAGCGCCAGCCATGCGAACAGCATGGGCAGGCCGAGTTCCCGGATAAGTTCGGGCTCGGGCAACGACATGCCGGCCACCTTGTCCCAGGGCGCCATGCCGCCAATGGCGATGACCACCAGCGCGTAGAGCAGGGCGGGGATGAAGAGGGCTGCGATAATCACTTTCCACATCTTTTTGGCGGGGAAGGTGATCTCCTCGATCAGAGTGGGGGTCAGCTCAAAGCCGATGTACTTGAGGGTGAGCACGCCCGACGCCAGGAACAGGCCGTTGAGGCCGCCGGGGGCCCAGCTGACGGAGCTGGTGAGGTTGCCCGCGCTCCATTTGCCGCTGAAGAAGAACATCCCCGCGACGATCAGGGAGATGACCACCATGGTGAAGAAAAAGATGTTGGCGAGCGTGCCCGAGATCGAGATGTTGAAGTTGGACACGACATACCAGACCAGGCACAGGGCGACGGCGATGAGCATGGTTTGGGTTGCGGTGAAGGGGATGAAGAAGCCCAGGGCCGTCGTCAGGATGAAGGCGCACAGCGGCGGTTCCACGATCTGGATAAGGTACATGAGCCATTGGGTGTACCAGCCCACCTTGTGGTTGGTGGCGTTCGCCGTCCAGACGGCCACGGAGGAGGAGAAGGGGAGCATCGCGGACATCTCGGCGAAGGCCAGGCCGACCGGGATCAGAAGGACAGCCAGCGCCAGAAAGATGAACGCGGCGCTCGGGCCGGTCAGGGAGAACCAGTAGGGGGCCTCGGCCAGCCAGCCGCCGATGACCGCGCCTGCCGCGATGGAGATCATCGTGACCATGGACAGCGCCTTATTGAGCGTTTTCCCACCTTTTTTTTCCATTCAAAAACACCTTCTTCGAGCAGAGTTTGGCGGTCACCTCATGGATGCCTTGGTCCACAGATGCGCAGCTGCGCGCGGGGTCCAGTACGCGATGGCTGCCACCTCCTTCATGTGCCGGCAGGGGAGCCGGCTCTTGTCCCGCGGGTTCACTTGCCGGCCGCTTCAAGGGCTTTCAGCGCTTCGTCGGTGTTGATCACATGGCAGTAGATGTTGTTGAGGACTTCCAGCTCGTGGGCCTGGATCTCGGCGGTGGAGGCCCGGCAGGCGTCCTCGATGAGCCACACCTTGAAGCTTTCGTCGGCCAGGCAGCGCACGGTGCCGGAGACACACTGGTCTGTGAGCACGCCCGTCACCACGACGGTATCGATGCCCATGTTATGCAGCGTCAGGCGCAGACTGCTGCCGGTGAGGGCGCTGTCCGTTGTCTTTTTGATGACGATCTCGTCCTCGATGGGCGCGAGCTCCGGCACGATGTCCCCCCAGGGATCGCCCGGAACAAGGAGCAGCTCGTTATAGCCGGTGGCTTTCTGGTCCAGGGAGCGGTCCGCCCCGTTTTTCTTGCGGCACTCGATCTTGCCGAAAATCACCTCCAGGCCGTGAGACCGGAAGTAATCCAGCAGCCGCTTGTTGTTGGGGACCACCATGGTGTCGATAGCCCGGTAGAATTGCTCCCAGCGGGCCCTGTCGTCCAGCTGCACAGGAGAGGGGTTTTCGAGCTTTTTGCGGGTGATGAATACGTGCTGCATGTCGATGATCAGCAGCGCGGTCTTCTTCGGGTCGATCTCGATGGGGCCGTAGTCGCTGTCGTTCTTGTAGTAGAAGGACACGTGCCTGTCGTTGACTTTCATCTCGTCTTCCTCACTTTCCGTCATGCGGGGCCTATGCGTCTGACCGGACCCACCAGGCGGCGCGCGAACACGGGCTGCGGCTCATCCTCCCGCGCGTTTGACGCTCAGCGTCTTTCCCGCCCCGCAGGCTCGATTTCCAGGAAATGTTCCGGTCCGGCCCTTCATGCAGCGCAGCCTTTATTCTTTGGGAATGTTTTCACATGGGAGGATACGACGGAACTTTATGCCTGTCAATGAATCGGTGTCAAGGATGAAACTGTATTTCTGCTGGTTTTTGTTCAGAGAGACAGAATCTATATAGAGGAATCCGGACGGAGCAATATTGAAAATCAACCGCGTCGTGTTCAGCGGCGCGGGTTTCTTCAAGCTCGCCCTTTTCCTGTTCGACCTGATCGCGCGAGCCGTCGGAACGATTGGATGACGTTGCTGCAACGGATTGGTCACGGGTGCTTCGGCGATCGCAAAGCCTGAGGCGACGAAGTCCCGCCATCCCTGGCGCTTTTCCCGATCCTGCTAGAAGGCGCTCCTTCAGGCGAAACGTTCCACGATCTCCCTGAGTTTTTCCAGAAACGCCTTCTCTCCGAAGGTGTTGATCTTGAAGAACATCGCCTGGCTGC
>CAZLYF010000038.1:2947-20488 GCA_964563725.1 uncultured Oscillospiraceae bacterium
AAGATGTCATCGTCCCGGCCGACCAGGGACACGGACAGGCTGACGCGGTTGCTGCCCAGCCAGGAGAAGCGCTCGAATACGCGCACGGCGACCCGGATGCCGTCCGCGTCGAAGTCACTCTGTCCCTCCAGGCTGGCGGAGACACTGCCCTTTCGGATGCCGTCTTCGATGGCCTGAAGCAGGCTTTGGAAGTCTCCCTTGAAGGTGCGCTCATATTTGGCCATGATCTCTGCTCCTCCCCTGTGTTCCTTTTTCAGAAGGCTGAAAATGGGTAAGATATCCTGGTTATCGTTTCCGAAGGGGGATCCGTATGCTGCTCGCCTCGGCCCTGTTTGTCGCAACCTACGGCGCCCTGCTCCTCTTTCCCAAGGTGCGGGCCTTCATCGCCCTGGGGTCCGGAGCTCTGTTTGTCGCCCTGGGCATCCTGCCGCTGGGGAGGGTCCCCGGCGCGGTGGACTGGAACGTGCTCATGATGATGGCCGGCACGATGGGTGTCGTACACCTGTTCATCGAGTCCGGGATGCCTTCGCTGATGGCGGACCACATCCTCCGTCATGTGCCCAGCGGGCAGTGGGTCATTGTGACGCTCGCCCTGTTCGCGGGACTCATCTCGGCCTTCATTGACAACGTCGCCACCGTGCTGATGCTGGCGCCGGTCGCCCTGGCGATGGCGAAAAAGCTGAACATTTCCCCCGTGCGGGGCGTGGTCGCCGTCGCCGTCTCCTCCAACCTTCAGGGCGCCGCGACGCTGGTGGGGGATACGACCAGCATCCTCCTTGGCGGCGCCGCGCACATGGACTTTCTGGATTTTTTCTTCTACCGGGGGAAACCCGGCTTGTTTTTCGTGGTTCAGGCAGGCGCGCTCCTGTCCGGTCTGTTTCTGCTGTTCCTTTTCCGCAACTGCTGCAAAAAGGTCAAGCTGGAAGAGATGACCATCGTGACGGACTATTTTCCCACGGTCCTTCTTGCAGTCAACGTGGCGCTCCTGATCCTCGCTTCCTTCATCCCCGGAAGGCCCGCCGTGACCAACGGCCTGATCTGCGTTGGGCTGATGGCCGTCGGCCTCGCCCGGGAAGCCGTACGGGCCGACAAGCCCAGGAAAGCTTTTACGCACATGATGAAGGAGATCGACTTCAGCACACTGTTCCTGCTTGCGGGGCTGTTTGTCGTCATCGCCGGCGTCACCGAAGCCGGCCTGGTCGGCGCCGTCAGCCGCTTCTTTGTCACGGTCGGCGAAGGCAACCTGTTTGAGATCTATACGATCGTCGTTTGGGCGTCCGTGCTGTTTTCGGCGGTCATCGACAACATCCCTTATGTCGCCACCATGCTGCCGGTCACGGCCGGCATCGCGAACGCGATGGCGGTGGAACCGACCATCCTCTATTTCGGTCTGCTGGCGGGCGCCACCCTGGGCGGCAACCTGACGCCCATCGGCGCTTCCGCCAACATCACTGGGCTGGGCATCCTGCGCAGGAACGGCCATCATGTGAGCGCCTCCCAGTTCATGCGCATCAGCGTCCCCTTCACCCTGATCGCCGTGCTGACCGGCTACGCGCTGATCTGGCTGTTCTGGAGGCCGTAGGGGGGGTGGGGACGGTTTGCGTGTTCCACGCAAACCGTCCCCCCTGTTCACAGAAAGTCTTTCCGGCAGGGGGTGAATACATCCAGCAGCCTTCCTTCTTCCAGGCAAACCGCCCCGTGGCGGACGCCGGGCTGTTTGTAGGTGCTGTCGCCGCCGGCCAGCACTTTTTTCACGCCGCCGATGTCGAATTCGAATACGCCCGAGAGGATGTACGTGCATTGGCTGTGCGGATGGGTGTGCAGCGCGCCGACCGCGCCTTTGTCAAAGTGCAGTTCGCATACCATCAGGTCGGCCCCGTACGCAAGGACCCGGCGCCTGATGCCGGGCGAGGCTTCCACTTCATGGATCAGCGCGCCCGGAAAGAAGTTGTTGGTTTCCATTCGTTTCCTCCCTTAGGTTGATTGGAGCGTTTGCGGCCTGCGCCACGTCGCAATTCGCTTCTGGCTTACCGGCGCCGCGATGGCCCAGACGCCTCCCTGCAGACCTGCTTGACACGCAGCGGGAGAGCGGCCTACCCCTCCGTCTTTTCCCGCAGCGCGCTGAAAAAGACCGTGCCCATGTAGCCGCCCAGCGTCAGCACCGGCAGCAGCCAGCACAGGAGCACGATCAACAGGATGCGGGTGCGCAGGGACATGACAAAGGCGCGGAGTTTCCGCAGCACGATCCACCCTCCATGTCCGTCGGAGCTCGTCCGCGGCCGCGGCGCAGGGGACAGGCAGCCCCCTTATTGCGGCGTCGGGCTCCGCAGGTCCAGCCAGCCGCGCTGCCGCTCCGTCAGCCGGACGTCCAGCGAAGCGACAATCGACTTCAGATGCTTTTCTTTGGACGTGGACACGACCGGCAGCATGCGCAGCGGATCGTGCAGGACATAGGCGAGGGCGATCTGCGCGACGCCGCAGCCCATCTCCCGCGCGAGCGCCTCGGCCCGGGCCAGCCTTTCAAAATTGTCGTCGCTCACGTAGCCGCGCCTGCCCGGTTCGTCCAACAGGGCGGCCATGCCCTCGCGGTCACGGCTTTGGACTTTTCCTGACAGGAAGCCGTGGGACAAGGACGCGTAGGCAAAGATCTGGATCGGCTCGCCCGCGTACCACTTTCTGTCCGCCCCGCCTTCGGGGCCCGCGATGGAAACGCAGCCGCCCCAGGGGTCGCGCACCTGACGCGCGAGGGAATAATGCGGGCTGGAATAGGTGAAGGGGACGAGGCCGTGCTCCTTCGCGTAGCGGTTGGCCTCCGCGATGCGCGCACGGCTCCAGTTGGAAGCCCCGATGCGGGCGGTTTTCCCCCGACGGATATAGTCGTTCAGGATGTCCATCAGCGGGCCGACCGGGACGCCCGGGTCGTCGCGGTGCAGCAGGTAGATGTCCACGTGGTCCGTCTGCAAAAGGTCCAGGGACTGGTCAAAATCCTCCCGGATGCATTCCGGGCTGACGCGCTGGACCGTGCCGCTGGGATGGCAGCCTTTGGTGATCAGGACAATTTTGTCGCGGACGCTGCGTGATGCGATCCATTTTCCCAGCGCGGTTTCCGCCAGGCCGTAGATCTGCGCGGTGTCGATCGTGTTGAAGCCGTAGCCCAGCACCGTGTCCATCCAGCCGGAGGCGTCGTCGCCGCGAAGCATTTCCGGGTACGCCGTGCCGAACACCAGGCGCGACGCGGGCTTCCCGATGCCGTTGAGTTCAATGAATTGCATGTCCGCACCCTCCTTTTGCGCTCAAGAGCGGACTTATCCACATTGTCCGCCGGCCGCCGCGCGCATTTTCGCCATTATTACACAGGACAAGGCGCCGGATGTCAACGGGGAAGGGGAACATAAGCGTTCCGCCCGGGAACCGCTGACAACGAGGGACCTTGGAAAGCGGGGTCTGCCTTGACTGCTCCGGTCCCGGACGATACGATCATCACGCTGGGTGGCATAGCAGGGGATCAGAACGGAGCATGATGTTTTGGATGCGTCCGGTAAATGCAGCGCTGGCAGCGGTTTGTCTGCGGCGACCTTAGTACGCTTTCCTCTGTGCTCTGAAGCTGTGGGTATTGTATGAGATTCGGGGAGGGGAGCCGCTTGAGAAACCGGATAAAGGCTTGTCCTGCCATTCTGACGATGTCTGTACTCTTGTTCACCGATACTCACGCTGCGCATGTGAAGCGATCCGTCGACAGCAGCATGCCTGTTGAGAATATCGCGCCTTACAGCGGGCAACGCTATCACAGGACGCAGCACTGTCCGGGATTGAGAAGTGCCAGACATGTGATTGGAGTGACCCTGGAAGAAGCCCTGGCCCAGCGTTTGACTCCGTGCAAACTGTGCTACGGAAATTGATGCGGAACGAAAAAGACTGCAGTATGGACGGGTCAGCACCCAAGCGTCAGCGGTTCCAGCCGCAAATTGCTCCACATTGGCTGCGTCCCTCACGCTACCAGGCTGGTGCTATACTGAGCCTGTCCCGAAACTATTTGCGGGTTTGTATGGCTGCGATCGAAATACATATGGACGTCGGCGCGGCGGGAACGGCGGAAGAGGGGGCGTAATGGACAGCGAGGGAGAGAAAAGCCCGGGAACACGCTGCGACGGGGAAGGCTGCGGGCCATGCGGCCGCCTGTGCACCTCAAAAATCTCGATCTTTGCCGCGCTGGACGAAGAGGCGCAGCAGAACCTTGTCCGCGTCGCGCAGCGGAGAGATTTCAAACGCGGAGAGGCCGTCTTCCGTGCCGGCGACCCGGCGGACAGCATCCTCATCGTCCGTTTCGGCAGGGTCAAGCTGAGCCGCGCTGCTCCCGACGGCCAGGAGATCGTGATGGCCATCCTCTCACAGGGTGACGTGACGGGAGAGCAGACCCTCTACAGCGGCGAGACCCGGGGTGTGGACGCCACGGCGCTAGAAGAGAGCGGGACCTGCCTGATCTCCGTGTCCGCAATCGCCGACCTGGTGCTGCGCAGGCCGGACCTGGGCGTCAGGCTCCTGCGTTCCGTGGGCCGTAAGCTGAGCGACGCGCAGCGGTTGGTGGAGATTCTGTCGCGCAGGCACGCGCAGGCGCGTCTCGCGGGCTTTCTGCTGCTGCAGGCGGAGCGGGCGGCGGACGGCGCAGTCGAGCTGTCCCACGAGGACATCGCGGCTTCCGTCAACCTCAGCCGTGAAACGGTCACGCGGAAGCTGGCCACGCTGGAAAAGGAGGGCGCGATCTGCCTGCCGGGCTACCGTCGAATCCAGCTCAGGGACCCTTCCGCCCTGCGCGCGGCATATCTGGCAGACCTGCAATGATTTCTTCGTTTTGTGACAAGGATCACGGAATTATCTGCCGCCCCGCGGTATAATGGCGCAGAGAGGCAGACCATGGCCTCGACTGCGGGGGACAGGGCAACCGGGCACAGGACGCTGTAATCGCCATTTAGGACGACATCGCCAGAGGGGGAGGACGCCATGAGCGCAGACATCAACAACAGGGAATTCCGCAAGAACAGGTTGAAGGAAATCATCGCGAAGCTGCACGCAGGTTACACGGTGGACCAGGTGAAGGGGGAATTTGAAGCCGTTTTCGGCCACGTGTCCGCGGAAGAGATCTCCCAGGCGGAGCACGCGCTGATCCAGGAGGGAACGACGGTTGCCGAGGTACAGCGCCTGTGTGACGTGCACGCCTCCGTGTTCAAGGGCTCCATCGAAGAGATCCACGCCGTTCGCGGCCCGGAGGAGACCCCAGGGCATCCCGCCCATACCCTGATGGCTCAGATCAAGGCCCTGAGGGCGCTGATGCTTGAGATCCAGGCGCAGCTGAAGGGCAGCCCGAAGGGGGAGCGGCTCGCCAGGCTCCGCGCGCTGGCGGGCAGGCTCACGGGGATCGACACCCACTACAAGATCAAGGAAAACCTTTTCTTCCCCTATATGGAAAAGCACGGCGTGACCGCGCCGCCCAAGGTGATGTGGGGCGTGGACGACGAGATCCGCGCGGAACTGAGGGCGGCCCTTGCTGAACTTGACGAGGGGGAGACTGCGCCGCTTTCGGCCGTGCTGCAGCGGCTGGAGGACATGGCCTTCAAGGAGGAACACATCCTGCTGCCGATCCTTAAGGAGAAGCTTGACGATGAAGAGTGGCGCCAGATCGCGAAGGACACCGCGGAATTCGGTACCTTCCTCATCGACCCGCCCCCTGCCTGGACAGACAGCCCGCGGGCCGCGGAACCCGCGGCGGAGACGGGGGCGGCCGGGGACATCCTTTTGCCCACCGGCTCCTTCAGCGCGCAGGAGCTCAGCGCCCTGCTCAACGCCCTGCCCATGGATATCACCTTCGTGGACAAAGATAACCGGGTGCGCTACTTCTCCCAGGGCAGGGAGCGGGTGTTTCCGCGCACGGTGACGGTGCTGGGGCGCGATGTGAGGAACTGCCACCCTCCGGCCAGCGTGCACGTCGTGGAAAAGATCGTGGAGGATCTGCGCGCCGGGCGCAAGGACCATGAGGATTTCTGGATCCGGATGGGAGAGAAGCTGATCCTGATCCGCTACTTTGCCGTGCGCAGCCCCGAGGGCGAGTTCCTGGGCGTCGGGGAAAGCACCCAGGACATCGCTCCGCTGAAGGCGATCGCAGGGGAGAAGAGGCTGCTGTCCGAGGGCTGAGGCAGTTTGGGCCTGCAGGTGCCGCATCATCTGGTGTGACGCCCTATGTCAATCCCCCGCAACCGGCCTCAGGCGGGCCTGCCAGGCGGTTGACCCTTGCCCGCGTACGGCGCACAATGACGGTGTGGGAGGGATGAACGGTATGGCCATGATCGACCTGGACAGGCTCCTCGCGTCACGTACCGGCAACGGCGCGGACTTCTGGGCGACGCCGGACGGGCGGCTTTGCATCGAGAAACCGGTCAGCACCCTGACCGCCCTGCTGGTCATGGGCGAACTGGGCGCAGATCCGGCCCATGAAGCGCTGCAAGGGGCGGCCGGGCTGGTCCTGGGCGCCATACGGGACGACGGACGGGTGCGCATCGCTCCGAAAGGCGCGATCTATCCCTGCCACACGGCGCTTGCCGCCGCGGCGCTTTGCAGGAACGGGTTCGCTGCCGACGCCCGCGTGAAGACGGCGCTTGGGCAGTTGCTTGCCAGCCGGCATGCTGACGGCGGCTGGCGATGCAACAAGTTTATGTTCGGGCGGGGCCCGGAAACGGAGTTCTCCAATCCGGGGGTCACGCTGTTTGCCCTGGACGCGTTTCGCTGCACGGGAAGGCAGGATACATCATATGATCTTGGCCCCGCGGTCGAAACGCTCCTCGTTCACTGGAGGGTCCGGGCGCCGACCGGGCCCTGCCACTACGGAATGGGGACCCGGTTCATGCGGGTGGAGTACCCCTTCCTGCGCTACAACCTGTTTTACTACGTGTATGTCCTCTCCTTTTACAAAAAGGCGCGGTTGGACCCGCGGTTCAGGGAGGCTTTCGAGGCATTGGGCGGGAAACTGGATGGGGCCGGCAGGCTGGCCGTCGAGTATCCAAACCGCCATCTTCAGGAGATGGACCTGTGCCGGAAGGGCGAGCCGTCCGAGGCGGCCACGGCGCGGTACCGCGAGATCGTCGCGAACCTGGAACGATAGGTAAACGCGGGTCTATCACCGCGTTCACTGAGATGCCCATACGATTTTACAAACACAGGCGAATTCCTCGCGCCCTATCATTCCCCTATCGTTTCACCATCGTTTTACCATGGCTTCGCTATGGTTTTACCATCCCGTTCCCACTTCCCCAACTGCTTATCTACTGCTTCTCGGCCCGAAGGGCCGCTTCTCAACCGCTTCCCGCACCTAAGGTGCAGTTCGTTTACTGGAACACCTGGTGGAAGCGGTCGCAGTAATAGCGGACATTGTCCCATTTCGCGTCGGGCGGGATGCGGTGATCAGGACAGGGAAGGTAGCCGCCCAGGTCCACCAGGGGCCGGATGCGCTCGATCTCCCGGTCGACGGCGGCGCGGTCCATGGCGAAGACCTTTTTGTTGACGCCGCCCACGCCGCGGCAGGATCTGCCGTATTTTTCCCGCCAGGAGCGGATGCCGCCCTCCCAGTACCCTACCTCCATGGGGAACATCGTGTTGACCCCGTGCTTCAGCCAGACAGGGACCAGGCGGTCGATGTCTCCGTCGCAGTCCACCGCGACGATATCGACACCGTGCTCAAGGAGAAGGCCTGTGATCTGCCCGTAGTACGGCCCGGCCAGGCTGTTCAGGAGGGAGGGGAGCGCCAGAGGGCCGTTGTTGCAGCAGATGTCCTCCCAGAAGAGGGCGTAGTCGAAACGGATCCCGGACGAGAGGACGATCCTGACCAGGCGGAGCGACAGTTCCCCGACGGTCCGGATGATCTCCGCGAACAGATCCGGGTCATCGTAGGACAGGTAGCAGAAGTTCTCCAGCCCCAGCCAGTTGCGGGCGCGCCCGAACAGGGAGCCGCAGAACAGGCCCAGGGGCTTGTCCTCCCCGTCCTTTTCCCGGCGCAGCCGCTCAAGTGCCGGCAGGTCCAGCCCCTCCGCGCCGTAACTGAGCCTGGGCAGGTAATGCCTTCGCCAGCTATCACGGTCTGTCAGCAGATGGCCGGCATTGCCCGGGATGGAGACGCAGCCGGGCTTCACGATCACGTAGCTTCCCTCGCTGTCGAGTACTTTCTGCTTTCCGCCGGGCAGGTCTTCCACGAGCCGGGGCTCGAAGGCCGGGTACAGGAGGCCTTTGGGGACCCCTGCCGCTGCGCCCCAGTTGAGGTCAAACCCGGCCATCCGGTTGATTTCCTCGTATTCGCTGTCGGCCATCGGCCTGTCGTACACGAGATTTTCCGGGACATGCCCTTCGTCACGCCACTTTCGTAGCGTTTCCGTCCAGAAGCCGAAACTGGCCACCGGGATCCTTTCCGGGGTCCCATAGTGCAGGATCGCGTGGATGTTTTCGCGGTCAGTCACAGGCGCCTCCTCAGAAAAGTGTCGGACAGCTTGCGGGGAGCATTCCGATCCCCCCTTTCGCCACGTCCCGAAACGATGCCAGGCACTACGCTTATTGTCAAACGACGCGAGCAACATAGCACGCGGCGCGTCCGGGTTCAAGCGCCGGCCTGGCGCGCGGTCCCGCGTCCAATGGAAGGAAAACCCGGAGTTCCCGTACGGGAGCCCCGGGTTACAGCCTGACCGCGCCTGCCTTAAGGGACCAGCGCCGCCAGCGCCTCCGCGACGCCTTTCAGGAACCCCATGAGGCCCTCGTCCGTGACCTGTCCCCGGCTGTCGAGAAGCGTGTGTACGTGCGGTACATAGGCCTCCGGCTGCTGCACCGGCCGCATGTTGAGAAAGACCAGCACCTGGCGCAGGTGATGGTTGGCGCCAAAGCCGCCGTAACCACCCGGGCTGACGCTCAGGACGGCGGCTGGCTTCCCATCCCATTTGCTGCTTCCGTATGGGCGGGAACCGACGTCCAGCGCGTTCTTGATGACCGCGGGGTAGGATCGGTTGTACTCCGGGGTGGCGAAGACGAAGCCGTCGAAGCCTTCAAGCTCCTTCCGGAAGGCGGTCCAGCTTTCGGGTGTGCGGCTTTCGTCGTCGTAGTCCTGGTTGAACAGTGGCAGGTGGCCGACCTCCACGAAACGGCCTTCAAAGCCGGGAGGGAGCTGACGGACCAGTTCTTCCGCGACGCTCCTGGTATAGGAAGCCTTGCGCAGGCTGCCGACGATCACGCCGATCTTCCTTGACATGTCTGTTTTCCTTTCGAGCCCTTTTCATTGATGGACAGGCGCATTATACCCAATCCGCCCGTGCTCAAGACAGGGCGCGACGCGGCCTTCGGCTTGACGGCCGCATTTGAAAGCGGTATCAGTATCTCAATGAGTGGATGCGGCGCGCCCGCGCAGGGTCGTTGGTGCGGACGAACGGAAGAGTACCGTCATGGAGGACAGCCGGGATGCCAACGAAGGAACTGTATCTGCTGGCGGCCGCCTTTCATAAGGTCAGGCTCTGGGAACATCTGGATAACTCAGAGCTGTTCGCGGTTCAGATGCCGGACGGGGAGATCCTGTACGCCTGCGTAATAGGGCGGCTGGGGGAGCACCTGGCGCTGGCGCTGTTTCCGGGACGCGAGGGCCTGGACAGTTACCGGTTGCTGTACGAAGCGCCGGACAGGATGCGCGAGTCGGAAGTGGCGGAGCTGGCGTCAAGCCAGGATTGCGTGATGTGTTCCTTTGAGATGAAAAAAAAGCTCAGGCCGCGAGACCTGGAAGAACTCAGGCGCTTCGGCCTCAGCTTCAGGGGAAAACGGGCGTTTCCTCTTTTCCAGCGTTTTCGGCCCTATAAGCATCCCTGGTACCTCGAGGATGCGACGGACGAGGAACGCCTCCGGCAGGGCTTGCTGGCGGGGCTGGAAATCGCGCGCAGGATGGAAGGCGTGCCTGTGCAGCAGGACATGTTTCACCCCGCGGACCACGGTGTGCCAAAGGAAGCGCTCGGTTTCGCGGAAGGCGTTTCAGGCGGTATCGAGGTCCCGCTGCTCACGCGGCAAAAGGACGGGGATTTTGAGTGGGGAAAGATCCGTCTGCCGGAACCGGCGGAGAAAGCCTACCCATCGCCCCTGCTGACGGACGAGATCGCCCTGGCGGGGCTGAGAAAAATGGCCAGGGTAGGCGCATGGGAATGCGGGCTGATCATGTATACTCAGCCAACGGTGGATGAGGAGGAGGACGGAAGCGCCCCGCCGGGGGAGCCGGAGAGCGCCCCGTACTTCCCCTTCCTTTTGTTCATGGTGGATCACGACAGCGGTCTGCTGCTTCATCACGGGCTGGCGAGAACGCTGGACAGACATGCCGGCGAAATGATCGGCGCCCTTGCGGAAGTCATGAGGAAACACGGTATCCCCCATGAGTTCTTCGTCCGCGACGAGCGGACCCGTGCGCTGCTTGCCGGCGTCGCGGGGCAGCTGAACATCCGGCTGACGCTGCGCGGAGACCTTCATTTCCTTCAGGAGGCTGAAAACAGCCTTCTGCATCCCGTGGACGCAAGAATGGAGAAAAAAATGTACAAAGTTCTCGACGAGCTGGCGGAAGCCTATGAAAGGGACGAACTGCCCGAAGAGATGCTCAAGGAGCTTCATGAACAGATGAAAGCTGCCGGCCTGCCGGCGGCTGCCGTCAAAAAACTTCAGCGCGTCCTGGAAGGCGTCGGCAATGACGCCGGTGGGAAGACTGCAGGGAAGAAAGCGACGGGTCGGGGCAAGCTTGTTCCCCTCCCGAAGCTGACAAGGGAAGAGGTATCGGCGGGAAGCTACGTGATCAGCGTGTCGCTGTTTACGGGCTGCTACCGGCATATCCAGATCTCCGCGGGCGCCACGCTCAAAGACCTGCACAGCATGATCCAGACCGCGTTCGGTTTTGACGACGATCACCTGCACGCGTTTTTTATGGACAACAAAGCCTGGAGCGACAGCGACAGCTATTACTCGCGGGACGCGGCGGACGGCAGGCGGCCGACAGACCGTTTCAAACTGCGGGACGTCCTGTATGGCGTCGGCCACTCCTTCAAGTACATATTCGATTTCGGCGACGACTGGCGCTTCCAGTGCAAGGTGCTCAAACAGCTGCAGGAGGAGACCAGGCCGTTCCGCATTGTGAGGAGCAAGGGCGAAGCGCCCCCCCAATACCGCTCTTTTGACGATGAGGACGATGAAGAGGAGGAGGAGGAGGAGGAGGAACGGATCCGCTTCCCGGAAATCTTCATGAAGGCCAGACTGAAAAAGATGTACGCGAAGCTCCCGCTGCCGGAAGAGACTGTCAGCCTGCTGCGCAGCTATTTCGACGCTTTCGCGAACCTGTACGGCATCATACCGCTTTCGAAGGCGCTGGAGATCTTCAACAGTCAGAACAGTCCGATATCAGAAGCGGACTTCATGGCTTATGCGGAGATCGCCAGGCATGAGAAACACCGTTCTTTTGTCCTTGGACCGGACGACTTTCCGGACGGCGCCGGACCCTGCGTGCCGATGGAACGCGAGATCGTTGAGGACAGCCTGACGTCGGCGCGCGGATACGGGCGGGTGAGGGCGAAACAGGCGGACAGGCCGTACTACGTCCCCGACAAGCGCACGCTGCTCAAGTACGCGGATCCATCCTACTACGAACGCACCCCCCAGTTCTTCGCGATGCGCCAATTTGCGAGCAGGCTGCCGGGATTCTCGGCGAGGGATGCCGACGACGTCGCCGACGAGCTGCGGCTGTACGCGTCGATGGATGAAGAGGACGTTCAGTACATCCTGGACGAAATGGAACTGTTTGATTTCGTGCTGTCCGGCGGGGAGGAGACGGCGGAATTCGTCAGGCTGTACAATGACCTGCTGAATGCCACCCGTATGCCGGAGAACCGCGGGCATACGCCGGAGGAACTGGGTATCAGGATCCGTCTCCCGGTGCCTTCACCCGCTATTCCGGATCGCCTGCCCCCGGAGGGCGGGACCCGCGGTGCTCCTGCCGTGAAGGGGCCGATCATCAGGGGAGCGCCGAAAGTTGGCCGCAACGATCCCTGCCCCTGCGGCAGCGGCAAGAAGTACAAGCGCTGCTGCGGCAACACGCAGGGGGAAGGTCCGTGACCCCGAGGGCGCGATTTTCGTCAGCATGCTCAGGGAGGCGAAAAGGGGATCAAAGTCAAGGAGCTGACGCTGACCTACCCGTGTGGGAAAGGCGTGTTTGATTTGAATTTCCGCGTACGGGAAGGCGAGACGGCCGGGCGTCTCGGGCCAAACGGCGCGTGTAAGACGGCCACGACCCGCGCGCTGCCTGGCTTCATGACGCCCGACAAGGGCAGCTGCAGCATCGGCGGGATGGACTGTACGGCGAAGGCGCCGCAGATCCAGAAGGGTCTGGGCTACGTGCCCGGAGAGATCACGTTCATCGAAGGCATCCGTGGCGGCGCTGTTCCTTGCGGTGTCTGCCATGGGGATCGCGGCCGGCGCCCTTCACAGCCCGGGAGCGCTGGACGTCCCGACCTTACTTCGGCAGAACCTGACGACGATATTGGCGAACATGGCGATGATGATCTGTTTCTTTTCTCCTGCCTGTTCAATAGTTCAGCGCTTTCCCTGGGCCTCGGCGCGGGGATTCCCATCCTGTTTCTCCAGATGAAAGTGATGGGGGGCGTGTCCACGCAGACAGAGTTCGTCGGCAGGATGTCGATCTATGGCCTGTACGACCCGGCCGAGCTCGTTCGCGGCGCAAGCGCTGCTGTGGCCAAGCTGGCTTACGCTGCGCTGATCTTTCTTTTGTTCTTTGGCGGTATGGCCGTTTTTCATAAGAATAGGCCGTCGCTTTAGCCGCAGCCCGGCGCAGCCGGAACATCCCCAACGGGCGCCCCGCCGGGACGCCCGTTCGGCTTCCCGGGGATTTTGCCTGAAACCTGCCGCCACGGAGCCAGCGGTCATACAGGGCGATCGGCGCTGCAGAACTGTCCGCCCGGCCGCCGGAAAAAAATATTAAGAATAGGTCTTGAAAATGTAATACATTTGTAATATACTGTCCGCGAACCAGTCATTCGACCCTGCCCGCGCCGCGAGGCGCGCCGGCGGAAGAGAGGAGCGAGGAGCATGAAAACGAAGGAAAACCGCGGGGTCCGCGTACTGCCGGCCGCGCTTCTGGTCCTCCTGTGCTGCCTGTCTGTTCGTGCCCTGTCCGAGACCTGGACCGGCACCGTCAACGCGGACAAGGTACTCTTCAGGATGCAGGCCAACACGTCCTGCGACTATTACGACCGGCTCGGCAAGGGGACCAAAGTGGAGCTGCTGGAGGCCAGGGGGGATTTCTACAAGGCTAAGTACGGCGTACATACCGGCTATCTCATGAAGAAATTCGTCAGCCTCTCTTCCGCCGCGCGAGTAGCCCTGGACAAGCCTGCCTCTGCGGAAAACACCGCGAAGGCGTCCGCGACGAAGAGTTCGGATTATATCGGGACCGTCAACAAGGACGACGTGTTCTTCCGCATGAGGGCCGACGCGGACAGCGGCTACTATGCCCGCCTCAACAAGGGGGACAAGGTCGCCCTGCTGGACATCCGCGGCGAGTATTACAAGGTGCGTGTCGGCAACCAGACAGGTTACGTGATGAAACAGCTCGTCAGCGTGACGTCGTCGGTGCTTGAGAAGTTCACAGGGTCCGTCACGCCGGAAAGCACCAGCAAATATGCGAAAACTGCCACCATCAGCGGGCTGGGCGACCCGCCGGGGAACCTGCAGAACGGGGATTCCGGGACAGACGTGGAAAAGCTCCAGCGCGCCCTGCAGCTGAAAAGGTGCTATACGGGTTCCGTCGACGGGAAGTTCGGCGCCATGACGGCCACCGCTCTGAAAGCGTACCAGAAGGCCAACGGCCTCTCCGTAAACGGCCGCGCAGATTACCCCACCATCAAGAAGCTCTTCGGCCGCGTGTCGGAAACGACAGCCGCGGAGGACCCGAAGATGAAGGGGATCACCAGCATATCGCAGATTTCCTTGCCGAACACGACCGCCAGGGGGGACAGCGGTCAGCATGTCACGGCGCTCCAGCAGGCGTTGAAACTCAAAGGCTTCTACAAGCCGCCAATCGACGGCAGCTATGGGGACGGCACGTACCAGGCTGTCCTCTCCTTCCAGAAGCAGTACGGCTTGAGCCGGGACGGAGAAGCCGGCAACGCGACGATCAAGAAACTGTTTGGGAAAGACGCGGCGAACCATCGCATCGAAACGGAACGCCTCAACTGGTTCAACGGCGGGTCCTCCGTGATCCCCAAGGGCGCCGTTTTCACCGTCAAGGATGTGATGAGCGGGACTACCTTCACCTGCAAGCGCTGGTCGGGCGTCAATCACATTGACGCGGAGCCTGTGGATTCCGCCAGCGCGTCGAAGATGAAAAGCGCCTACGGAGGTTCCTGGAGCTGGGCGCGCCGCCCGATCCTCGTCAGGTACAACGGCCATGTGTACGCCGCGTCGATGAACGGCATGCCGCACGGGACCGATACGATTTCCGGGAACGGTTTCGCCGGCCATTTCTGCATCCATTTCTACAACAGCCGGACGCACGATACCAACAAGGTGGACACCGCGCACCAGAACGCTGTCCTCCGCGCGATGGGTACGAGCTGGTAAGGCGCGCAGCGACGCGCTGCGCGCTAATGAAGCGCGCCTGCGGCGCGGTCTACTGCGATAGGCCTGGGTAAAGCGCCGCGTAGGCCTCCGGCGCTGTCATCCCCGCATCCAGAGCGCTGTTGTACAGGTACCCGAGTATCATAAAGTCCAGCGGGGAGAGTTCCTGCGCCTCCGTCCAATCGTCATAGAGAATACTGTCAGAATAGCTGTGGATGGGGTCGATCAGCCCGAGGGCGCCGGCCATCTCATACAGGATGAGGTAATTCCGCTGCGCCTGGCTCGTGACGTCGCTCGCGATGGCGATGTCGACCCGCGTGAGACGGGAATCCTCATAGCTGAAATAGTAGTACCCCCAGCTGCCTTCCTCGTAGTCCCGGACATAGTTCCCCATGCGGGAAAGCGGCGCGAAGGCGACGTTGATCCCCGCCTCGGCTTTGTCTCCCCTGCGGGTGACGGGCGGGAGCCCGGGGACCTCCCGGCCGAGCCGGGCGAGGAAACTGTCCAGGAAGGAGAGATCCTCCTGTGTGTACTCCCCCTCCACACTCACATTGATGTCAGTTTCCCAGCGGATCATGAAATTCCGGTCATCCGTGTCGGACCCGCCGCCAAACGCGCTGTCCAGGAAGCAGTACAGCGCCTGCCGCCGCCCCTCGAAATCGCTGGGAGGCGCGAAGGGGCGGGCGCCGACGGATGTTTCCGGCGCGACGTCCTCAGCGGGCGCAGCGCTTTCTTCGACGGAGGCCTTGTAGAAGCTGTCATACGTCGCAAGGTCGGCGGGATCGAAGCAGTCCCAAAGCCGCAGCCTTGTAAGGGTCCGAGCCGCTTCAGCCAGGTCTTTCATGCCGGCCGGGTCGATGATTTCGGAGAAGCTCCAGTCGTCAAAGCCGATATGGACCGCCGCTTCCTGCGCGGAAGCGAGATCCTCCGACAGCTACCTTCCGGTTTCTCCAAGGAACAGGATGCTCAGGGGATCGGATTCCTTCAGGTCCGAAAACCCGTAGTTCCTGCCGGAGACCTCGACGTTCAGGCTCCTGGCGAAACGGAGGGGTTTGCCGGTCAGGTCCACATGCTTCAGGTACAGGAAAGGCGGAACGCTCACCCCCGTGCTGCCGCTGCCGGTCAGCTGCAGGCCGAACACGACCGCGCTGTCCGCGAGCATCCAGAGGTGGTACGCGGAATAGCTCCAGCTGTCCGTTGCCGCGTCGTACTCGTAGCCTTTGAGGCCTTCCAGGTTGGATTGGTTGAATTGATCGTTCGCCCGGATCAGGGTCTGCCCTTCGGACGCGAGGAAAGGCATCGACACCGCCAGCGTCAGCGACAGGATGCAGATTGCCAGCCTTTTCATCATGGATCCCTCCTTCATTGACTTGTGCCTGGTTCTTTCCCGAACACCATCGACCCCAAAACGGGGAAACAGGGCTGAACGCCCATCGGGAGACCGCTCTTGCCGCAGTACCCGCGCTTCAGGGCCGCGAGCAGGTCCTCAGCGCAATCCCTGCGCACCAGGGTGATGATGCAGCCGCCGAGGCCCGCGCCGGAGAGTTCCGCGCCCACCATGCCGTCCCGGGTGAGGATGAAGTCCACCAGCTCGTCGAAACTCGCCATGATCATGACTCCGGCGGCGAAACCCAGCATGCCGTTCAACACTTTTTTGTTGATCGATCTAAAGAAATACACAAGCGAAGCGCCCAGGGCGGTCACTCCCCAGGTAAACAAGGTTGCGAGCAAAGACTGCTGCACCGGTCCCAGCTGACCAATCCATTGCAGCATTGAGACACCCCCCTATTTCGGTCATCGATCCATCGACAGCATTTGCTAGCAGGAGAAATGATGAATACATCATAGGCGAATTTTTTCCAATTGCAACCCCCAAATTCAGACGGCAAAAATTGCGCGGCCGACGCTGAGAAAGCGATTCTGTATGCCGCTGCCGCTTGAAAGGCAGGCAGGGCTTCCCTATCATGGAAGCGCGTACCAACGTTTCCCGCACAGAGCCTTGCGGGCTGGGAACCCGGTGCGCCGGCCTGCACAGCGCGGCGCGTGAGGAGAAGAGTGGATGAAATCGCGTGCAGTCATACTGGATTTCAACGGGACCATGTTTCGGGATTCCGAAAAGCACATGCGCGCGTGGCAGAAGTTCGCGCGGGAGAAGTATTCAAGGGAGCTCAGCGATGAGGAGTACCTCATGAACGCGCACGGAAAAAACAACGCGGCCATCATCGATTACATCTCGGGCGGCCGAGCGGCCGCGGACGAGCTGGCCAGGCTGTCAGAGGAGAAGGAGGCGATGTACCGCGCCCTGTGCCTCGAGGACCGGGACAACCTGCGCCTGGCTGAGGGCCTCCCGGCCTTCCTGACCCGGATGAAGGAGAGGGGCATACCCGCGGTCATCGCCACCAACGCCGGGAAGGGCAATATGGATTTCTATTTTGAGCATCTGGGATTGGAACGGTGGTTTACCTATGGGCAGGTCGTATATGACGACGGGACCCTGCCGGGCAAACCGGAACCCGCCGTCTACCTGAAGGCTGCGGCGATGGCGGGCTTCCCGCCCGGCGAATGCGCGGTGTTTGAGGATTCCGATTCCGGTATCCTCTCCGCGGCGAGGGCGGGCGCCGGGAAAATCATTGCCGTCGTTGGCGAGGGCAGCCCGCCGCGCCACGAGGCCCTCGCCCTGGCCTGCGCGCAGATCAGGGATTTCGCCTCCGCGGAGGAGAAGGTCTGACGGAGAACGCCCCTGTGCTCTCTGAATGAAGACGAGTTGCGCGCGAATGAAGACGCTGCGCCAATGCAGATGCTCCCGGCTATTCGACGCTGACGGTGGTGTCTGCCTGGTTTCCCTTGCTTTTCAGGTACGTGATCCTCGGG
>CAZLYF010000039.1:0-20108 GCA_964563725.1 uncultured Oscillospiraceae bacterium
CCGCTGCCGCGGGCTGCTATTGCGCTTCCCGCGCAGACTGTGATAGAATACATCAATCTTAGGAAGCGCCTGGAACAAGAAATAAAAAGGAGGGTATTTCACATGCGGAAACTGCTCGCTCTCATGCTGTCTCTGTTGATGTTGATGGGCGTGGCGCCCGTCTCGCTGGCGGAGGAACCCTTTGTCATCACCGTTCTTTGTCCCTATTATGGTGACAAAGAACCCGCCGGCGCAACCGGCGAAGAGGGCAACCCCGTCCTGGAAGCGGTTGAAAAACTGTGCAACGTGGACCTGCAGATCACCTGGGCCCCCCAGGGCGACTATGTCACAAAGTTCAATACTGTGATGGCATCCAACGACCAACCCATGGTACTGGTCATTGCCAGCGGCGTAACCACGAACGCAAACTACATCCAGATGTCCTATGACGGGGCGTTTTGGGATCTGACCGATAAGATCAAGGAACGTGACATCTTTGTCAAAGAACTGACCTCCCCCGGATGCCTGGCGATATCTTCCGTCGGCGGCCGCAATTACCTGTTCCCGGCGGTCGTATCCTCCGCCCGCCTGGGCGTGATCTACCGCCAGGATTGGCTGGAAAAACTGAACCTCGCGATCCCCGCCAATGTGGAAACCTTCAAGAAGATGGCGGAAGCCTTCACGACCCAGGACCCGGACGGAAACGGCGTCAAGGATACGATCGGCTTCGCGTATTGCGACAACCAGGATAAAGAGCTGACGTACGCCGGTTTCAACACCCTGGCCTGCGCGCTTGGCGCCCCGAACTATTGGGGAGTCCATGCTTCCGCTGATTTGATGCCTTACTTCTTCTTTGACGAATACATGGAAACGCTGGAATTGTTCAACTGGATGTATGTCAACGGCTTCATGAACACGGACTTTGCCATCAATACGGACAAACACGGCCCGCTCACCAACGGCGTGGCAGGGTCCATGATCACGACCGCCACCAACGCGCGTTTCCCGGGCGGCAAGTATGACAATGTCCGAAACGTCCATCCCGACGCGAAAATCGCCGTTCAGCAGATCCTTTACAAGGAAGACGGCGCCCCTGTCCTCAACAGCACGCTTTCATACGGCGGTGTCGGCGGCGTACTGATCCCCAAATATTCTGTCAAGGATGAGGCAACGGTCGACAGGATACTGGACTTCTTTGAGATGTTCAATGACGAGGGGGGTATCCTGACCGCCGTTGGGGTGGAAGGCGTCCACTACACCAGGCAGGCTGACGGGAAACTGTCCATCTCTGAAGAGCAGAAAAAGGCCCGCGTGGATGACGGCTCCAGCGAAGTTTTCGCGTCCATGTTCCCGCGCCGTGTGCAGAGCCTCGATTATGGCCAGGGCATGACTGCCGTCCAGGAGATCACCGCGGTGTCCATATCCAACGAGCCTTATGTTGTCAACGATCTGTCGATCCCTTACATGAGCGATGAGATGCGCACCCTCCAGACTGAGATCGCCAACATCATATCGGACGCGCGGGTAAAGTTCATCTCCGGGCTGATCGATGCCGCGGGGTTCAAAACCGCGGTTGACAACTGGCTGGCGGCAGGCGGTCAGCAGATCATCGACGGCGTCAATGCGGCTTATCACGGCAAGTAACACCCGTCGGATCCTTCTGGGCTGCCTCATCTGAGTGGGGCAGCCCCTGCGTTATGTCATGGGTCTTCGCCCGGAGGAAAGGGGCTGTTGCCTGTGATCCAGGATGCGGTCGCGAAGAAACCTTTCCCGGTGAGGTTTCAGAAAAAAATCCGTTCGATCACGCGATACCGCTGGCTGTATTTCATGCTGATCCTTGCCGCGGCATACTATATCATCTTCAAATTCATCCCCATCCTCAACCTTCGGATCATTTTTCAAAACTATACGATCACCCGGGCCCGGAACGGCACGGTGGAATGGCTGCAGCCTCTGTTCCTGAATTTTCAGAAGTTTTTCAGCTACCGCGACTTCGGGATGCTGATGAGGAACACCCTGATCCTGGCGTTTCTGAACATCGTTTTTTATTTTCCGTTTCCGATCATATTATCCTTGCTGCTCAATGAAGTACGCCAGATGAGCTTCAAACGGACGGTCCAGTCCGTTTTGTACCTTCCTCATTTCATATCATGGACAGTGCTCGGTTCCATCATGCTGATGCTCCTGGGACCCGCCCCCAACGGATTGATCAACAGCCTCCTGATCGCCGGCGGAAAAGCGCAGATCCCGTTTATGATGAGCGAGGAATGGTTCCGCCCGATGTACATCATCGAGCTGATGTGGAAAGAAGCGGGCTGGGGAACGATCATTTACCTCGCGGCGCTCTCCGGCGTGGATGAACAGCTTTATGAAGCGGCTGTCATAGACGGAGCGGGACGGTTCAAACAGTTGCTCTACATCACGCTCCCGTCCATCAAATCGACGATCGTGATTTTACTCATCCTGCGAATGGGCTCATTTCTCGACAGCGGTTTTGACCAGATCTATCTGATGATAAACAGCTACAACAGAAATATCGCGACGGTTTTTGACACATATGTGTATGAGGTCGGTTTGACCGGCGCGCTTCGCAGCCCTCTTGGCACAACAAATTACTCATATTCCGCGACAGTCGGGGTTTTTCGTTCCATGATCAGCCTGATCCTTGTACTCGGAGCGAATTACCTTGCGCGGGCCACCGGGGAAGAGGGGGTGTACTGATGGCTTCCACCGTCAGCAGAAACCAGAGCGGGGCTGGGAAGGTATTTGACGTCCTTAACCACATTTTTCTGGCCGCCCTGAGTATCCTGATGCTGCTTCCGCTGCTGTATGTCCTGATCGGCTCCATCTCCTCCACGGGCTTTGCGCAGCTTCGGTTTGGCGAGTTTTCCCTTAAGTCCTATCAGATGATCGCTATGAGCAATAAGACGCTGCGGTCAATCGGCAACAGTTTTTTGATCACGATCTTTGGAACGTTCATCAACATCGTCATCACGTCGGTTTCCGCTTACGCGCTGAGCAAAAAGAATCTTCCAGGCCGGAAGTGGATGCTCCGCTGTGTTGTGCTTTTCATGCTGTTCAACGCAGGGCTGATCCCGGACTACATGCTTGTCGCCAATACATTGGGACTGCACAATACGTATTGGGCGCTCTGGCTTCCGACCGCGATCGCGTCCACCAACCTGATCATCATGAAAAACTTTTTCCAGCAGCTCCCCGAAAGCATTGAAGAATCGGCACGGATCGACGGCTGCAATGAACTCCAGTCGTTTGCGCGGATTGTGATTCCGATGAGCAAGGCTTCCATAGCAACCTTTTCCCTTTTCTATGCGGTCGGGCATTGGAACAACTATCTTCGGCCGATGATCTATCTGTCCGACCCGAACAAGTTTCCCATCACCGTTCTTCTTCGCCAGATCGTTATTCTGTCGCAGGGGAGCATGACCGATGATGTTGCGCCGGAGGTCCGCATATGGGCGCCGTCGGATGCGGTCAAGTATGCAACCATTGTGATCGGGACCATTCCAATCATCTGTATCTACCCTTTCCTCCAGAAACATTTCACAAAGGGCGTCCTGCTGGGCTCCGTAAAGGGATGAAAAGTCACAGGCGGCATATCGGATATGAATAGAGGCCGTTCACACGATTGACCCGTTGATCAGTTCGGGCCGTCCCCTCAGCCCAGGAGGGAGTTGAGGATGTCCATCACGTTGATGCCGGCCTGAGGTTCGGGCTGCGGCTGGGCCTGCGGCTTGGGCTCCGGAGGAATCTGGTTGAGGGCGCGGGGCTTGTTTTTCTATATTGAAATGCGCGGATGGACAGCCGTGGCGCCCCGTTTCTGGGCTTTGGCCGCCTCACCCCGGGGCGCTTGAAGGTATACACCAGGAAACGCTGCCCCAGGGGCATGACGTTGACCATTTCCCAGCCATCCGCTCCCGCCGCGTTCAGCTGGTCCAGCCGGTTGACCTCCTTTGCGCTCATGCCGGGCTCGAGCTTGAAGACGATGAAGTTGTATTCCCATTTCTGCATGGAACGGCCACTGTTTCATACAGCTTCACTATGATATCCAGATAGTTCATGGCGGTCTATTCACACCGTAACCTCGCTGTCTTCGCCGCAGGCTTTGAGCGTGATTTCCAGCTCGAAAGCCATTTCGGCGCCCGGTTCCAGTTTGGGGCATTTGCCGTTTGCCCGCGCGGCGGAGATGCTGTCATAAAAGCCGTTGGTGGGTTCCAGCGCGCAATTGACGTCGCCCCGGTATCCTCCGGCCGTGACCCAGAAACCGAGATACGGCAGCTTTTCGGGGTCGTAGCGCATCAGCGCTTCGATGCCTTCCGACGGGTACCGGTAGCCGCAGCGGCCTTCCCTGGCCGCATCCACGCAGAAATATTTCAGCATCGTCAGCCCTTCGGCAGGCGGAACGCATGTGAAATCCAGCGTCCCGCCGTTTGCCGCCCGGTGCAGCGGAAAACGGCAGACCGTACCGGCGGGGCCTGTCTTCTCCGTGGCCATCACGGTCATGACGCGCAGGGTGCCTTCCGGAAAGAGCAGCCGCATGTCGTCGCGGCAAACGACCAGGCAGTGGCAGGCCCACAGGCAGGGGAAGGCCGCGCCGCGCTCGTTGCGGATGGCGTATGCCAGGCTCAGCGCGCAGCCCGAAAGCGACAGGGTCTTTTCGTAGCGGAAGCCGAGATAGGGGCTTTGATACACAAGACGCAAGCCTCCCCTGCGCGGCTCACAGGCAAACTTCGCCGTCCAGATTTCGCCGTGGTCGAAGTAGCGCACAGGGCCGCGCCCGGTCGACACGGTCTCCGCGTCGATGCTGGGAAAGGCGTCGTCAAAACCGCAGGCCTCGAAATCGCCGAACGCGCTTCCCGGGGCGGCCTCGCGGTAAGCGCCTGACGGGCTCTGAAAAAGCAGCTCGAACTTCTTCCCCTTGTGGTACAGCGAAGCCAGCTTGCCCCCGTGCTCCGGCAGGCAAACGCAGCGCAGCGTTTCGTTTTCCAGGATCCACGCGTCCGCGTTGGCGTATGTTCCGCGGCGGATCACGGCATCCATTTGAGCAACTCCCGGTGGATGAGCACGCTTTGATGGTTGGGGTCTGCCGCCAGCACCTCGTCCATCAGCCCGCGCGCCTCGTCTTTCTTTCCGAGGCCCGCCAGCCCGAGCGCCGTCATGAACAGGCAATGGAGACGGTTCCTCCGGTCCAGGTCGTCTTCGAAGATCAACAGATCGGGCAGCGACACCGCGAAGAAATCGATGCGCACATGATCGTTCAGGTGCGCCTGCCCGTACGCCGCGAGCTTGTCAAAGCACGCGGACGCCTCGCCGCCCCTGCCCAGGGCCTTGAGGGCCAGCCCCTGGTAGAAGATCATTTCAGGCGGCTGATCGTTATAGTACATCATGCCAGAGGGCTCGCCGCCGTCCTGCGCCGCTTTTTCGAAACAGGCGCGCGCCAGGTCTTCCCTGCCGTTTCCGCGGTGCGCGGCGCCCAGCCAGTAGTTGATGTTGTTCTCCTTCGCGTTCGCGAGCTTGCCCTCTCCCAGGTTTTCCGGGTACGCGCCCGCGCGCTGCAGCCATGCGACTGCCTCACCGAAGCGTTTTTCGCGGATCGCCCGGGTCGCAAGCCCCACGAGCGCGTGGACGTATTGCGCGGACACCTTTCCTTCCCCGCCTTCCCAGGGGTGAAAACGGCGGCCTTCGATCATCGCGAGCGCTTCGCCGTGCCGTCCGGCCATGTTCCTGAGCGCGGCGTACTCCACCCAAAGATCGTCCCGCCGAGCCACCGTGTCCCCGTTCCTCTCCAGCAGTTCGGTCCGCCGGGTGGGCGGCGTGCCCATCCTTTTGCGGAGCTGGTCCAATTCCATCAGCACGCGCGCGTCCCGGGGATCCAGCGCGAACGCCGTTTCCATTTCCTCCAGGGCTTTACCATGATCGCCCCGTTTGTTGAAGTAGGCGAGCGCAAGGTTGCGGCGTACGGTGGGGAATTCCGCGTCGATCTCCCGGCTCTTTTCCCACGCCGCGATCGCGTCCTCATACTGGCGTCTGTCATACCACAGGTTTCCAAGGGCGTACCATCCCTTCGCGTCGTCAGGGGACGCGCGCAGGGAAGACCGTAACGCAAGCAGATCCTCCAGCCTGTTTGGGAAAAGGCAGCCGGCATCCGCTCCGGCCGCCAGACGGCGGAAATGTGCGGCTTCTTCACTCAGCCCCGCCCGCCCGGCGAACCAGGAGAGGAAATAATACACCATCGGTTCAACGCGCAGGTCGTCTTTGCCCTCGCGGTGCAGGTTCAGGATATCCGAGGCCTCGTTCAGGAGGCCCGCGTCGCCATATTCCAGCGCCAGCTCGATCGCCTGGTCCGCGTTGGGGCCGATCCGACGCTTCAGTTCGCTTCTCCAGGGCTTTTCGGCTTCGAGCAGGGACAGCTCGTAGCGCGAAGCCAGATCCGAAGGGTCGGCCGCGAGCGTTTCGCGCGCCCAGCGCGCCGCTTCCCCCTGTCTTCCAAGCCTGCGCAGCAAGGCGCATTTCAGCGCGCGCGCCCGCATGTGATGCGCGTTGCGCACCAGCCCTGTTTCCAGGTGCTCCAGCGCCATGCCCGGGTCTCCCTTTTCCGCGCGGATGCAGGCCATGGCATAGAACGCCCCGTCCTGCTGCGCGGCGTTCCAGGCTGCCTTGTACAGATGGCCGTATGCCTCGTCCGGCCTGCCCAGATACCTCAGGCAGAGGCCGAGGTGATAATAGGGTTCCCCATCATACGGATTGGGGTTGGAACGCGTCAGCTTTTGGACGGCTGCCTTGAAAAAGCCCTCAGCGTCCGAAAACTTCCCGCGCCGCAGCAGCAGCAGGCCGTAGGCGTTGTTGATGCGCGCGTCGGTCGGGTCCCTTCGCAGGCCTTCCAGATAGTAGTCCTCCGGCAGACAGGTCGCGTGGCGGTATTGCTCCAGATGAAGCCCGTACAGGTACAGATCCTCATTGGTCGCTGCGTCCTCCGGCTCCGGAACGGGCTTCGCGGGCTCCGGCATGGCCTGGTCCGAAGGCTTTTCCGGCTGGTACGCGAGCATCAGGCGCCCCGCGCTGTCCAGCAGGCGGAGTTCCAGTTCCCAGTCGTGTTCCGCGCGCACCTCCGGTTCCGCCATGAACACATGGACGGGGGAAAGATCCGCGGACGCGGAAAAGACCTCGCTGCCGTTTTTAAGCAGGATGACCCTGGCGTCCGGGTATGAAGCCGTAGCGTACACCGCAAGCCTGGCCCGGCCGCTTTCCAGCGCAAGCGTCAGGGCGGCCTCGGAGCTTGCGTTCCTGACTGCGCCGATTTCCTTGTAGGGCATGAAATACTGTGTGAACGCCTTTTCCTCGTAGGGCATGAGCCAGGAGAAGTCCGGCTGGTTGTCGGTAAAACATCCCGTCATCAGTTCGATGTACGGCCCGTCCTCATCGGTCAGGTTGCGGTCCCACGCTTTGCCGAAGTCCCCGCAGCCCCAGGTCCACTGCTTCTTGCCCGGCGATATATGGTGATCCGCCACGTGCAAAAGCCCCGCGCCCTTGCCGTCATCGTACCCGCCGATGAAGTCGTACTTCGAGCGGTACGCCATGTAGGACGTGGGCACCATGAGGTTTTTGTAGCGCGAGATATCCACGCCCCGTGAATAATCCTGCTTGTAATATACGCCGGTGGCGATGGGGAACGAGGATACGTCGCGCTTGCCGTGATCCATGACCGCGGTCACGTCCGGGGGGAAGACCGACTGCGTGTCGCTGTTCACAGCCACCGCCGGGTTGGCCCACCACAGGAAGGTCTGCGGCAGCGGTGTTCCGTTGTACAGCCGCACGCCGATCTTTATGTACGCCGTGTCGGGGAGCAGCGTGATTTGCGCCGTTCCCTTCGTTCGGAGCATGCGCTCCGTTTCGCTGACGATGATGCTGCAGCTGCCGTCCGGGTTTTCCATGATGTCGCCGTCCACCGGGGAGAAGGTGCTGGGCCTGTGGTGCTGCGGCCAGTTAAACTCAATGCCGCCGGAGATCCAGGGCCCGGCCAGCCCCACGAGCGCCGGCTTGATCACCTGGTTGTAATACACGAAATCGTACCCGTTCGTTTTGTCGTAGGCCCGCTGGATCCGGCCGCCCAGCTCCGGCAGCACCATGACGAACAGGTACCTGTTCTCCAGGCACAGCGCGCGGTACCGCTTCATGATCTTTTCGTCTTCGATCTTCTCGATCACCGGATACGGATACACCTTGCCGGAACTGCCCTGATACACCCGCTTTTCCAGGAACATGGGATTTTTTTCCGGCTCTCCGACGGGATAGGTGGGGATGGCAATATCCTCGCTCCATACGCGCACGCCTTCCCCGACGTGCCGGAGTTGTTTGCAGTCCATGCGTGTGCCTCCTTCCGGGTGCCCGAATCCGCCCTATTTTCGGTTTGCGATCGATTCCGCGCAGTGCCTGATCTCATACGCGACGATCTCTCGCCCAAGCGCAGCGGTGGCGTCCCTGGGGTCGTGCCGAACGGTAAAGTCCCCGTTTCCGCCGGCTGCAAAGGTTTCGCCGTCGACGATCGCGTGATCCACGTTTTTCAGTTTCACGGGCTTAGCCGGAAGAAAGGAGAGGTCCACGCCGTTTGGCGCCAGCGACTGCATGATGGCGGTTTCCGCCAGCCCGGCGTGTCCGATGCCGGCGCCGCAGCCCTCCGCCAGCACGAAAAGGGACAGGACCCTCGAGCCCGTTTCAGTGGAAAGCTCCGCCGAGAGATCCTCAAGCGCCGCGACCTGGTTGTCTGCGCCGTGGCCGTTGAGAAAGACGACGGTGCGAAAGCCCATTTCGCAAAGAAACAGCGCCTGCTGCCTGAGGATCGCCTGGAACAGCGCTTCCGGCCAGTACATGCTCCGAAGGCTGTTTTTGGGGAAGTCCATCCCGGTGATCTCCTCGTTTCCTGTAAAACCGATCCTTTTGAGCGTCTCGGGCGAACGGCGGCGTTCCGTGCCCATATAGAGCGGAGGCAGCACCGCGCCGCCCAGCTTTTCCGCCACGCCGAGCGCGACGGCATACGCGTTGATCGTATCCATCCCCATGCCCATGTGCGGGCCGTGCCATTCCATGCTGCCTACCGGAAGATACGCGATCGATACGCCCTGGATCACCGCGCCAAGTTCCGCGGGCAGCATCTCCTCGAATTTGATTTTCCGCAGGTTCCCTTGCATGCTGTACACCCGTTTTCCACGCGGCCGCAGGCTGCTGATGCCGCTCCCTGAAACGGGGCTGTAGAGTCCTCTACAGCCCCGTCCGCGCGTTTCACCCAAGGACCTTGTTATTCGACGTACTCGGGCATGATGGCCGCCAGGTCGTCGCCGTATTCGACGATCGTTGCGCTGACTGCGTATTTGTCCGGGATCGGCGTGCCGTTTTTCAGGTAGTCGATCATCGCTTGCGCGGCCGTGCTGCCTACGCCCTTGGCGGAGAAGTATGCGGCAGCCCTGAAGGGAGAGGTCTCATTGGCGAACTCCTCGGGGCAGTAATAGCCGCCGAGACCCACGCAGAACGAGTTCGCGGCGAGGCCCGCCGTCTCAAGCGCGCGCGCGGCGCCCACGGCGCCCTCGTCGGAAACAGCCAGCACCAGCCATTTGCTGATCTGCGGGTTGCCGGTGATCACGGCGGAGGCCGCGACATTGCCGGTTTCCATGTTGGTGTCGTGATCGGCCTTGTAGATCCGGGAACTGATGCCGGGGAAGGCCGCCTCAAGGGCGTCGATTTGACCCACGGTGCGCGGCACGCAGCTGGATACCGTTTCGGCAGTCATCAGCATGATGCCAAATCCGGCGTCGTCGATCAGCTTGTTTTCCGTGACATAGTTGACCGCCCAATCACCGACGTTTTTGCCGATGTTGTAGGCGTCGATGCCGACCCAGGGCGCGAGATGATTGCCATTCTCGTCTTCCAGCGCGTCGTCGCAGGCGATCACGGGGATACCGGCGCCCGCAAGCTTCGCCACCGCGGCCTGGCTGAGGTTCTGATCAGGAATGCAGGTCAGCAGGCCGTCGATTTTATCGGCGATGCAGGTGTCCAGCATTTCCATGAAGAGCGCGCCGTCCGTTTCGCAGTTCATGTAGTTGAACTGGCCGCCGGCCGCTTCGATGACCTGCCGGGACGCTTCGCCTTCCTGCAGGAACCATTCGGCCGTGCCCATCTTGTACAGTCCGACGATTTTGAAGCCTTTGTCCGCCGGGGCGCTTTCAGCCGATGCCAGACCCCCAAGCGCCGTCATCATCAGAGCCATCGCCATGCATGCCACCAGGAGCTTCCTCGCAGTTTTCATTTTCCTTCCTCCTTTTTGGTTTTGGGTCAGGTCTTGCTCCCGCCCGCACGCGCTGCGGCCAGGAGCCAACTCTGAACGTTCCGCGGTCCGGACAGCGGAAACATTTCATTCGTCATTTGCCGCGCTTGCTTTCCTCCACCTCTCTGCGCGTTCTGGAGCGTTTGCGCAGGTAATCGAATGCCAGCGCCACGACCAGCAGAAGGCCCTTGGCCACCTGCTGCCAGAACGTCTGCACGCCCAGCATCAGCAGGCCGGTGTTGAAGCTTTGCAGGATGAGCATGCCAAGCAGCGTGCCCAGAATGGTGCCGGTGCCCCCCGTGAAGGCCGCGCCCCCCAGCACAGCTGCCGTGACCGCGTCGAACTCAAGCCCGTCGGCCGACGAGGGCTGGCCGGAGTTCATGCGGGCCGCAAGCAGGGATCCGGCCAGGGCCGCCATGCTGCCCGACAGGATGTAGAGCTTGTAGATGATCTTCGTGGGGTTCAGGCCCGCGAGTTTGGCGGCATAGGCGTTGCCGCCGAGCACATAGATGCTGCGGCCGAAATAGGTGCGCGAAAGGATGTAGGCGAATATGATGAAAGCCACCACCAGGATCAGCACCGGGACCGGCAGGAAACCGAACAGGCGGTACGAGCCGATGACGTTGAAACTGGCGTTGGCGATGCCGATCGCCCGGCCGTTGCACAGGATGTACGCGAAGCCCCGCACGATGGACATGGAAGCAAGCGTCGCGATGAAAGGCTGCAGCTTCAGGTGGTTGATCGCCGCGGCGTTCAGCGCGCCGATGCAGCCGCCGGCCAAAATCACGAACAGTATCGCGACGGCCGGGCTGAAGCCCCTCTTTACCAGGTACGCGGCCAACACGCTGGAGAAAGCGGCCAGGGAGCCCGCGGACAAGTCGATCTGAAGGCCGATGATCAGGTAGGTTTCGGCGATCGCGATGAAACCCATCAGCGAGCAGGCGACGAGGATATTCGAGAAATTCTGCACCGACAGGTAGTTGGGATTGAATATGGAGAAGAGCACGATCATCACGAACAAAGCGACGACCAGCGATATTCTTTCCATGAAATCGCTTTTCTTAAACTTTGTCATCAGGCTGCTTTGCATGGATCTCACCCTATGCTTTCATAATGGTTTTCAGGAATTATCGGTTTCCGCCATGGCATATTTGAGGAACTCCTCTTCGCTGCTTTCCCGTCCGTCCACCGTGGCGGAGATCCTGCCCTCGCGAACGACGACGACGCGGTCGCAAAGACCGATGATCTCCGGCAGCTCCGAGGAGACCAGGAGCACGGTGATGCCGGCACGGGCGCAGTCGCAGATGATGCCGTAGAACTCCGCTTTGGCGCCCACGTCGATCCCCTTGGTGGGCTCGTCCATGATCAGCACCTTCGGCGTCATCTGGAGCCATCTCGCCAGCACCGTTTTCTGCTGGTTGCCGCCGGACAGCTGCGAGATCTGTTTATCGGCGCTGGGCGTGCGGATCCTGTATTTCCTGATGGCCTCGTCGGCGATCCGGCTTTCCTTTTCATTGTCGATCGCGCCCAGACGGCCCACCAGGCTCTTGAGCATGGCGACGGAGATGTTTCCCTTGACGGAAAGGTTGGGAATGATCCCCTGGTCTTTCCTGTCCTCGGGAACCATCGCGATGCCCAGGCGGATCGCCTCGGTCGGGGAACCGGGACGGATCCGCTTGCCTTCCAGGTAAATCTCTCCGGTTTCGATGTGATCCAGGCCGAACAGCGCCCGCATGATCTCGGTGCGGCCCGCGCCCACCAGCCCGGCGAAACCCAGGATCTCCCCCCTGCGCGCCTCAAAGCTGATGTTCGATACGTATTGGGTGGTGACGTCCCTGAACTCCAGCACCTTGTCCCCGATGTCGGCGTTGCGGTCCAATTCTTCGAACACTTTTCCCAGCGGGCGGCCGACCATCATGCGGATCAGCTGGTCATTGGTGACCCGGTCGGTTTCCACCATGCCCACCAGCGCGCCGTCCTTGAAAACCACCACGATGTCGGAGATCTGCGCGATCTCATTCATCCGGTGGGAAACGTACAGGATGATCTTGTCCCGCTGCTTCAGCTGACGGATGATGTTGAAAAGGATGTCGATCTCATTGCTGCTGAGGCTCGCCGTCGGTTCGTCGAACGCGATGACCCTGGAATCGCGCCGGACCGCTTTCATGATCTCCACCATTTGCTGCATGGCGGTGCTCAGCGTGGCCACCTTCGCGTCCGGCTCGATCTGCAGGCCGAAACGTTCGCAGAGCTCGGAGGTTTCCCGGTTCATGCGCTCAAAATCGATCGACTTGTTCCTGACGCGCGGCCAGTTGCCCAGGAACACGTTCTCCGCAACGGTCATTTCCCGAAGCACCTGGCGTTCCTGGTAAATCACGCTGATGCCGTGGGCGATCGCATCCCTGGGGGTTTCCAGATGCAGCGCCTTGCCGTCAAAGAGGATGCTGCCGCTGTCGGGCATATAGTCGCCGTTCATGATTTTCAGCAGCGTTGACTTCCCCGCCCCGTTTTCGCCCAGCAAGGCGTATACCTTCCCGCTGTCGGCGCGCAGCGAGATGTCGCTCAGCGCCTTTACACCCGGAAAGTACTTGTTGATCGCCTTGAACTCGATGCAGCTCATGAAGTCAGCCCCGCTTGCGTTTACGTTAACACTTTTTGGACAAACACACACATCCACTGAGCTGTTCAAATTGAACATGTTTTGACCTACGCTGCGCATTATATCCCTTCGTTTTGGGGTTGTCAACGTGTTTTGAGGAATGTTGCTGAAATTGCCCCTTCCATCCCGGCAAACATCCAAGGCCTCAACAGGCGTCAGGCGATTGATTTTTTTCGGAATTGTTACTATAATCGGATGAGCTTCCGTGTGATTGCCTGCGAGAGCGTTAACGTACACAGAACGGTATTCCTTGCACTGTTGAAAAATGATGGCTTTGAAGGGATGGGGTGGTCTCGATGACGGGGAGAAATGCTTTGGTGACTGGCGCCGGGCGGGGGATCGGGAGGGCGATCGCGCGTGAACTGGGCAAAAACGGCTACGCGGTGGGCGTCAACTATCTGCACAGCCGCGAAAACGCCTTGAAGGTATGCGAAGAGATCAATTCCCGGGGAGGCAAAGCCATACCGCTGAAGGCGGACGTAGGCGACTGCGGGCAGCTTCAAGGCATTTTCGATGAGTTTTTTGACAAGATCGGCCCGATCGACCTGATGGTCAACAACGCGGGCATCAGCAAATTCTACCCGTTTCTTGACGTGACCGAGGAGCAATGGCGGGAGATCACCTTCAGCGATTGGAAAGGCGCCTTCTTCGGGACCCAGTACGCCGCAAGGAACATGGTGGCGAACGGCAAGCCGGGGCTGGTCATCAATATATCCTCCAACCATGTGGACGGATGCTGGCCGCAGGCGAACATCTACGGGCCGACCAAGGCCGCGCTCACGAAGTTTGGCAAAAGCGCCGCGCTGGAACTGGCTCCGTACGGTATCCGGGTGATCACCATCGCGCCGGGGTACACAGACGTCGAGTGGCCCAAGGACCATCCCGTGCAGCTCGCGAAGCCCAAAATACCGCTCAGGCGCTTCGCGGAACCGGAGGAGATCGCCAGGATCGTTGCCTTCATCGCCTCCGACGCCTGCGCCTACATGACGGGCAACTGCATCACCATCGATGGCGGCGCCCTGCTGCCGATCCTGCCGGAAAACGATTATTACGGGGTGGACGCGCGATGAAGATCACAAAGCTGGAAACCTTCCGCGTATTGCCGCGCTGGCTGATGCTGCGGCTGGAAACCGACGACGGGCTGACCGGCTGGGGCGAGCCGGTGGTGGAGGGACATGCGGGGGCGACCGAGGCCGCCGTGCACGAACTGTCCGGCTGCGTGATCGGCAGTGACCCGCGCAACGTGGAGGCCCTGTGGCAAACGCTCTATCGCGGGGGATTCTACCGCGGCGGGCCGGTGCTCACCAGCGCGCTTTCGGGGATCGACCAGGCGGTATGGGACATCAAAGCCAAGGCGCTCGGCGTGCCCATCTACGAAATGCTGGGCGGCAAAGTGCGGGACAAAATGGAGGTTTACAGCTGGATCACTTCGGATTCGCCGGAGGAAGCCGCTGAAAGCGCCAGGGAAAAGCTGAGCCTCGGGTTCCGGAAAGTCAAGATGCTGGGCGTGGATCTGGCTGGATGGATCAATGATTTCAGAGAGATCGACAATCTCTGCAAAAAGCTCCAGGCGATCCGCGAAGCGGTGGGCAGCAGCCTGGACATCGCCATCGACTTCCACGCGAGGCCGCACAAGGCGATGGCCAGGACGCTGCTCAAGGAGATCGAGCCCTTCCGCATCCTGTTCGTGGAGGAGCCCGTGCTGACGGAAAACGAGGAGGCCTTCGCGGAACTGCACGCCGCAAGCAGCATCCCGCTGGCTGCAGGCGAACGCAATTACACCCGCTGGGGCTTCAAGAACATGCTGCAGAAGGGATATGTCGATATCATCCAGCCCGACCTGTGCCACGCGGGCGGCATATCCGAAGTCCGCCGCATCGCCGCCATGGCGGAAGCGCACGACGTCGCGATCGCGCCGCACTGCCCTCTGGGGCCTGTCGCTTTCGCGGCCTGCCTGCAGGTGGATTTCTGTTCGATCAACGCCTGCCTCCAGGAGCAAAGCCTCGGAATGGCGTATAATCAGGGAAACGAGATGTCCAAATACATCGAAAACGCCGGCGCGTTCCAGTACGAGAAGGGGTTTGTGAAACGTCCCGGCAGCCCGGGGCTCGGTGTGGCGGTGAACGAAGCTTCTGTCCGCGAGATGGGCAAGGCCGGCCACGAATGGAAGAACCCCGTAAACCATATGGAGGACGGCAGCGTTGCGGAGTGGTGAACGCGGTTCGGATTTGAGGTCTTGAACAAACGGATCCTGTTGATATGGGAGCAAAAAGAATGGCCCGCCAGCCAACCATCAAGGACGTCGCACGGGAGGCCTGCGTTTCGATCGGCACGGTGGACCGCGTGCTGCACGAACGCGGCCGCGTATCCGCCGCCAAGAGGGAAGCGATCCTCAACGCGGTCAGGAAGCTGGACTACCGTACCAGCCAGATCGCGCGCGCCCTGGTGAACCGGAAGAAAAACCTTCGCATCGGGATCACCTATCCCATGGTCGACAGCGCCTTCTGGTCGGAAATCGCCGGCGGGATCGAGGCGGCCCGCAGCAAGCTGCTTCCGTTTGGCGCGGAGTTGATGATCGACCACATCGAAACCTACGATATACGCGATCAGGTGGAATCGATCGACAGGCTGGTGGAGAGCGGGGTCAACGGCATCCTGCTGACTCCCGTGGACGATTCCTCCGCGGAGCAGATCGAAAAACACATCCCGCCGGAAATACCGTACGCCACGGTCGTCAACCCCGCCGCCTCCGTCAGCCGCTGCGCGTTCCACCTGGGCCCGGACGATTTTCTGCTGGGCAATCTTGCGGCCCGTCTCATATCGCTGTTCTGCGGAGAACGATGCAGTCTCGTGGTGCTCGCGCCGAACTACAAGTTCAACGGCACCCAGCGGCGCATTGCGGGCGTGCTGAGCAAGATCAGCCAGGAGCTTACGAGCCTGAACCTGCTCAGGGTGATCCCCGTATCGGGCGTCACGGACCAGGATATCTGCAAAAACGTCCATGACAACGCCGTCTCAGCCATGGGCGCGTTTCCCTCGCTGGACGCGATCTACGTCAGCAACGGCTTCTTTGAGCACGCGGCCCGCGCCGTACGCGACACGCGCCCCAACGGAAGCGTGAAGGTATTCGGGCACGAATACAGCCCTGCCCTGCCGGAACTCATCGGCCAGGGCATCGTAGGCGCGACGATTTACCAAAGGCCGGCCGAAGAATGGTACCAGGCGATCATCCTGCTGCACGAGCTGCTGATGGACAAAAGGCGCATCGAACCAAAGGAGGTGCGCATGGAATGCAGCATCCTCATGAAAGAGACCCTGCCGTCGGTCAATATCGGCGGCATCCACCTGCTGTAGACGGCAGCGTGGGCGCGGAGGATTTCAACGCTTTCCCAGGCGCCTGCTGAAGTCATTCCCTGGGCGATGAGCTGCGCGTTTGGCTACGGCCCCTTTCAGCGGACGCCCCAGGCGCGGACAGTGCCGTCGGAGGACGCGGTGACGACCAGCCGGCCGTCGGGCGAGAAGGCGAAATCGGATACGGAACAGCACAGCGTGAACAGGTGTTCTCCGCTCCGCGCGTCGAGGAAGACGAGGCCGCCGTCATAGGCGCTGGCTCCCAGCAGGGCCCCGTCGGGGCTGAAGCCCAGCGCATGGAACTCGTCGCCGAGCGGATAGCTCCGCCCGGCCTTGCCCGTGTCCGCGTCGTAGAGCTTGACGGAATAGCCTTTCTTGCCAAGGAAGGACACGGCCAGCGACCCGCCGTCGGGGCTCAGGGAGAGGCTGCCGGCCTCCTCGTCATAAAAGCCCATCAGCTCCTTCCCTTCCTTCAGGTCCCGGACGAGGACCGTGGAGCCGTCGGAAGCCGCGACGCGGCCGCCATCCGCGCTCAGGGACAGGCAGGTGACAAAGCTGTTCATGCCGACTGATGCAACGGGCGCCGCGCCCTGCAGGGGCCAGACTTCGAACAGGCCGGCGGCGCCCACGGCCAGCGTCAGGCCGTCCGCGCTGACGCAGCCGCCATGGAGCGCGTATTCGAAGCCCTTTTCCCCCTCCGGGGACCCGTCCCGCATGTCCCAGAACCGGATGGCCTTTTCATTCCGGGCATAGGAAGACAGCCGGCTGCCATCTGACGTGATGAACAGGTCGGCGACGGTTTCCTTCAGCGGCGGCGGGTTTGCGATGGGGATCTCCTGAAGGCTGTTGAGGTCCCACAGCAGGATCCGCACGTCCCTGTTCCAGGAACTGCCCTTGGATGCAGCCAGCCTGTCGCTGCTGGCCGCCACCTGCCAGGCCCGGTCCAGGAACCCGTCCTGGACCCCGAGTTCGGACCCTGTTGCGATTTCGACCAGCCTGAGCTTGTCTCCGTCGATCATCGCCAGGCGCTTCAGATCCGCGCTGAGCCTTGGCCCGAGCGCCGCGTATTCCCTGAACGGCAGGGACGTTTCCAGCTGGTGGGACTGGAGGTCGTAGGCCTGGTAGCCGTCGGAGGTGTACAGGAGGAGCTTTTTCCCGGTGGCGTCCAGCTCCATCCTGCCGACCCGGGCTCCCGGATCGAGTTCGAAAGGCGCGGTCTTCCCCTTGAGATGGACGATCTGGACGCTGGTCGGACGGGTCAGGTTGACGATGGCCGCCAGGGTGCCGTCGGATACGCCCGCGGCCGCCATGGGCGCCGCGATCGGCGCCTTGTACAGCAGCTTCCCCTTGAGATTCCAGACGCCAAACTCTTTGAGGCCAGCGCCAAAAATCGTTTTCCCGCCCGGGGACAGGCTCAAATTCATCAGCTGCTTGTCCCCGGACTGAAATCCGGCGCTGCTTTTCCGTTTGCCGTTTTTGAGCTGGTAGCTGTCCAGCCAGGATTTGTGCTGGACCATGCCGTATTTGTCCTTGCCGGACTGCTGCTGCCCGAGCGCGATCAGCTCTTTCTTTTCCTGGTTGATCCAGAGCGCGCTGACTGTCCGGTCCTGGGCGATGGTGAAGAGCAGGCGTTTTTCCGCGACGTCCCAGAGCTGGATCTCATCCTTTGTGCCGCGGGAAACACCCACGGCCAGCAGGGCGCTGTCCGCGCTCCAGGCGGGGAGCCTGGCGTAGCCGCAGGGCAGCAGTGCAATGGGCGCAAGCGTGCGCCCGTCGAACAGCTGGACCCCGGTCCCCGTAGCCAGGGCGACCGTTTCCCCGTCGGGCGACCACAGCGCCGCGTGCGGCTCCCCTTTCCCGATCTGCGCAATCTGGGCAAGCCCGGCGATGTTGTCCCCTGTGAGGATCTTCAGGGAAGCGGTGTCCGGGGCGTCCGCTGCGGCCGGCGCCGTGCCCGCCTGGCCCACCGGGGCCAGCAGGCCCGCGGCGCAGGCCAGGGCAAGCAGGAAGGCCAGGCGCTTCATTGCTTTCCTTGTGTGTTTCATTCTGTTTACTCCTGTTCGGGCGGCCGGGGAGGTCCCATGACGCATCGGCAGGGGGCCCTGCCCGGTGGTGATCCGATCGACGGATGCTATGCCACGATTTTATGTTCCGCGCTTTGAACTGTCAACAATCGGCGGACATTCCTGTTTGTCTCCGCGGACGGGCGGTGCTACAATCCGCCCAGAACAGCGCGATTCCATTGGATCATGATAGGGAGGGTCGACAGTTGAAAACCATCGGACTGATCGGCGGCATGAGCTGGGAAAGCACCGTGACCTATTATCAGCTCATCAATGAAGCCGTGAAAACCAGGCTGGGCGGCTTCCATTCGGCGAAGATCCTGCTCTACAGCGTCGACTTTGCCGAAATCGAAGGAGCCATGGCCGCCGGGGACTGGGACGGCTGCGCGCGGATGCTGTCCGCGATCGCCGTGAAACTCGAACAGGCGGGGGCCGGCTTCCTCCTCATCTGCACGAACACGCTGCACAAGGTCGCCCCCCAGGTCCAGGGGAGCGTCAGCGTCCCGGTCATCCATATCGCGGGGGCCGTGGCCGAGGCGATGAAAGCGCGGGGGCTTTCGAAGGCGGCGCTGCTGGGCACCCGGTACACCATGACGCAGGACTTCATCCGCTCGAAACTGGAGGACGCCGGCATCGAGGTCCTCCTCCCGGCCCCCCCGGACATCGGGACCGTCAACAGGGTCATTTTTGACGAACTCTGCATGGGAATCGTTTCGGAAGCGTCGAGGAAGGAATACCTGCGCATCATGGAAGGACTTGCCGCTAAGGGCGCCCAGGGCGTGGTCCTGGGCTGCACGGAAATCGGGATGCTGATCAGGCAGGAGGACACGGCATTGCCTGTGTTCGACACGACGCGGATCCATGCCGCCAAGGCGGTCAGCCTGGCCTTTTCCTGAACCCGCCTTTGCCCCGATTGGCCAGCACGACGCTTTGCAGCAGGATGAAAAAGCAGAGCATCGCGCCGGTGGTGATGCTTTGCCACCAGGGCTCCCTGAGCCCGGAGGCGATCACAATGGATTTGATCGTGGTCAGGGTGAGCGCGCCAAACAGCGTGCCGATCACGCTGCCGACGCCGCCGGTGAGCAGCGTGCCGCCGATGATGGACGACGCGATGGCGTTCATCTCGGCTCCTGCCGCGATGGTGGCGTTGCCCGCTCCCGTATGCGTCAGGAAAACAAATCCACCCAGGCCCGCCAGCGATCCGCTGAGAACAAAGGACCAGAATCTGGTCCGCTTCACGTTGATGCCAAGCATCAGCGCACTCTGGCTGTTGCCGCCGATGGCGTAGAAGTTGCGTCCGAGCCTTGTCTTTCTCAGCAGGACGAAAACGGCGATGACGACCGCCAGGGCGATGAGGACGCCTGTCTCCAGCCGCGCGGGAATAAGCGCTCCGTTCTTGGCGACATAGCCCAGCCATGGGATCTCGACGCGCGCGTCCTTCAGCGCCAGGAAGGCGGCATGCCGCGCGGCCCGGGGCTCAACGCTGACGATGGTCGTCATTCCCCTGGCAAAAAACATGCCGGCCAGGGTAACGATGAAGGGCTGGATCTCCAAATAGGAAACCAAATAGCCCTGAATGATACCAAAGCCAAGCCCGATCCCCAGCGCCAGCAAGATCGCGGTAAAAACGCTTCCGCCTTGAAAGTCAAGGTGAAGCACGCACGACATCACCACCAGGGCGGTGATTCCGCCTACGGAAATGTCGATCCCTCCGGCAATCATG
>CAZLYF010000040.1:0-16645 GCA_964563725.1 uncultured Oscillospiraceae bacterium
CTGCGCGATCTTGATGATCTCGCGCACCTTGTTTTCGCTGATCCCCATCGCTTTGGCGATTTCCTCAGGCGTCGGTTCGCGGCCGTACTCCTGGAGGAGCCCCCTGGAGATACGGATGAGCTTGTTGATCGTCTCCACCATGTGCACCGGGATGCGGATGGTCCTCGCCTGGTCGGCGATGGCCCGCGTGATCGCCTGCCTGATCCACCAGGTGGCGTAGGTGGAAAATTTGTATCCTTTCCGGTAATCAAATTTCTCGACCGCCTTGATCAGGCCGAGATTGCCCTCCTGTATCAGATCCAGAAACAGCATGCCCCTGCCCACATACCGCTTGGCGATTGACACCACGAGCCTCAGGTTCGCTTCAGCCAGCTGGCGCTTGGCAGTTTCATCCCCGGCCTCCATCCTTTTGGCGATCCCGACCTCCTCTTCGGCGGTCAGCAGGGACACCTTGCCGATTTCCTTCAAATACATCCTCACCGGGTCGTCGATATTGACGACGTCGGGGATCGACAGGTCGATCTCTTCCTCAGGCTCTTCCTGCCTCGGCGAGACCGGGCGTTCTTCCTCCCCGTCCCTGGTCACGCGCACGCCGAAGGACTCCAGCGTTTCAAGGATCAGTTCAAACTGCTCCGGATCGACTTCGGCGGCTGACAGCGCGCTGAAGATCTCCTCGTAGGTGATGCTGCCTTTTGAGCGGGCATGCTCGTAAAGCTCCTTGAGTCTCACGTCCGCCTTCTCATCTGTCTTTGAAGCCAATTACACCACGTCCTTTCCGTTGGCTGCCATGCCCCTGAGGCGCTTGATCTCCGCGCTCAGCGCCATGATGTCCTCCAGGGACTTCCCCTTCTGCTGCGCATCCATTTTTTCCATTTCAGCCCTTTGCTTTGCGATCTGGCCCATGAGCCTCCCGATTTTCAGCGTCCTGAGGCACTCTTCCGCCGCCGCTGCCGCCTGGTCCCTGTCCAGGTCGGTTTGACCTGCAAAGACCGCGACCACGGCCGCCCTTTCGGGCCCTTCCCCGCACTCTGCGAGAATCGCGGCAGGCCGTTCTCCGCCGATGAGCCGCCGCGCGAGGGCCTTGCGTTCCATCGTGACGAAATCGTCTTCGCTGACCATCCCGGCGGGCAGGTACCCGCTGGCAAGAAGAGAGAGAAGGGTATTCTCGGCCTGGTTTTCCGGCGCGGCGTCCGGCTTCCGTTTCAGCGCGGGCGTACGGCGCGCCGGTTCCGGCACAGGCGGTATCTGCTGCCTTCGCCCTGACGCGACCTGCTCCTTGAGCGTTTCGATGGAGAATCCCGTCTTGACCGACAGTGTTTTGAGGCTCAGCTCCATCTCCACCGGTTCACGCAGACCGGCGAGCAGCCTGGCGGCCTCCCTGGCGAAACCCGTCCTGCCTTCCTGGGCAGACAGGTCATAGGCTTTCTCGAGCCGCCGCAAACGGAACGCGAAAGCGGAGACGGGTTTGAGGTCAAGAAAGGCGCCTGCGCCATGCTTCCTGATGAATTCGTCCGGGTCCAAACCGTCGGGATAGCCGATCACCCTGACCGGGAAGCTTTCGCGTTCGAACACTTCGATCGCCCGCAGCGTGGCCTGCTGGCCTGGTTCGTCCCCGTCATAGGATATCCAGACCTCGGGCGCGAAGCGCTTCATCAAACGCGCCTGTTCGCCGGTCAGGGAAGTCCCCAGCGTGGCGACGGCGCCCGGGACGCTGCTCTGGTCCAGGGCAAGCACATCCATGTAGCCTTCCACGAGAATGATGCGCCGAAGGTCCCGCTGCTTTTTCAGAAGATTGATCCCGTACACCGTCATCCTCTTGTTGAAGACCGGCGTATCCGATGTGTTCAGGTACTTTGGCTGCGCGGTCCCCAGCGCGCGGGCGCCGAAGCCGACGGTCCGCCCGTACAGGTCGATGATGGGAAACATGACGCGGCCGCGAAACACGTCATAGCGGTTCTTCTCCCTGACCTGGACCAGACCTGCCAGTCTGAGTTCCTCCTCTGAAAACCCTTTGGCGAGCAGGTGTCCGCACAGGCCGTCCCAGCCGTCCCCGCTGGCGCCCAGGCCGAAGCGCCGGATCATCGTGTCGTCCAGCCCCCGCCGCTTGAGATAGGAGAGCGCTTCGGCCCCTTTTTCACTCCAGAGCAGATGATGATAGTACCTTGCTGCCTCGCGGTTTGCTTCGTGAAGCCTTTCCTGCAGGGAACGCTCTTTTTCCTTGCCGGGTTCTTCCGACAGGTCCGGCGGCTGCAGCCTGAGCTGCCTGGCCAGGTGAAGCAGGGCTTCCGGATACGTCAGCCTTTCCATTTCCATCACAAACTGGACAACATTGCCGCCGGCCTTGCACCCGAAACAGTAGTAGACGTTCAGTTCGGGGTTGACGGAGAAGGAGGGCGTCTTCTCGCTGTGAAACGGGCACAGGCCCCAATGGTTCCGCCCTTTCTTTTTCAGAGGCAGGTAGGAGGACACGACCTGGACGATGTCGGCCCGGACATAGACCTCGTCCACCCAGGCTGCGGGCAGTCTGCCGGCCATGCGCGTCACCCGCCCTTCGTCCCGGAGTTCCAGCCCGCCCAGGGCCCCTGCAGCACGGAAAAGGTGTCGGGTACGAACTGAAGATGGTAGGCGCGCATAGCGAAGCGGTCCGTCATGGAGGCGATATAGTCGATCACGGCGCGCTCGGTCCCCTCCCGGAAGGACGATTCGACAAACTCAAGGGACATTTCGCCCGGGTGTCCCATGAAGTGGTTGAACAGGCTCTCGACGACATGGTCGCACTTCCTCTCCTCGTCGCGGCGCCAAGCGTCCTGGTAGACCCTTTCGAAGAGGAAGGACCTCAATTCATCCGTCGCGTCCTGCACCCGCGCGCTTGACAGGATGTCAGGCCTGCCAAAGCTTGATTCGACGATATCGCGGATCATCGTATCGATGCGTTCCCCGTGGGATTGTCCGAGCACTTTGAGGCAGTCGGCCGGCAGTTCGAAGGGCTTGATGACCCCCGCGCGCAGCGCGTCGTCGATATCGTGGTTGATGTATGCGATCCTGTCCGCTTTCGCCACAACGCGCGCTTCGAGCGTCTGGGGCTTTCCGTCCCCGGAATGATTGACGATTCCGTCCCGTACCTCCCAGGTCAGGTTCAGGCCGCGTCCGCCCTCCAGGGCTTCGACCACCCGGAGGCTCTGTTCGTTGTGTCTGAATCCCTTTGAACCCAGCCGGTCCAGCGTCCTCTCCCCGATGTGGCCAAAGGGGGTGTGCCCCAGGTCGTGGCCGAGGGCGATCGCTTCGGTCAGGTCTTCGTTGAGCTTCAGCGCACGGGCCAGCGTCCTTGCCACCTGAGATACCTCCAGGGTATGCGTCAGGCGCGTCCGGTAGTGATCCCCTTCGGGAGACAGGAAGACCTGTGTCTTGAACTGAAGTCTGCGGAAGCTTTTCGAATGGATCAGCCTGTCACGGTCCCGCTGGAATTCCGTCCTGAGGCCGCAGGGCGTGACGGGGTTCAGGCGCCCCTTCGACAGCGCGCTTTTTGCCGCGAAGGGAGACAGCCCTTCCATCTCCTGCATCTCCAGACTCTCCCTGACGCTCACCAAAGCCGCCTCCCGTCGCGCAACCCTGCAGACATCCTTGTCCGGCATATGTAAGATACTGCGCCCTGAGCCTAAACTCCTGCTTTTCAAAGGGACATAAAAAAACAGGGCGCAACCCCTGCCGGCGCCGGGAGGCCGCCTTCAGGCGAGTCCGGACATCCTTTTTTCCTCATCGGACAGGCGGTCCGCCTTGAGCATGTCGGGGCGCCGCTTCAATGTGATGAGGACGGCCTGCTCCCTGCGCCATTTCCGGATCTTCGCGTGATCCCCGCTGAGCAGCACTTCGGGCACCTGCATGCCCTCAAAACTCCTCGGGCGCGTATACTGAGGATATTCAAGCAGGCCGTCGGGCGAAAAACTCTCCTCTGACGCGCTGTCACAGCTGCCCAGCACGCCGTCCAGGGACCTGGCGACGCAGTCGACAAGGACCATCGCCGGCAGTTCGCCGCCTGTCAAAACATAATCTCCAATGGATATCTCCAGATCGATGTATCGTTCGAGAACCCGTTCGTCGACCCCCTCGTAATGCCCGCAAAGGATCAGCAGCGCGTTTTCCCGGCTCAGCTCCTCCGCCAGGCCCTGGGTCAAACGGACACCGCGGGGACTCATGTACACGCGCTTCCCATCAAAGGGATCCGGCGCGACGGCCTTGATGGCGTCCGCGATGGGCTGCGGCGACATCAGCATGCCCGCGCCGCCGCCGAAGGGATAGTCGTCGGTATTCCTGTGCCTGCTCCCGGAATAATCCCGGATGTTGGTGACGCGGACGTCCAGGAGCCCGTTTCTTTTCGCCCTGCCCAGGATGCTCAGGTCAAGGGCGGAAAACATTTCCGGAAAGATGGTCAGGATGTCAATCCTCAAACACGGCCACCTCATCAAGGGTTGTCTCGTCGATGGTCACGGTCTGGAGGGGGATGTCCACCTTAAGGACGACGCGGGCGATCGCAGGGAGCAGCATGCGGCCCCGGGCCGTCGCGATCACATACACATCATTCGCGCCTGGCTGCAGGACCTCCAGTATGGCGCCCAGGTCCTCGCCGGATTTGCCCCTGACGGCGCAGCCAATGAGTTCGCTGATGAAATACCTCCCGTCCGGGAGCTCCACCGCCTCTTCCCGAAGGACAAACAGGGGAAGGCCCCTCTGCGCTTCCGCTTCTTCCCTGCTTGACGCGCCGTCCAGCCGGAGAAAAACGTATCGGTCACGGACGCTGATATCCTCCACGACGACGGTCTTGCAGACGTCCTTCGTCTGGATACAGACATGTTTGAGCCTCAGGAAGCGGGCCGCGTCATCCGTTTCCGGGCTGACCTTGACAGCGCCGCCGATCCCCTGCGGTCTGAGCACCTGGCCGATGCGCAGATATTCTGACAGCATCTCTCCTCCGCGAAAAAACGCCCCGGAGGGCGTTGTTCCCTGTCACTGAATCTCCACGAAGACGGGTTTCCCGCCCCTTGAGGAGGCTGCCTTGACGACAGAACGGATCGCTTTGGCGATACGCCCCTGTTTTCCGATCACCTTGCCCATATCGTCGGGCGCGACGTTGAGCTCGATGATGATGCCCTCAGGTCCTTCGGTTTCCGTGACCTTGACGGCCCCTGTGTCGTCCACCAGGGCTTTCGCAAGATAGAGAACCAGTTCTTTCATGCCCTTTTCTCCTGTTGCGTCACGCCTTGATCGCGCCGCTCTTTTTGAGCAGCAGGCGCACCGTATCGGTCGGCTGGGCGCCATTCTTCATCCATGCCGCCGCTTTTTCATTGTCTACCTTGATCTCCGCGGGGCTGATCATGGGGTTGTAGGTCCCGATCTCCTCGATGAAGCGCCCATCCCGGGGAGAGCGCTCGTCGGCGACGACGATGCGGTAGAACGGATGCTTTTTCATGCCCATCCTCTTGAGCCTGATCTTGACTGCCATGGAATCGTTCCTCCTGTCGTTTTTAAAAATCACCGAAGTGATCGGTTTCGTTCACGCCATCGGCGGAAGCTTCATGCCCTTCATGAGGCCCCGCTTGTTTCCCATCATCTGCTTCATCATTTTCCGCGTTTGGTCGAACTGCCGCATCAACTGGTTGACGTCCTGCACCGTCACCCCGGCTCCCGCTGCGATCCGCCTGCGCCTGCTGGCGTTGAGCAGCTCCGGGCGCCTGCGTTCCTGACGGGTCATGCTGCAGATGATCGCTTCCGGTTTCTTCGTCGCGTTCTCGTCGATTTCCGCGTCCCTGATCCTGCTCCCGATCCCCGGGATCATCCCAAGCACGTTCTGCAGCGGACCCATCTTCCGTATCTGCCGCATCTGTTCGAGGAAGTCCTCCAGGGTCAGATCGTCCGGGGCCCTGCCCCTGCGCCCGCTGTCCTCCTTTTGCGGCGGCATCATCTCCGTGGCTTTTTCGATCAGCGTCAGGACATCGCCCATGCCAAGGATCCTTGAAGCCATGCGGTCAGGATGGAACGGTTCGATATCTTCCAGTTTTTCGCCTGTCCCGGCGAACTTGATCGCCTTGCCCGTCACCGCCCGAACCGACAGGGCGGCGCCTCCGCGCGTGTCGCTGTCGAGTTTTGTCAGGATCACCCCGTCGAGGCCGAGTTTTTCATTGAAGGCGGCGGCAACATTGACCGCATCCTGCCCGGTCATCGCGTCCACGACGAGGAGGACCTCCTGGGGCTTGACCGCCTGCCTGATGTCCCTGAGCTCCTCCATCAGCGTATCATCGATATGCAGACGGCCCGCTGTATCGATGATGAGGACGTCGTTGCCGAAGTGCCTCGCCTGTTCCACCGCCTGCCTTGCGGTGGCAACAGGGGACTGCGTTCCCTTCTCAAAGACAGGCACCCCTGCCTTTTCGCCAAGGATCTGCAGCTGCCTGATCGCCGCCGGACGGTAGATGTCACAGGCGGCGAGCAGGGGCCTTTTCCCCTGCCTGCGCAGCATGCCCGCAAGTTTCGCGCACATGGTGGTCTTGCCGGAGCCCTGCAGCCCGCACAGCAGGTAGATGCTGGGCAGCGAGGAAGACCAGGTTAGCCTCGAGTTCGAGCCGCCCATCAGCAGGGTGAGCTCCTCGCTGACCACCTTGACCACCTGCTGGCCCGCGTTGAGGGAAGAGAGGATCTCCGTCCCGACGCAGCGTTCGCTCACCTTCCTGATGAAGTCCTTGACGACCATGTAGTTGACGTCGGCCTCAAGCAGGGCCATGCGGACCTCGCGCATTCCATCCCTGATGTTCTGCTCGTTCAGCTTCCCTTTGCCGGTCAGCTTTTTGAACGCTTGCTGCAGCTTGTCGGACAGGCCTTCAAAAGCCACCTACTGCTCCTCCTTTGAGAGGTACTCGTCGAGCGTCCTGACCGCCTCCGGAAGATCTTCGGAACCCGGACACTGCACGGACGCGCGCGCGAGGAGGCCCCTGAGGCGCTTCATCGCGCCGGCCGCCTCGTTGAAGCGTCTGAGCAGGCACAGTTTCCGTTCGGCTTCATCAAGCTTCGCGTAGGCGCGCCGAAGGGTGTCGTGTACGCTCTGACGGCTGACGCTGAGCTGCGCGCTGATCTCCCCGATGGAAAGGTCCTCGTCGCAATACAGCTCCACCATGCTTTTCTGCCGGGGGGTCAGCAGCGGCCCATAGAAGGACGACAGGAGACCGTAATCGATCCTCCCGGCCAGGCTCTCCTCCCCGTCCCGCACAAGTGCCTCCTGTCAAGCGAACGCACTTGACAGGGACAGTATACTCGCTGCCGGACAGATGTCAAGCCTGTCTGTCGCCGTCCCAGGACTGCCCGGGGCCAGGCAGGACGATGATCTCTGCTGCGTCTGTCGCCTCCCTGATGAGCGCAGAGACGTCGCCGAGCGCGTTCTCGGCGAGCACGGCCCTCTCGAGCTTCGGATGCGTCACGGGGTGCCTCGGGGTGAAGACCGTGCAGCAGTCTTCATAGGGAAGGCAGCTCAAGTCATAGGTCCCGATCGCTTTCGCGCGTTCGATGATCTCGATCTTGTCAAAGCCGATCAGCGGGCGGAAGACCGGCCTGTCGGCGGCGGCGTCCGTGCAGCACAGCGCGTCCATGGTCTGGCTGGCGACTTGCCCGATGGATTCTCCGGTGACAAGCGCCTGCGCCCCTTCCCTTTGGGCGATGAGCGACGCGATGCGCATCATCAGGCGGCGCATGACCAGCGTCGCGTAGGCGGGGGGGCATTTTTCATGGATCCTCGTCTGCAGCTCCGTGAACGGCACGACATATACGTTCAGGCCGCAGCAATATTCCGACAGCGCTCCGGCCAGGCTGATCACCTTTTGTTTGGAGCGTTCGCCCGTATAGGGAAAGGAATGGAAATGGACCGCGCAGAGCTCGACGCCCCGCTTGGCAGTCAGGTACCCGGCGACAGGGCTGTCGATCCCGCCCGAAAGCAGCAGCGCAGCCCGGCCGTTGGATCCCACGGGCATGCCTCCCGCGCCAGGAAAGACCCTCACATAGAGATAGGCCTTGTCCCGTATCTCGATGTTGAGGACGTGCGCGGGGCGCTTCACGTCGACCCGCAGATTGGAGCAGCGCCTGAGGATGAGGTCTCCCGCGGCTGCGCACATCTGCGGGGAATCCGGGACGTAGCGCTTGTCCGCGCGCCGCGCGGCCACCTTGAAGGTCCCTGTCAGCCCTTCCATCATGTTGGCGGCCTGGCGGCAGACGGCATTGAAATCGTCCTTCTCCATTTCGACGGCCCTGAAGACGGAATGGATCCCGAAGACCTTTCTGAGTTTTTCAACGCAGGCGTCCGTATCGTCCATCCCGCTGATCAGAAGCCTGCTGTCATGCAGCGCCGCCGTCGCGCCCAGGGGCCGGACGGCGTCCCTGACCCTTGAAAGGAGCAGCCTCAAAAAAAAAGGGCGGTTCAGTCCCTTCAGGTAGATTTCCGAATAGGTCGCCAGCAAAAGGTCCCTTGTCATGGGCAATCCTCCCGGTTTCAGCGTCTGGTGAGGTGTCTAAGCTGGCGATACTTCCTGGCCGCGCAGTCCGCTGCGCAGTCGATCTCGCCATCGGTGGTGAAGGGACTGAGGCTGAAGCGCACAGCGCAGGAAGCGATCGGTTCTGGGATGCGCATCGCTCTGAGCACCGCGCTCGTCCTGCGGCTTTTTGACGAGCAGGCCGATCCGCTGCTGACGAAGACGCCTTCGCTTTCAAGGGCATGGAGCATCGTTTCAGCTCTGACGGGCGGGAAGGACAGGTTCAGGATATGGTCCGCCGCCTCCGCAGACGAAGGATCGGGGCCGTTGACAACAAGCCCGGGGACCGCCTCCCGCAGCCGCTCAAAAAGGCGAAGCTTGAGCTGACGCATCCGGTTTTCCGCCGGATAGGTCGCAATGGCCGCGTCAAGGCCCGCGATTCCCGGCGTGTTTTCCGTCCCAGGCCTCAACCCCTGTTCCTGTCCCCCCCCGAAAAGGACCGGCTGGATGCGGCCGGCGTCATTGAGGACAAGGGCGCCGATCCCCTTGGGCCCGTGGATCTTGTGCCCGGAAAGCACGTAAGCGTCGATCCCAAGGGAGAACAGGCCGGGTGAAACCTTCAGAAAGCCCTGGACGCCATCGGCGAGGAAGACCGCCCCGGGGCACTGTCGGTCCCGGATCCCCAGCAGCCGCTCAAGGGGCTGGAGGGCTCCGGTCTCGTTGTTCACCTGCATCACGCAGACCAGGATCGTATCGGGATTCGCCAGGGCGCAAAAGGCTTCGCAATCGGCGTGCCCCTCTGGGGTCAGAGGGATCTCCAGCACTTCGAAGCCCTGCTTTCCGGCCCACAGGCAAGGCTCCCTGACCGCGGGATGTTCGCCGGCGGACAGGAGGATCCTCCCCTTCCGGCCGCGCTTTTGAAGAGAGCCGAGGACGGCAAGATTCGCCGCTTCCGTCCCGCCCGAGGTGAACACCACCGTTTTGCCTCCGCGCAGCGCGCCGGTCACGCGGACCCGGCAGGCGTCCATGCGTTTTTCCGCCGTCAGCGCAGGGGCGTAGAGGGCGGAGGGGTTGTGGAAACCCTCCGCCATCGACATTGTCACAGCGTCGATGACTGCCTGAGTCGGCCTCGTCGTCGCGCTGTTGTCCAGATAGCAGTCCATCCTATGCGCCTTCAGTTCTGCTGGTATTTCCCCTGCCCCGCCGCTTTGACGATCAGGCTGGTCATGGCGCCGCTCGGCTCGATCACCATCACCGTCCGGACGCCATTCTTCACAAAGTAGAAAAAGAAGAGGTCGGCGTCACGGTTGAGAAACCAGTTCAGCCGTTTCACGCCCGGCATGGAGATGAACCTCCGAAAGCTTCCGGAGGCGACCTTTCCGCAGGCTTCCACGTTGCTGATGTTCATCGTGCCCAGGTTCCTGCGCTTCCTGTTGTTGAATACCTTCGCGAAATCCATCGTGCCGTTTGTGAACGTATACTCATATTCGGTCCGGATACGATCCTTTGAAAGGAACAGGAAGACGCAGATGGCGGCCATCAGGAGGAACACGGCGGACTGAAGGGCGAGCGGCAGGCTGAAACCGTTCGCCATGATTTCGTTGACCAGAGGAAAGAACATGAAGACGACGTAGGCGCCGCAGAGCCCCATCATCATGATGGCCAGCGCGTACAACAGGGCCTCCGCGCCCTTATTTTTCCGTGAGACGACTTCCTCAAGAAAAAAGTCCATCAGGCGACCTCCCGCGCGTTCATTTGAAAAAAAGCGGCATGGCCAGACCGATCACCGCGCCGAAAAACACCTCCGTCGGTGTATGCCCCACCAGTTCCTGCAGCGTTTCGTCCCCCAGGGGTTTCCCTTCAACGAGCATGCGGTGAAGGATGCGGTTGATGACATGGCTTTGCTTGCCCGTCTGGTACCGAACCCCCATCGCGTCGGCAACGACGACAGCCATCAGCGCAAACGACAGCGCAAAGGCCGTGGAGTCGAGCCCCTCCCTTGAGGCGACCATCACGGTCATGGAAACGAGGAAGGCGGTGTGGGAACTGGGCATGCCGCCCATCCCGAGGAAACGGCGCAGGTTGAACGTCTTCGTCAGGCGCAGATCAATGAGCGTCTTGATGAGCTGCGCGACGAACCATGCGCAGGCGGAGCATATCAGGATATCATTGCTGAAAAGTCCGGACACCCAGTCCCTCCCGGTTTACATCCCTGCGCCTGCATGAGGCAGGAATCAGGCCTCCGCCGTCATTGTACCCTTGTCAGGGCGCGCTGCGCAAGCTCGGCAAGGAAGCTGCCCCTGCCGCCAAAGAAACGCGCCGCCTCTTCCGCCGCAAGGGTGAAGCGCCTGGCATCCTGAGCCGCTTGATCCCCTCCATGCGTTCCCGGCCAGGTCATTTTGCCCGCTCCGCTGTCCTTGCCGGAATCCTTGCCAAGGGAAGCGGGCTGTCCGGTCAGGTCCAGCAGGTCGTCGACGATCTGAAAGGCCATGCCGAGGTTGTAGCCGTAGCGGTAGCCCGCTTCGAGCTCCTCCTCCCCCGCGCCTGCGAGGGTCATCGCGCACAGGACCGGGGCGATCATGAGGTCCGCCGTCTTGTGGCGGTGGATGTACGCGACGGTCTCCGCGTCCGCCGCCTTCCTTTCGCAGCCGATGTCGGCTGCCTGCCCGGCGATCATCCCCAGGGCGCCCGCGCGCAGGGCGATCTCGCGCAGCGCCTTCAGGGCGCGCGGATGGCTGCTGGCCGACATGAGTTCATAGGCGCCGTTGAGCAGGGCATCGCCGGCCAGGATCGCCACCGCTTCGCCGAATACCCTGTGGCTCGTCGGCAGGCCCCTTCTGAGGTCGTCATCGTCCATCGCGGGGAGGTCGTCATGGATCAGGGAGTAGGTGTGGATCATCTCGATGGCCGCCGCAAACGGCAGGGCGGGCCGCAGGTCTTTGCTGAACATGCGGTAGGCCGACAGAAGCAGAACGGGCCTGAGGCGCTTGCCGCCCGCAAACAGGCTGTAGCCCATGGCTCGAAGCAGGGCGTCCGCCCCGGGGAGGGCCGGCTGGGGCAGGGCCAGCGCCTCCCTGAGCGCCTCTTCCGACAGCGCCGCGTACCGCGCATAGGCGGCCTCAAAGTCCATCCCCGCCCTCCTTTTCCCTGAGTTCTCCGCCCTTGAGCTCAAGCAGTTTCGCCTGGTAGCTTTCCAGCTCCGCCTGCAGCTTTCGGGCCATAAGGATGCCCTGTTCATAGGCAGCCATCGTTTCCTCCAGGCTCATCCCGCCGCTTTCCATTTTCCCGACCAGCGCCTCAAGCTCGCCCAGCCTGCTTTCAAAGCTGTTTCCCGTCTGTTCCGTCATCAAAAGGTCCCCCCATTTCGACACGCATTGTTTTCACCTCGGCCCTGCCGTCGTGAAACACGAGCGACATCCTGTCCGGGACCTGCATGATCCCCGTCACGGGCCGGTCCGCGCCCAGCGCGATGACATATCCCCTGCGCAGCGTTTTCTGCGGGCTGACGCCGGCAAGCCGGCCAGCCAGCCTGTCAAGAGGCGTCCCCAGGCTCATCAGCTTCCTCTCGCAGGCCATCGCGATTTTTTGCGCGCAAAGGGCGATGCGTCTGCCGGCCGCGGCGTACCGAAGGCCGGGGTTGCAGCTCCCAAGCCGCCTGTCAAGGTCGCCGAGGAGGGCGCTGCGCCCGGCAAGGCAGTTCCGGGCGGCGTACAGGAGCCCTGAACCAAGCGTTTGGACCGCCCGTTCCAGTTCGCTTTTATCCGGTACCGCCAGTTCCGCGGCTGCGGAAGGCGTCGCGGCCCGGACATCCGCGGCAAAGTCCGACAGCGTGACATCGGTTTCATGCCCGACGGCGGATATGACGGGTTTGGGGCAGCGGGATATCGCCCTGACCACCTGCTCCTCGTTGAAGGCCCACAGGTCTTCGATGGATCCGCCCCCGCGGCCGATGATGACCACGTCCACCTCGTCCTGGAGCGCGGCCTCAAAAATCCCTTCCGAGATGTCCCGGGCTGCTCCCTCGCCCTGGACAAGCGTGGGCCTGAGGATGATGTGCATGCCCGGAAAGCGCCTGCGCGCAACCGTGAGGATATCGTGAAACACGGCGCCGGTCGGGGATGTGACCACTCCGACCGCCCGCGGCAGAAGGGGAAGCGGACGCTTCCGGGCCGCGTCGAAAAGGCCTTCCTTCTCCAGCCTGTCCTTGAGAAGCAGATAGCGCTGATACAGCTCCCCCAGGCCATCCCTGGTCATGCCTTCCGCGTAGAACTGATAGCTTCCCGCCGCCGTGTATAATCCGGCAGATCCGATGAGCACCACGCGCACGCCGTCAGAGGGCGCGAAGGAAAGGGACTGGGCATATTGCCTGAACATCACGCAGGCGATCCTGCTTGCGTCGTCCTTGAGCGAAAAATAGACGTGCCCCGATATGTGACGCTTGAAATTGCTGATCTCCCCGCGCACGGAGATGCCGTGGAGCATGGGGTCGGAGGCGAGCGTCCGGCGCACGTACTCGTTGAGGTCAGACACGGACAGGACGCTCATCGCACGGCCGTCCCCCCCGCGGCTTCACACGGGCGACGCCGCCGCGCTGTCAAAGCAGATGCCCCCCGTCAAGGCAGAAAGCGCGTCTCGCCCCGATGAGGGCAACGCCGGCGGCGTTGTCCCCGGCCAGCTCCGGCCGCCCGTACAGGAGCTCGAGGCCCAGGCGGCGCTTCGCATTCCTGAGCGCCATCATTTCCCTCAGCAGCGCGGAGGAGGCCACGCCGCCTGTGACCAGGGCCACCCGTACCCCGGACGAGCCGGCCGCTCCCGACAGCATCTTCAGAACGCACCTGGACAGGGCGTCGAATATTTCAGCGGCGATGTCCTGCCTGTGCAGCTTCCCGTCGGCGATGTCCGCCGCCGCCTGCGCTTCGGCCCCGGACAGATGGCAGCCGGCGTCCGTGAAACGCACCGGATAGCGGCCTGCGGCCGTCCCTTGGCGGGCCAGCTCCTCAAGGAGGGGGCCCGAAGGGAAAGGGAGCCCCAGGAGCACCCCCAGCCTGTCCACCAGCTGTCCGGCATGAAGGTCCAGCGAAGAGGCGAGCACTTCGGCCGGCTCACCGCCCCGGAGGAGAAGCACCTCGGTCGTCCCCCCGGACAAGTGGACGCAAAGGCAGGGATCGGGGAGCTCCTGGCGCCCGATGGCGGCGGCAGCGATATGCCCTCTCTGATGCGTCGTGCGAAAGCAGGGGACGGCAAGCGCGGAGGACAAGGTTTGGGCAAACGCGGCTCCCGCCAGAAAAACGGGCATATAGGAAGCCTCCCTGTCCGAGGGCCTGTCTGAGGCGCAGACCGCGGCGATCCTGACGCCGGGGCCGGCCCGCACCGTATCTGCGAACACGCCGGGAAACTGCCTGACGTGCTCAAAAAAAGCCTCGCTCTGGCGAAGGCCTGTCGTTCCCGGCTTGACCGCAAGGGTTTTCCTCTGGGAAGCGATGAGCTCAAGGTCAGATCCGACCAGGGCGCAGGAGGTGACGTAGCAGCTCGTGTCAATGCCAAGGGCTGCGTTCATCCGGCCGGGATCTCCCTGACATAGGCGCCCAGCACCCCGTTGATGAAGCGTCCGTCGCTTTCCTGCGCAAACATCCTGGCAAGCTCCACGGCTTCGTTGATCACGACGCTGACCGGCACGTCGCGCAAAAACATCAGTTCATACAGCGACAGGCGCAGGATGGCCCTGACCACGACGGGAATCCTGCCGAGCTCCCTTTTCGCGCTGTGCAGCGCGATGACCCCGTCCAGCGCTGCCGCGCCGGAAGCGACCCCGGCGACGATCGTCTCAATATAGCGAAGGTCCTCCTCGTCGCGAGGATACCCGATCAGTCCGTCGAGGGTCTCGCCGCCCCCTTCTCCGCCCATCATCTGCTCGTAAAGCAGCTGCATCGCCGCCCTTCGCGCCGCGTGTCGTGGCATCTGGCAAACGTATCCTTCCCCCTCCGGCAGACGCCCCGCTCAGGCTGACGGGCGAAGCCGGGTCACTTCTGGCTGCTTCTGTCGCTCTTGTCCAGGGCTTTGTGGACCTTTTCGAGATCCTCCGCGTCGTAGGTCACCCTTTGGCCCTTGGGCGGGAACCATTTGTTCACAAGGCCGCTGACACTTTCGCGCAGGCTCGGGGAAGAACCGACAAACAGGCCCATGGCAGTCAGCAGGATGACCAGCAGCGTGTTCCAGAAACCGATCTGGGTAAAGAGGATCCCAGCGATGAAAAAAACGCTCCCGTAGAACAGCTTCCCGGCCGCAGTGCCCGGTTTGGTGATGCTGCCGATCGTCTCGTCCAGTTTGCTCATGTGCACCCTCTCCTATCGCGGTGGTCCCGGGACGCAGGGGGCCTCAAGTGTCCCCGCGTCTTTCCTCGGCTTCGCCCCCGGGCGGCAGCGGCTCGCTTTGAGCGTCAGGCGGCCCCTGTGCCGTTTCCTCCCCGGGCTCCGGATGGGAAGCGCTGTCGGGCGCCTCCTGGCGAGGGGAGACAGCGCGGCGAAAAAGACCCCTTTTCATGGGTTTTGGGTCAGGAGGGGGCGGGATTTCCCCCTTGGGAAGGGAAGGCTCCTGCGCGTCGACCCTGTAGGGTGATTCGCGGATATCCCTCTCCGCGGTCTCCACCGAGACCCGGACTTCCCTCACATCGATGCCTGAGGACGCGAGCAGGTACTGTCTGATCTGCTTCTGCAGGGACGCCACCGCGAGCGGGATGCTGATGTTCCCGGCGAGGGAGATGTCCAGGTCGATGAACACGCCTTCCCTGCTGTTTGAAACCGTCATGGAAGAGGTCTGCATTTCCTGGTGCATGTCCACGCACTTCTGTACAAGGCTTTCGATCGCCCTGACCGAGATGCGCAGTTCGCCCCCCGTTCCCTTCTGTATGACGAATCGCTTCCTGTCCCGTCTCAAACGGCGAGGCATCATGAGGACATAGACGCCGTAGACAAAAGTAAGCAGGCCCGCAAGCAGGACGGCGATCCGGGTGAGCGTGAAAAAGCCTTCTCCTTCACGTGTGATGGGGATGTCGGAAAACTGAAGGCCTGAGACGAATATCGCCGCCCCCACCGCCGCGACGAACAGGGCCCCGGTATACAGCAGCGCGCGGTTGAGGAACTTGTACTTCATGAGACATCCCTCGGCTTTCAGGCTTTTGAAGCCTTGCGGTTCCGCCTGGCCAGCTTCCCGCCGGGCGCAGGCCCGTCACCCGGCGCGGGGCCGGCAGCGCTGCCTGCGCCGCCCTCTGCCTGATCAGGCTCCGCCTCCGCGGGCGTCGCCTGGGCTTCGCGCTCTGATGCGGAAACGTCCTCACGCCGCCCTTCGCCGCCTGCAGGATCCGGTTCCGGATGCTCCGCCACGGGAACAGGCTGCGCTTCGGACTGGGCCGCCTGCGGTTCCGCCGCTTTTTCGCCTTCCCCGGCGCCGGCTTCTTTTTCATGGAGCGGCCCGTCTGATCTGGGCGTTTTTACGTTTTGCCTGACCGGTTCCGCTTCAGGCAGGTTCTGGAGGTTCGCGGAGGCCAGGTTGGACTGGGCTTCCCTTTTCTCCTTCTCGAAGCTGACCCCCTGGACATGCACATCGACCCGGACCACCTTCAGCCCCGTCATGGTCTCGATGGATTTGCGGACGTTCTCCTGCGCCTCGGAGGCCACCTTCTGGATCGGCTGGCCATATTCGATGATCGAATAAAGGTCCACGGACACCTCTTCCGTTCCCACCTCTACCTTCACGCCGCGGGTGATGTTTCGGTTTTTCCCGATGATGTCCCCGATCCCGCCCGCGGTGCACATGCCCGCGATCCCTTCGACCTCATTGGCCGCGATGCCGGCGATGATGGCGATCACTTCGCTGGCATAGGTGATGGTGCCTCCATCGGGCGATTCAGGCTCCATATTGATGGGCAGATTTTCCTTTTTGGGAGACATGGTCAGCACCCCCTTGCGTATACGCATGGAGTATACCAAAGATCCGCGGTGTCCGCAACAGCGGCAAGCCGGTCACCCGGGCCCGTCAAAGCGGATCCTCAGCATCCTGAGCTGGTCTGCCGACACCGGCGCAGGCGTGTCCATCATCAGACAGGAGGCGTTTTGCGCCTTTGGAAAGGCGATCACGTCGCGCAG
>CAZLYF010000040.1:16655-19851 GCA_964563725.1 uncultured Oscillospiraceae bacterium
AGGCTTTCGCTGCCGGTCAGGACCATCATCAGACGGTCGATGCCAAACGCGAATCCGCCGTGGGGAGGCGTGCCGTACCTGAACGCTTCCAGCAGGAATCCGAACCTTGCCCAAGCCTCCTCCCTTGTGAACCCGAGCAGCCGGAACATTCGCTCCTGAAGCTCAGACGCATGGATCCTGATGGACCCGGAACCCATTTCGAGCCCATTCATCACCAGGTCGTAGGACTTGGCCCTCACCTGTTCAGGCTGCGAATCAAGCAGGGGGAAATCCTCCTCCATGGGCATCGTGAAGGGGTGATGGGCCGACACGTAGCGGTTTGCCTCCTCATTCCATTCCAGCAAAGGGAATTCAGTGACCCAGAGCAGATTGAATTTTTCGCCGTCAATGAGGCGGAGGTCCCGCGCGAGCTTCGCGCGCAGTTGGCCCATGGCGGAGAGTGCCGTCAGCTTCCTGTCGGCGACCGCGAACAGGACGTCGCCGGGTTGGGTATCCGTCCTGTGAAGAAGCGACTGAAGCGCGCCCTCCTTCATGAATTTGGCGAAGGTGGAACGGAGCGTCCCATCCTTGTGAAGGGCAAGCCAGGCAAGGCCCTTCGCGTGATAGGTCCTGACATGCTCCCCCAGCGCGTCGATCTCTTTTCTGGACAGCCGTTCAGCCGCGTCCCGGGCAACGAGCGCGCATACGACGGAGCCCGGGTCGTCTGCGGCGCTTTCAAAAACCGTGAACCCGCAGGCCCGCAGGACGTCGTCGACGATACTGATCTTCATGCCGTACCGCGTGTCCGGTTTGTCGCTTCCATAGGTCTCCATGGCTTCCTTCCAGGTGATCCTGGGAAGAGGGAGAGGGATTTCCAGGCCCTTGACCTCCCTGAACACGCGGGCGAAAGCCCCTTCCACGACGTCCTGCACGTCCGGGGGCTCGACGAAGGACATTTCAAGGTCGAGCTGGGTGAATTCAGGCTGTCTGTCGGCCCGGCTGTCCTCGTCCCTGAAGCACCTGGCGAACTGGAAGTACCGGTCCATGCTGCCCACCATCAGCAGCTGCTTGTAGATCTGCGGGCTCTGGGGCAGCGCGTAGCAGCACCCTGGATGCAGCCGGCTCGGCACCAGGTAGTCCCTCGCTCCCTCGGGCGTCGATTTCGAAAGGATCGGCGTCTCGAGCTCCGTGAAGCCGCGGGAGAGCATATGCCTGCGAATGGCGCTGGTCACATCGGAGCGCATCCTGAGCGTCGCCTGCAGCGACGGCTTGCGCAGATCGAGGTAGCGGTACTTCAGCCTCACCGTCTCATTCTCGTTCGTGCCGTCCTCCACGTAGATCGGCGGCGTCTCGGCCTCGTTCAGGATCTTCATCGAGGATACGGCCAGCTCAACGCATCCGGTCTTCATCGCCTCGTTGATCGCCTTCCCCTCCCGCTTGCGGACCGTTCCCCGAACGGCGATGACGTATTCGCTCCTCAGCGCATCGGCTGCGGCGAAGGCCCCGCTGCCAAGCGCGCGCGAGTCAAACACCGCCTGGACGATGCCGGAGCGGTCGCGCAGCCACACGAAGATGATCCCGCCCATGTTCCTTGAGCGCTGCACCCAGCCCATCAGGGTCAGCTGCCGGCCGTCCATCTCTTCCGTCACGTCCGCGCACATGCAGTCCCTTCTCCAATCGCCCAGAAAATCCGCCATGCCCATCCCTCCATCTTTTGTCTGCGGCGGCAGTCAACTACCGCGCCTTCCCCAGCGCCTGGCAAACCGCTTCCGGCAGGGCTGCCAGGGGAAGCTCCACCTCATCGCCCGAGGACATGTCCCTCATCTTTGCCGCGCCACGCAGGAGCTCGTCCCCGCCGACGAGGAGGACGACGGCTGCCCCCAGCCTGTCGGCGTGCTTGAACTGGGCCTTCAGGCTCCGTCCTGCGTGGTCGCCGTCGGCGCGGATCTCCAGTTTTCGCAGTTCCCGGACAAGCCGGAAGGCGGGACCGGCGGCTTCTTTTCCGATCTGGGCCACAAAGGCCTCGCACTGCGCCGGGCGGGGGATTTGCACACCTTGCTCATCCAGTTCCATCAGGACGCGCTCGATGCCTATCCCGAACCCGACGCCGGGCGTCGGGGGACCCCCGAGCTCTTCCACCAGCCCATCATACCTCCCGCCGCCGCAGAGGGCCAGGCCTTCCCGCTGGCCGTGCATGATGATCTCGAACACCGTTCTGGTGTAGTAATCCAGCCCCCTGACGATGCGCGGATCCACCTCGTGGGGGATGTCCAGCTCCTTGAGCAGCGTCCTGAGCAGGGAAAAATGCTCCGCGCAGTCGCCGCACAGCATGCCGACGAGTTCCGGCGCGCCGCCGAGAACGCGTTTGCAGCCGTCTTCCTTGCAATCGAGGATCCTCAACGGGTTGCGTTCAAAACGTTCCCGGCACTGGGGGCAGAGCGACTGGAGCTGTCCGCGCAGGAAGGCTTTGAGCCTGAGGTGGTATTCCGGCCTGCAGACGGGGCAGCCGACGGAATTGATCTTCACGGAAAGGTCCTTGAGGCCCATTCCTCCCAGCATGGAAAGAAGGACCGTGATCAGCTCGGCGTCGGCGCTGGCCTCTTTCGCCCCGAAGCATTCCATTCCAAACTGATGGTGTTCCCGCAGCCTTCCGGACTGCGGGTTCTCATACCTGAAAATCGGAGCGTTGAGATAGTACATCTTGCAGGGGAGCGGCTGGGCATAGAGCTTCCCTTCGATCAGCGCCCTCGCGGCGCCCGCGGTGCCTTCAGGCTTGAGCGTGACCGATCTGTCCCCCTTGTCGGTGAAGGTGTACATCTCCTTGCGCACGATGTCCGTTGAATCGCCGACGCCCCTGAGAAACAGCTCCGTATGCTCGAATACCGGCGTGCGGATCTCCCTGTAGGCAGCCAGCTCCGCCGCGCGGCGCATCCTTTCCTCCACCCACTGCCAGCGATAGCTTTCGCCCGGAAGCAGGTCCCTGGTCCCCTTGGGCGCTTGCGTGACCATCTCTTCCTCCTATTAAAACAAACCCATGCAAGGGAATGCATGGGACGAATCGCTTCGCGGCGCTGCCAAGCCTGCTCTTGAGCGCCGGAAGCATCATACGCCCCCGCCCCGCGCGTGTCAACGGGGCTTTCGCGCTCAACTTGACATGAGGCATTACGCGGGGCGGTTGCGGTTTGGGTTTTTTCCGCATCGGAAACATGATACAATC
>CAZLYF010000041.1:0-19703 GCA_964563725.1 uncultured Oscillospiraceae bacterium
GGATGACCTTGGGAAGACCATACTCGCGGAACGTTTCCTGCATGACCGCCTTGACCGCTTCCGTTCCCTTGCTTCGCATGAGCCGGGTCTCCAGCATGAATCGGCTCACAATGTCCCTGACCGTGAACGGCTCGCACAGTTCACCCGAGGAACGCCACCATCCCTTGAAATCCAGTGCCCAGACGTCGTTGATTTCCCTCGCCTGGATGTATTGCCTCAGCGCGCCGGGGCTGACCGGAACGGTGGATCTGACCCTTTTCTTCTTTGTCATCCCCGCCTTGTCCAGCACCCGTTTGAAGCTGCTTTCGGAAGGCAGATCCGTCTGACCGTGCTCCCGCTCATAGAGCACCCGGATTTTCCTGGGCCCCCAGGCGGGGTACCGGTTCTTGAAGCGGATGATCTCAAGCAAGGTATCCTCTGGCAGTCCCGCAGGCGAGTAATGCGGCGCCCGGCTCTTGTCCGTCAGGCCTTCCATCCCTCCCTGAATGAAGCGCTCCTTCCACTTGTAGCCTGTGTTCTCGCTGATGCCGTACGCCTGGCATAGGTGTTTGAAGGGCCGTTCCTCTTTCAGCATCTCCGTGATGAATTCTGCTCTTTGGTCCACGACTCTGCTCTCCTTCCATGGCATTGTGGTCGCCTCGCTTTCGACCACTTCTTACCACCTCGGGCTGAACGATGTCTTGAACCTTTTTACTGAACGATGTCTTGAACCCGGACCGCATTGTGAAACGATCGTGAAACAATGGTGAAGCGATGGTGAAGCAATTGGGGAACCGTTGGGGCTTCGGTCTTGGGAAGCAGCCCGTTGGGCTGAGAAGCGCTTGCTGCGCAAGCGAGAAGCAGTGGGAGAAGGGCGTCGGAGGCGCGTAAAACTATCGTGAAGGGCGCTTAACCCCAATGGTTTTACAATTGTTTTACCATGGTTTCACAATGGTTTTACCGTAGCCACAGCACGCTGCTCCCTACTCCCTATTCCCTACTCCCTTCTTCTAGCCACTATCCACTATCCACTCAAACCGCGCTTCGCCCGTGCCCGCCGTAGCGGCGCGCGGCGACGGCCATCACCGCGGCGATGTCCGGGGGGACGCGGCTGCCGGCGCCCAGGCTGTCCTCCCAGGTCTCCCCGCCGAGGCGGATCAGGAAACGATCCCCCGAAAGCGGCAGGAAGCCGGGGTTTGAACTGTCCAGGAAATCCTCCCTCGAGGCGAACAGCGTCAGCTTCTCGCGGAAGGGTTCGGCGTCAAAGGGGCAGAAGGCTGCGCAGTTGCCGCATTCGTTGCACAGCCAGTCCAGATGCACGATCTGCGGCCTGCCCTCCGCTTCCACCGTCACGTTGGCGCGGTTGGGACAGGTTTCCACGCAGTGTTCGCAGACCGCCGCGCACTGCAGGCATCGGGAAGCCTTTGGGCGCGCGCCGGGATCAAGGTGGATCTCTCCCCGTCCCGTCCGGGCGCGCGCGGCGCCTGCCGCCGCGTTGTCCCCTTCGTGGCGGCTTTCGTCAAAGGCGCTCCCCGTGATGGCCGCGGCGACGCGGGAGGCGTCTGCGATCGCTTCGACCACGGTGGCGGGCCCCCGCCGGCCGTCGCCGGCCACGTACACGCCCTTCACCGGGCTTTCGAAGGTGTCCGGATCGATGACGGGCAGCCCCCGCTTGTCCACGGGCAGCCCCAGGCGCCGGTAGAGGGCGGCGTCGGGCTTCTCGCCGACAGCGGCGACCACCAGGTCCGCCGGTACCCTGACCGTTTCGCCCGTTTCAACGGGGGCGCGGCGGCCGGATGCGTCCGCTTTCCCCAGCGCCATCCTCGCGCATTCGAGGTTCCGGCCGTCCCATCCGAGGGGGGAGAGCAGTTCCAAAAAGCCGACGCCGTCCGCCAGCGCCTCGTTGAGCTCCTCCTCGGCCGCGGGCATGTAGCGGGCCGTGCGCCGGTAGACCAGCGACACCTTTCGGACCCCCGGCAGTCTCAGCGCCGCGCGGGCGGCGTCCATCGCGGAGTTGCCGCCCCCGATCACGGCGATGTTCCGGGCGGACGGCAGGGCCTGCGGCTCGCGCTTCGCCTTCCGCAGAAAATCCAGGGCCTCCATCGCCTCCCCTTCTCGCAGGGGGAGTATTTCCGGCGCGGCGGCGCCCACGCAGAGCGCCACGGCGCCGTATCCCTGTGCCCAGAGGGGCTTGAGATCCGCGATGTCGCTGTGGAGCTTCAGTTCCGCCCCGGGGCGCAGGCACAGCGCCGCGTCCCGCGCAATGTCCCCTTCGCCGATGCGGAAGGCAGGGACCACCCGGCTCACGAGCCCCCCGGGCCGGTCCCCTTTATCAAAGACCGTCACCTCGCAGCCGGCCCGCGAAAGGAAGAAGGCGCAGGCGAGGCCGGCCGGCCCCGCGCCGACCACCGCGACGCGCCGCCCGCTTCGGCTCCGCGGCCGCGTCTCCGCCATCAGCGCGTCGTAGCCCGCGCGGGCGCAGGCCAGCTTGACGCCCCGGATGTCCACGGGCTCCTCGTACCAGGCGCGGGCGCAGCCGTCCCGGCAGAAGGCCGGGCAGAGCGTGCCTGTGATGAAGGGCAGGGGATTGCGATCGGCGATCACGCGCAGGGCCTCGAGCCATTCCCCTTTTTCGGCGTGATGCAGATAGGCGGGGACGTCCTGCCCGATGGGGCAGCCCGGCCGGCAGCCGGCCCGGAAGCAGTCAAGCAGGGGCAGCTTCCCCTCCCGCGCGCGCGGCGCCCGGGGCTTGCGCCCCCTTGCGTACAGGCGGTCCGCCGCGGCGCCGGCAGCCAGGCGCACAAGCGCTTCCGCCCGGGCCGGCCCGGTCGGGACGGGGGCGCTTTCCGCCGCGAGCTGCGAAAGCTGCCGGAGCCTCTGGTAGCCCCCCGGCTTGAGCAGCGTGGTCGCCACGGTGACCGGAAAGACCCCCGTCTGCGCCAGAGGGCCGATGTTGCGCGCGTCCGCGCCGCCAGAAAAGGAGATCCGGAGCCTGCCTTCGAAATCCTCCGCCAGCCTGGCCGCCAGGGCGACGGAGAGCGGAAACAGGGCGCGGCCGGATAGGTAGACCTCCCTGGCGGGCAGCCCGCCGGGCGCGGCGTCCACGGGCAGGGTGTTGGTGAGCTTCACGCCGAAGAGGAGCCCCCGCTTTTCTGCCAGCGCCTGCAGGCGCCCAAGCATCGGGACCGCGTCCGCGTACTGCAGGTCGTCCCTGAAATGGAAGTCCCCGAAGCGCAGCTCCCCGTAGCCCAGGGCGTCCAGCCTGTCCCGGGCAAAACCGTAGCCCAGCAGCGTCGGGTTGAGCTTGACGAAGGTGTGCAGGCCCTTCCCCTCCATCAGCCATTCCGCGATGCGCTCGATCTCCTCCGCGGGGCAGCCGTGCAGCGTCGACAGCGTCGCCGACGCGCTGACGCGGGGATCGATGCCGTCCAGGTACGCCCGGTCCACGCCGTTGAGGCTGGAGAGGTTCGCCTCCGCCCAGGCGCGGCATTCGGCGAAGGCTTCAGCGCCCGACGCGTCCCTGAGCCCCTCGATGAAGCGGTCGATCTTCTGCGAACGGATCCCCTGAAGGTCGTAGCCGACCGACAGGTTGAACACGAAGCCGCGCGGGCCGCCCAGCCCCAGGGCGCGGGAGAGCAGCTTCAGCGCGTACCAGGCGCGGATGTATTCGTCCATCGCTTCGGGGACGGTCAGCTCGGTGGACCACTCGCAGTTGTAGCCTTCGTCCTCCGCGAGGATGCAGGGCTTCGCGACGCGCAGGTCTTCCCCGTCCAGCGTCTGCACGGTCTTTAGTTCAAAAAAGCGCCCGCCTGCGGCGTACGCGGCCACGATATTGCCGGCCAGCTGCGTGTGCGGCCCCGCCGCCGGCCCCGCCGGGCTTTCCAGCGGCTCCCCGAACAGCGGAAAGACCCGCCCCCCGCCCGTTCCGTGCGCCGGGGCGACCCCCAGCACCGTTTCCTGCCGGGCGTATTCCTCGAGCACCCGCTCCATCAGCGCCGCGAAGGAAGGGGGCCGCATCCTGTCGCCCATGTCCCGCCCTCCCTATGCGTCCAGCGCCCGCCAGAGCTTCCGGGCCGCTTCGGTGATGTCTGCCTCCGTTTTTTCCTCGTCGATCCCGACGAGCTTCCCGTCCAGCATGCGGACCGCGCCGTGAATGACGGCCGCGCGGCACTGCAGCCCCGCCGCGCCAAAGAGGAGGTGCCCGTCCGCGTTGTCCACGCCGAAGGGCGTATAGGGCCTGTAGTCCATCACGACGATGTCGGCGGCCGCGCCCGTCCTCAATATGCCCAGCGGGAGGCCGAAGGCCTTTGACGCGAGGGCCGGGTTGTTCGTGAACAGCATGGCGGCTGCCTCCGCAAAGCCCGCGTCCGGCCGGCCCGACCGCCAGCGCTGCGCGGCCAGCGCGGCCCTGAGGCTCTGCAGCATGTCGTTGGTGCAGGCGTCCGTGCCCAGGCCCACCGTGATCCCCTTTTCGATCATTCTCAGCACCGGGGCGCAGCCCACGGCGTTGAGCAGGTTGCTTTCCGGGTTGTTCACCACCGCCGTGCCCGCGTCCCTGATCAGGTCCGTCTCCGCCTCGTCCACGTGCACGCAGTGTATGAGCAGGCTCCTGTCGTCGAGCATCCCGAAGTGCCGCAGCCTTTCCGCCGGGCGCAGGCCGTAGCGGCCCATCGCATCCTCCGGGTCGTCCCTGCTCTCGGACAGGTGCAGGTGCCAGCCCGCGCGCCCGCCGTTGGCTGCCGCGCAGGCCTCCAGCGTCCTGTCCGACAGTGTGAACAGGGCATGCAGCCCGAACATCGCGTGCAGCAGGGGGCTCCCGCGGCGGGCGCAGGAATCGATGAAGCCCGCGTTTTCCGCGATCGCCCGGCGCGCCCGCTCCTCTCCGGCCCGGTCGGAGACCTCAAAGCACAGCGAGGTACGGATCCCGACGGTCTCCGCCTCCTGGGCGATGGTTTCGAGCGTGCCCTCGATCTCCCCATAGCTCGCGTGGTGATCGAACACCGTCGTGACGCCCTGGCGGACGCAGTCCATCAGCGTTGCGCGGGCGCTCATGCGGACGGTCTCCATCGTGAGCTTCGCGTCCAGTTTCCACCACAGCCCCTCAAGCACCTCCCGGAAGTTCCCGGGCCGGTAGCCCTTGAGGGCCAGGCCCCTGGCCAGCGCGCTGTACAGGTGCGTATGGGCGTTGATGAGCCCCGGCATGATCAGGCCGCCCCGCGCGTCCAGGAACTCCGCTTTGGGCCATCGGGCCCTCAGCGCGCGGGTCTCCCCGACCGCGGCGATCGTCCCGCCTTCGGCGGCGGCCGCGCCGTTTTCAACAAAAGGCTGCCCCGCGTCGCGCGTGAGCAGCCTGCCGTTCCCGACGATCAGCACGGTTTCGCCCCCGTGCCGATCACCTTCTCCAGGGCATTCAGGATATTTTCGTAGCCGGTGCAGCGGCACAGGTGCCCGCTGATCTCGCGGCGCAGCTCCTCGCGGGTGTAGCGCCGGCCCGTGTTCATCAGCGCCAGCGCCGTCATCAGGATGCCCGGCGTGCAGAAGCCGCATTGCACCGCCGCCTCGTCAATGAAGGCCTGCTGCAGCGGGTGCAGCCCGCCGTCCTCCCCGCGCAGGCCCTCCAGGGTGAGGATCGTTTTCCCGTCCGCCCAGACCGCGGGGTACATGCAGGTATTGACCGCCTCCCCGTCGATGAGGACGGCGCAGGCGCCGCACTCGCCCACCTCGCATCCTTTCTTGACGCTGGTCAGCCCCAGCCTGTCGCGCAGCGTGTCGGCGAGGGACTCCCGCTCGTCGACAGCGAGTTCCCTGGGCTCGCCGTTCACCGTGAGCCGGATCGCTTTAAACATCGAACGCACCCCCTGCTTCCTGCACCGCCGCGCGCAGTGTCCGCGCGGTCAGTTCCCTGACCAGCTGCACCCTCAGCTGCCTGGACGCGCGCCAGGAGTCCCGCGGGCGGGCGTCCAGGAGCGCGGCCTCGGCCACGCGGCCGGGCAAAGCCTCCGAAAGCCGCTCCCCCCGCGCGGCCGCTTCCGCGTGGGGGAGCCTCAGCGGCACGGGCGCCGCCACGCCCAGGGCGAAGCGCGCCTCGGCCACGCGGGTTCTGTCGGGCGTGAGCTTCACCAGCGCCGCGCAGCTGAGGGTGGCGATATCCATGGCGTTGCGCTGGGCGAACTTGATGTAGCGCCCGTGGAAGCCTTCGTGGCTCGCCGGCGCGATCCGCAGCGCGGTCAAAAGCTCGCCGGGCTTGAGCGCGACCTTGCCCGCCGAGAGGTAGAACTCCCGGATGGGGAGCCTGCGCTGCCCTTCCTGCCCCGTGAGCTCCAGCTCCGCCTCCAGCACGAACAGGGCCGGCGCGATATCCGCGCTGGGCAGCCCGCTGCAGACGTTGCCGCCCACGGTGGCCATGCGGCGCACCTGGGGCCCGCCCACCTCGCCCGCGGCGGAGGCCAGCAGCGGGACGCGGTCTCGGATCAGCGCGTCCCTTTCCAGGGCGTCGAAATTTGTGGCGGGGCCGATTGCCAGAGCGCCGTCCGCCTCCAGGCGTACCCCGCGCAGGGAGGGGATCTCCCGGATGCACAGGAGGTTCCGTCCGCTGAGCCTGCCGTCCCGCACGTGCAGCAGGACGTCCGTGCCCCCGCATACGACGAGGGCGGCGGGATTCTGCTTAAGCGCGGCGATCGTCTCGGGCACCGATGCCATCATGGTCATGCTGCCGTAATCAAACATCCCGTTTCGCCGCCTCCTGTCCTGCTTCCTTGATCAGCCCGGTTTGGATGAAGCCCTCCACCAGGCGCTGGGGGTTGAGGGGCAGCCGGTTGAAGGCCACCCCCGTCGCGTGGAGCACCGCGTTGCGGACCGCGGGCGCGGGGGAGATCGTCGGGTTCTCCCCCAGGGACTTGTTCCCATAGGGCCCGGTCGGGTCGAAGGTCTCCACGAATTCTGCCTGCAGGTCCGGCGTATCCAGCGACGTGGGCAGCTTGTAGTCGAGAAAATTCCCGTTGAGCGGGCGGGCGCTGCTGTCGTAGCGGAGCTCTTCGCCCAGGGCGTAGCCCAGGCTCATGCTCATGCCGCCGTGCACCTGGCCGGCTGCCGTGGCGGGGTTGAGGATTTTACCGCTGTCGAGGATATTGACGATGTTCAGGATCCTGACCTTGCCCAGGGGGATGTCGACCTCCACCTCCGCGAAGCTCGCGCCGAAGGAGAAGGTGTTGTCCTTGCAGTGGATCGTTTCCTCTGCGGTGATGTGCCCGGCGCGGCTCAAGCTGTAGAAGGCCTCCATCGCAAGCTCGGACAGGGGCAGGAGCGCCTTCCCGCCGGCCTTCTCCGCGATCGCGCTGTCATGGAGCTCCAGCTCCTCCGCGGGGCGCTTGAGCAGTTCCGAGGCGTAGGCGAGGATCCTGCCCCTGAAGCTTTCCGCCGTCTTTTTGAGCGCCATGCCGCTCACGTAGGTCTGGCGGCTGGCGTAGGCGCCCGTGTCAAAGGGCGCGGTGTCCGTGTCCTGGGTCGACACGATGCGGATGTCTCCAGGGCGGATGCCCGTGGTCTCGGCGGCCATCTGGCAGAACACCGTGTCCGCCCCCTGCCCGATCTCCGTTGCGCCCATGACCACCTGGGCGGACCCGTCCTGGTTCAGTACCATGCGCGCGGACGCCGTCTCCAGCGAGATGGGGTGGACGCCCGTCTTGTAGTTGAAGATCGCCATGCCCACGCCGCGGCGCAGCGGGCCCGTCTGGCCTGCATAGCGCCTGCGCTTCTCGTCCCAGCCGATGAGGGCGCGGCCGCGCTCCATGCACTCGACCAGCCCCGTGCTGTGGCAGGTGATGCCGGTCCCCGCGGCCACGTAGCCGAGCTTCATGCAGTTGATCTTTCGGATCTCGATGGGGTCCAGGCCCGCCTTCAGGGCCAGGTCGTCCACATGGCATTCAAGCGCGAAGGCCTGCTGGGGGATGCCGTAGGCGCGCATCGCGCCGCCGGTGGCAATATTGGTGAACACCGTCCACGCATCGCTCTCGTAGGAGAGCTCCCGGTCCGGGTACATATTGCGCAGGCTGCTGGCGGCGTTGGCGCAGATGGCGTGGCCATGGGACGCGTAGCCGCCCTGGTTGCTCCACAGTTCTGCCCTGCGGGCCAGGAAGCTCCCGTCCGGGGCGACGGCGGTCTTTAGGCGAAAGCGGATCGCGTGGCGCACGCGGGTGGACATGAAGGTCTCCTCCCGCGTCAATTCCAGGCGCACCGGGCGCCCGCCGACGCAGGTGGTCAGGAAGGCGGCCAGCGGCTCTGTGAGCGCGTCCTGCTTGTTGCCGAAGCCGCCGCCGATGTAGGGCTTCACGATCCGCACCCGCCCGGCGGGGATCCCCAGCGCCTGGCTGACGATGCGCCGGACGATGTGCGGGATCTGGGTGGAGGAGACCACATGCACGCGGTCCCCTTCCATCCAGGCGACGGAGATGGGCGGCTCCAGGTGGCAGTGCTGCACCGTGGGCGTGAAGTACTCGCCTTCGGCAACCACGCAGTCCCGCCCCTCGACCGCCTTATCAAAGCCCTCCCCGAAGCGGATGGAGGTATGCTTGAGCACGTTGCCGGGGAATTCCTCGTGCAGCGTGGGCGCCCCCGGCGCCAGGGCGTCCTCCACGGTGACCAGCGGCGGGTACTCCTCGTATTCCACCTTCACCAGCTTCGCGGCGCGCGCGGCGCTGACCTCGTCGCGGGCGATCACGGCGGCGACCTCGTCGCCGTACACCAGCACGCGCCGCGCCAGGAGATAGCGGTCCGCGATGTCCTGGTGGCTTTTTTCCACGCTCCAGGGATGCCCGGCGGTGGGGAAGGGCCTTTGCGGCACGTCAAAGCAGGTGACGATCCTGACCACCCCCGGAACCCGGGACGCCTCGGCGGCGTCGATGGACAGTACCTTCGCGTTGGCAACCGTACTGCGCACCAGCTTCACGCGCAGGGCGTTGGCGGGGCAAAGGTCGTCCGTATATTTTGCTGCGCCCGTCACCTTGTCGTACGCGTCCACGCGGGCGGCGCCTTGTCCAAGTCCCATTGGGATCCCCCCTTATGCGGCCGTGCCGGTGCGCGGGATACCGGCCCGCCCGCGCTGTGTGGGGCCATTGTAGCACCCCGGGAGGGGCTATGGCAATTTGTGTTTTCCGGGAGCCGGCCCTATAATGGGCGGAGCGCTGTAAAAAACCGGATGAGGAGTGCATTCCGCATGATCGATCTGCGCATGGACCGCGAAACACTGCGACGCAACGTGACAAGGGCAAGGGAGAACGGCGTCGTGCTTCCGACCTTCCGGCAGATGAAGGATCCGTCGCTCGTCCCCAACGCCGTGCGCGACAGGATGAAGGCCACGGGGCTGTGGGAAGTCAGCCCGGCCAATCTGTTCCGCGTCACCTGGAAAAACGAGCCCGCGGAGCGGGGCGGCCTGTACGGCGGGGTGAACCGCGTCGAGATCCCCCCTGCGCTCAGCGGCGTCAGGGCGCGCATCGTCGCGCTGGTGGGCAAGTGGTTCCCCACCGGCTGCCACAAGGTCGGCGCGGCCTTCGGCTGCCTCCTCCCGCGGCTGGTGACGGGGCAGTTCGACGCGTCCCGCCAGAAAGCGGTCTGGCCGTCGACGGGCAACTACTGCCGGGGCGGCGCCTTTTTCTCCAGGCTTCTCACGGTCGATTCCGTCGCCATCCTCCCGGAGGGGATGAGCCGGGAGCGCTTCGAGTGGCTCAAATCCATCGCCGGGGAAGTGATCGCCACGCCCGGCAGCGAGTCCAACGTGAAGGAGATCTTCGACAAGACCTGGGAGATCCGGCGCACACGGAGCGACGCGGTGATCCTCAACCAGTTCGACGAGATGGGCAACCACCTGTGGCACTACGAGCTGACGGGAAACGCCATGGCGGAGGTCTTCGAGGAAATCAGGGGCCCGAAGACCCGCTTCGCAGGCGCCTGCTTCACCACCGGGAGCGCCGGCACCATCGCCGCGGGCGACCGGCTGCGCGAACTGTATCCCGGCGTCAGGGTGGCCGCCGGGGAAGCGCTCCAGTGCCCGACGCTGCTTGAAAACGGCTTTGGCGCGCACCGCATCGAGGGCATCGGCGACAAGCACGTGCCCTGGATTCACAACGTGCGCAACACCGACATGGTCATCGCCATCGACGACGAGGACAGCCAGCGCCTGCTGCGCCTGTTCAACGAGCCGGCCGGGCGGGAATTTCTCGCGCGGGAGGCGGGCCTGGACGCGGGCTTCGCCAACAGCCTCGGGCTGCTGGGGATCTCGGGCATCGCGAACCTGCTGTGCTGCGTCAAGATGGCCAAGTACTACGAGCTGGATGAAAACGACCTGGTCATGACGGTGCTGACAGACTCCGCCGATCTGTACCTGAGCCGCGTCGCGGAGCTCCGGGAGGCGGAAGGCGCGTACAGCCCCGCCGCCGCCGAAAGGGACTTCGCGCGGCACCTGCGGGGCATCCGCGCCGACCACATGCTGGAGCTTGGCTACCGGGAACGGAAACGCATCCACAACCTGAAATACTATACCTGGGTCGAGCAGCAGGGCCGGCGCGTGGAGGACCTCAACCGCCTCTGGGAGGATCCGGAGGGGACCTGGGGAGCGGTGCACCGGCAGACGGCGGAGATCGACGGGCTCATCGAGGCCTTCAATGAGGCGGTGGGCCTGTGAAGCAGGTGCTCGGAACCCGCTGCGCGCGCTGCGGCAGGGAATCCGTGTACGTCCCGGCGCCGGGCCTCTGCCCCTGCGGCGGCGCGCTGGACATCCTGTACGATTACGGCCTCATCCGGCGCTCTGTCAGCCGGGAGTCGATCGGCCGCAGCGCGGACCTTTCCATGTGGCGCTACCGCGCCTTCCTTCCGGTAAAGCAGGAAAGCCCCGCGCCGCCGCTGAGGGCCGGCTGGTCGCCGCTGTACGAGGCCCCCAGGCTGGCGGGCAACATTGGCATCCGCCGGCTCTTGATCAAGGACGACGGCCTCAACCCCACCGGCAGCCTCAAGGACCGCGCCTCCGCGATGGCGGTCGTCAAGGCCCGGGAGGCGGGCGCGGGGGTGATCTGCTGCGCTTCCACGGGGAACGCCGGTTCGTCGCTGGCGGGCAACGCGGCGGCGGCGGGCATCCCGGCGGTCATCTTTATCCCATCCCGGGCGCCCCAGGGCAAGGTGGCGCAGCTGAAGATTTTCGGCGCGACCGTGGTCGCCGTCGAGGGGAGCTACGAGGACGCCTTCCGCCTCTCCGCGGAAGCGATCGCGCGCTACGGCTGGTATGACCGCAACGCCGCGATCAACCCCTTCCTGATGGAAGGCAAGAAGACCGTCGCCTTCGAGATCGCCGAGCAGCTCGGCTGGCAGGCGCCGGACTGGGCGGCAGTCTCGGTGGGCGACGGCTGCACCATCGCGGGCGTGTGGAAGGGCTTCACGGACCTCCACGCCGCGGGCCTGATCGACAGGCTGCCCAGGCTCCTGAGCGTGCAGGCGCAGGGCTGCTGCCCCATCCACCGGGCGCTGCGCTCGGGCGGCCCGCTGGAGCCTTCCAAAGAAGACAGCATCGCGGATTCCATCGCCGTAGGCGTCCCGCGCAACCCTGACAAGGCCCTGCGCGCCATCCGGGCGTCCGGGGGGCTGGCGGTGGAGGTGGAGGACGGGGAGATCCTCAGTGCCATGCGCGCGCTGGGCAGCGCGCAGGGCGTGTTCGCCGAGCCGGCGGGGGCCGCGGGCCTGGCCGGGCTGATGAAAGCCCTGCGCCTGGGCCTCGTGCCCGCGGACAGCTCCGCGGTGGCGCTCGTCACGGGCAACGGGCTCAAGGACAGCTTAAGCGGCATCCTTGCCGCGGGAGAACCCCTGCGCGTCCCGCGCGATTTCTCCCTGCCTGCGGTATGGCCCTTCGGCTGATGAGGCTCGGCTGCGTGCTGATGGCCTCCGGGCATTCCACGCGCTTCGGGGGCGACAAGCTGCTTTTCCCGCTTAACGGAAAGCCCCTGGCCGCGCACGCGATGGACGCGCTGCCGGGGGCTTTGTTTGAATGCGCAGCAGCCGTGACGCGCAGCCCCGAGGTCGCCGCGCTTGCCGAGAAAAGGAAGATGAAGGCCGTGATGAACCCAGACAGGACGGACGACCCGGCGGTCACCATCCGCCTCGGGCTCGGGGCCCTGCCGCCGGGGCTGCACGGCTGCCTGTTTCTCCCCTGCGACCAGCCGGGCCTCCGCGCGGAAAGCGTGGAACGGATGGCGGAGGCCTTTCGCGCGCGGCCGCAGATGATCGTGGCCCTGGGCTTCAAGGGGCGCAGGGGCAGCCCGGTGATCTTCCCGGCGGCGCTGTTTTTGGAACTGTCAGGCCTTTCCCCCGGCGCCGGCGGAAAGCAGGTGCTCCTGCGTCACCCGGAGCGCCTGCTCCTGGTGGAGGCGGGGGACGAACTGGAGCTGATGGACATCGACACCCGCGAAGACCTCGGGCGCTTCACCAGGCTGTGGCGCGGGAGAGGTAGCGGCCCCGGCCGTTGCGGATCACCTTGCCGTTGACCGCGCACAGCGCGCCCCCCAGGAGCACCTGCCTGGGGGAGCCGGTGACCTTGAGGCCTTCCCAGGGCGTATAGTCCACGTTCTGCACCTGGTCGGCGGCGGTGATCGTCCGGGAGGCATTGGGATCCCAGATCACCAGGTCGGCGTCCGAGCCGGGCATCAGGGCGCCTTTTTTCGGGTACAGCCCAAAGGCCCTGGCGGGGTTCTCCGAAAGGGCCCTGGCCATCCTCTCCGGCGGCAGGCCGCAGGCCGACCACATCAGCATCGGCCTGTGCTCGACGCCGGGGAGACCGCCCGGGATTTTGGAGAAATCCTCCAGCCCCAGCTCCTTCTGGCCGTGGAAATTGAAGCTGCAGTGGTCGGTGGATACGATGTCCACTTCGCCCGAAAGAAGGGCGGCCAGCAGCGTCCGCCGGTCATCTTCGCCGCGGATGGGCGGCGAGCAGACGTATTTCGCCCCCTCGAAGCCCTCCCGTCCGTACACCTCGTCGTTGAGCGTCAGGTACTGCGGGCAGGTCTCGACCAGCACCCTTTGCCCCGCCTTGCGCGCGGCGCGGACCTTGTGCAGCCCGCTTCGGGTGCTCAGGTGCACGATCCACAGCGGTGCGCCCGCTTCCCCCGCCAGCTCCAGGGCCCGCCTGACCGCCTGGGCTTCCACGGCGTCCGGCCTGGACAGGGGATGGTACCTGACTTCCCTGTGCCCCTGCCTGAGCAGGCGCCTCGTGCCCCGGCCGACCTCTTCGCCCATCTCGCAGTGGACGCCCACGATCAGCCCCGTCTCCCGGCAGGCGCCCAGCAGGTCGCGCAGGTCTGTGTCGGAGATGCGCAGGTTGTCGTAGGCCATGTAGGCCTTCAGGCTCGTGATACCCAGGTCGGGCAGGTCCTCCAGCTCCTGCCGGGTCTCCCGGTTCCAGTCGGTGACCGTCATGTGCAGCCCCCAGTCGCAGGAACAGCGGCCTGAGGCGCGTGCGGTCCAGGCGTCATAGGCCTCCCGGAGCGTCTTTCCTTTCTCCTGGCAGGCAAAATCCAAAATCGTCGTCGTCCCGCCCGCCAGCGCGGCCGCGGTGCCAGTCTCAAAGCTGTCCGCTGTCTCCGCCGCGCCGGTATTCATCTGCAGGTGGGTATGCGCGTCGATGAAGCCCGGAAACACGAGCATCCCCTCGGCGTCCAGCGCCTCCGTTTCGGGAAGGTCGCCGCCAATCTGCTCGATTTTTCCGTCCTCTATCCACAGGCTGGCTTTCTTTAGCCCGTTGTTTGTTACCAGCGTCCCATTTTTTATATGGAGCATCGTGCCGCCTCCCAGCGCCTGCGGTGGTTCGCTATCGCCATATATGGTAGTATACAGTTTTATCACCGGAAAGGCAATAAAAATCGTGTCTGTTTGACAGCCTTGCGGCCGCGGTGCTATATTCCGGGCAATGAAAAAAAAACGGGGTGATGCGAATGAAGCGGGCAATCAAAGCGGCGGCGCCGCTGTTCCTTGCGCTGGTCCTGGCCTTCGGCCCCCTCCCGGCCTCGGCCGGGGAGGCGCCGTTTCCGCTCACGGTCACCGACCAGGGCGGGCGCGCGGTGGAGATCCCACGGGAACCCGAAAGGATCGTGAGCGGCTACTATATCAGCAGCTCCGCCTGCATCGCGCTGGGACTTGAGGACCGGCTGGCGGGGATCGAGACAGGCGCTGAAAAGCGAAACATCTACGCGCTGGCAGCGCCGGGCCTGCTGGATCTTCCGGACGTGGGCAGCGCGAAGGCCTTTGACCTGGAGGGCTGCGCCGCCCTCGGGCCCGACCTTGTCATCCTGCCGCTGCGCCTCAGGGACGCCGCGGACGCGCTGGCGAAGCTTCATATCCCGGCGATCCTGGTCAACCCCGAGAGCCACGCCCTGCTGACGGAGGCCGTGTCCCTCATCGCGAAGGCCGCGGGGGTCCCCGAACGGAGCGCGAAGCTCCTTGACGCGTACGACGAAGCCCTTGGGCGGGCCGCGCGGCTGGCCGGGGGGGTGGAGCGTCCCCGGGTGCTGATGGCAGGGAACAGCAGCTACTTGAGCTGCGCGCCCGGCGGTATGTACCAGTCCTTCCTCATCGAGGCCGCCGGCGGCGTCAACGCGGCCGCGGATCTGCCCGGGACCGGCTGGGTCCAGCTCAGCTATGAGCAGCTGCTCAGCCTGGACCCCGAATACCTCCTGCTGCCGCCGGAAAGGAGCTATTCGGCCTCGGACCTCACGAACGATCCGCAGCTCAGGCCCTTGTCCGCCGTGCGGGAGGGGCGCGTGTACGCGATGCCCTCCGCGTTCGAGCCCTGGGACGCCCCTGTGCCCTCGGGCATCCTGGGCACGCTGTGGACGCTGCAGGTCCTGCACGGGGACCTGTACGGCGCGGAAGCCTTCGCGGCCGACGCGGCCCGTTTCTACGAGACCTTCTACGGCTTCACGCCCGACAGGGAGCTGCTGGCCGGGAGGTGAGCCCTCTGCGCGCCCGGGAAAGGATCGCCTTCGCGGCCGTGCTGCCGCTGCTCGCGGCCGCCTTCGCCCTCTCCCTGTTCACGGGCAGGTACCCCATCGCGCCGGGCGACGTGCTCAGGTTCCTCGCGGGGGGCGGGGAAGCCGGGATGGCGGGGGAGGTGTTCCGGACGCTGCGCCTGCCCCGCTCGGCCATGGCGCTGCTGTCGGGCTTCGGGCTCGGCATGGCCGGCTCGGTCTACCAGACAGTCTTCAAGAACCCCCTGGCCTCGCCGGACATCATCGGGGTGGCAAGCGGCGCCAACCTCGGGGCCGCGGCGGCGATCGTGCTCTCCGGCGCCGCGGCGGCCGCCGTGGCGGGGGGCGCGCTGGCCGGGAGCCTGCTGGCGGTGGCGCTGGTGCTGCTGCTGGTGCGCCTCACGCGCAGGGCCACGACGGCCAGCTACATCCTGTCGGGGATCGTGATCACCTCGCTGGCCAAGGCGCTGATCATGACGCTCAAATACTTCGCGGACAAGGACAACCAGCTCGCCGCGATCGAATTCTGGACGATGGGCAGCCTGGGCGGCGCGACGCCCGACAAGCTCCTGGCTCTGCTGCCCCTCCTGCTCCCGGGCCTGCTGGGGCTGTTTCTCATGCGCCGGCAGATCGGGCTGATGGCGCTGGAAGACGACGAGTGCCGCATGCTGGGCGTGCGGCTGCCGCGCATCCGCGCCGCGGTGCTGGGCTGCTCCACCGCCGCCGTCGCGGGGATCATTTCGGTGACGGGGCTGATCAATTTCGTGGGCCTGGTTTCCCCGCACATCGCCAGGCTGGTCCTCAGGCGCAACAGCTTCTCCGCCTGCCTGTACAGCGGGCTGGTCGGCGCCGTGCTGCTGCTGCTTTCCGACAGCCTGGCGCGGACCCTGTACCGGTCTGAGCTGCCCGTCAGCATCCTGACCACCATCGTAGGCGTGCCCTTCCTGGTCTTTTTCATGCGCCAGAGCCGGCGCGGCGTCCTGTGAGCGTGCGGCTTCAGGCCGAAGCCCTGCGGGTCGCCTACGGCCGCAGGGAGGTGCTCCGCGGCGCGGGCTTCGCCCTGCGCGCGGGAGAGACTGCGGCGCTGCTGGGGCTCAACGCGGCAGGCAAGACCACGCTGCTGCGCGCGCTCTGCGGCCTGGTCCCCCTCAAGGGCGGGAACTGCCGCGTCAACGGTGAGCCTTACCTGCATCTTGACGAAAGGCGGCGCGCCCGCCTGGTCAGCTACATGCCCCAGCGCCCCTCCAGGCTCTACAACCTGACGGTGATGGACGTGGTGCTGATGGGCTTCAACCCGAGCCTCAGGCTGTTTTCCCAGCCGGGGCAGCGGGAGCGCGCGGCGGCGCTGGCGGCGCTCAGGCGCCTGGGCATGGAGGCGCGCGCGGACGAGGACTTCTTCTTCCTCTCTGAAGGGCAAAAGCAGCTCGTGCTGCTCGCGCGCGCGCTGGTGCAGGACACGGAGCTGCTGCTGCTCGACGAGCCCGACAGCGCGCTGGACTACCCCAACCGCCACCTGGTGCTGGAGTTGTTGAGGGAGATCGTCCGGGAAAACGGCCGCGCGGCGCTGCTCACGCTGCACGACCCGAATCTCGCGCTGGCCTACTGCGACCGGCTGCTCACACTCAGGGACGGCGTTATCGCACAGGACGTCGAGGTGTGCGGCGCGAGCGCGGAGGAACTCCGCGCCTGCCTGTCCGCTGTCTTTGGCGAGGTCGAGGTGATCGAGTCGAGGGGGAGGTTCGTGATGCTTAGCGCGAAGCGCTGAGGTCTGAGGGCTTGCAGCGGAGAAGCAGCCCTTTGGGCTGAGAAGTGCTTGCTGCGCAAGCGAGAAGCAGTTGCAAAGCCGTTGGAGCCTTTGCCCCGGAGGTGCGCTGGGGGCTGAGGGATGAGGGCTGGGCAGACTGCGTCTGCAGTGCTGAGTGCTGAGGGTTGAGGGGTCAGGGGTCAGGGATCAGGGAGCTGGGCCGCATTCCGCGCCAAAGCCCCTACATCTTCACGCGAAGCTCTTCACGTCTGCGAAGCGGGCTCTTCACGGCGGCGCAGCCGCCTCTTCACAGCCCGTAAGGCCGCTTCACAGCTCGTCCCCCATCCCCCACTGCTTCTCGCATGCGTCAGCATGCGCTTCTCGGTGCGGAGCACCGCTTCTCGGCGCAAAGCGCCATACGGTGCGTAGCACCGTTACCCGGCGCAAAGCGCCAACGCCATTAGCCACAAAATACTATAACCAGAAACAGCAAATCGCTCAAACCAAAAACCGCAAATCACTATAATTTTTCTTGACTCGGCGCCGGTGAACCGGATATACTGGGCGAGGGTGATCGAATGCAAGCCACATACCTGCCGAGAGTCCTGGACGGTCAGCTCAAAGACTATCTCGACGCGTTCGGCGCCGTTTGGATCAAGGGCCCGAAATGGTGCGGCAAGACAACGACCGCCGAGCAGCAGGCCCGGAGCGTCTTGCGTCTGCAGGACCCGGACCATTCCGCCGAGCATCTCCAAATGGCCGGCTTCATGCCGTCCCGGCTGCTTGAGGGAGAAACCCCGCGCCTGCTGGATGAATGGCAGATGGCGCCGGTGCTGTGGGATGCCGTCAGGATGGCTGTGGACAAGCGGGGCGCGACGGGACAATTCATCTTGACAGGTTCCACAACGGTGGACAGCCGGCAGCTCATGCACACCGGGACCGGCAGGATCGCCAGCTTGAAGATGTACCCCATGAGCCTGTATGAATCAAAGGAATCAAACGGAACCGTATCGTTGGGCGGCCTTCTGAAGGATCCCGAAAGTTTTCCAGACGCGAAGAGCGACCTTGATATCCCGGGCCTCGCGTTTGCCATCTGCAGGGGCGGGTGGCCCGCGGGCGTTGGCAAAACCCCGGCTTCCGCCCTGCTGATCGCCCGGTCCTATGTGGATTCGATCTGCAGCGTCGATACAGACAGGATGAACGTCACCGTGGGAAGGCCCCACAGGATCCGCGCGCTGCTTCAGAGCTATGCGCGCAACGTCTCCACGCTGGCTGCCAATACGACGATCCTGGAAGACGTGAAAGCCAACGACGCCGAAATGACGGAAGCCACCATGTACAGCTATCTTTCTATGCTGAGCAGGCTTTTTGTCATCGAAAACGTGCCCGCCTGGAACCCGGCGATCCGTTCCGCCAGCGCGATCCGGTCCTCGGATAAAAAGGAGTTCATCGACCCTTCCATCGGGACTGCGTCGATGGGCCTGACCCCGGAAATGCTGATGAATGACGTCAGGACATTCGGTTTCTTTTTCGAATGCCTCGCGATCAGGGACCTAAGGGTATACTCACACGCCCTGGCAGCGTCCGTCCATTACTATCGTGACCGGTATGGGCTTGAATGCGACGCGGTGCTCCGTTTGGGCAACGGGGAGTACGCGCTGATCGAAATCAAGCTTGGCGGCGCCATGATCGAATCCGGCGCCGGAAACCTGCTCAAACTGGATGGCTTGATCAAGGAGCACGGGATACGGCCGCCGCGCCTGCTGATGATCCTCACAGGCGGGGAATATGCCTACAGGCGAAAAGACGGCATCTTTGTCGTGCCGATCGGCTGCCTGAAGGATTAGTGTTTAGGGGCTAGTGGATAGTGGCTAGAAGCGTGCTGCGTGCTGCGTTGGGAAAGAACGTGGAGTGCAAAGTGCAGCGTGCTGCGTGCTGAGGGCTGGGCAGACTGCGTCTGCAGTGCTGGGGGCCGGAGCCGAGCGCCCGCTGTGCGGGATAAAGCGAGGCGAAGATCCAATGAGCACAGGAGCAATCGAGCGCGGTCAGCGCGAAGGTTGTGACGATTGCGAAGTGTGGGGTTGGTGCTGTGCAGACTTTGTCTGCAATGCAAAGTGCAGCGTGCAGCGTGATGGATACTGATCCTGCCGCCGGTGGCGGATAAGGACAGAAAGAGGCTCAATGAGCACAGGAGCAATCGAGCGCGGTCAGCGCGAAGGTTGTGACGATTGCGAAGTGTGGGATAGTTGCTAAGCGCTGATTACTCCAGCACGATATAGTCGCTGTCGTTCAGGATCTGATTGATAAAATCGTCGTCGACCGGTCCAGCAACGCCAGTCGATGCCGATCCGAGCATGTTTGCGTACAGGTACAGAATTTGCCAGCCCTTCTCAAAGTGGGCCACCGTGTACGTATGTCCGTAGTTGATCCCCTCAAACCCGTACACGGCCAGGAACTCCAGCTGTTCGGTATACCCGAAAATAGCCCCTTGTTTCGCGATGTTTTCCAGATATCTGTCGCTCCTGAAGAGGTCGCTGTTATACTGGGCCAGGTGTTTGAGCCGAAGGCCGCTCAGCCGGGCTGGGTCATAGCGCCCCGCGAACTCCGCTGCCGTCATCGGGGGAAGCCCGGGGAACTCCAGCACTCCGTCCTTCACGATGTATGGGTATTCCGGACCAATTTGAGCAACCTGTCCGGCAAAGGATGAGCCACCTGTCCGGTTTAGACTGAGCCGCCATTCCGGTGAGAGTTGAGCCACAATTCCGGTAGAAAATGAGCCATAGAAATCCTTGCCCTATATAATGGATCCATGCATCTGAGAAAGATGCAAATTCATTCTATGGGAGGTCAGATCATGACCAAATATCGCGAAATCATCAGGCTGGCCAGTCTGGGATTTAGCAAACGGCTCATTGCTGACAGCATGCCTCCTAAAATCCCAGAAAATTATAGCGTGTTCGGGTCAATCTTGAAGGCCTCGAGGA
>CAZLYF010000042.1:0-19575 GCA_964563725.1 uncultured Oscillospiraceae bacterium
GGGATGATCATGCCCATGGTGGAGGAGGCCACGGTGATGCCGGCCGCCACTTTGGGGGGGTAGCCCCTTTTTTCCATCGAGGGGATCAGGATGGAGCCCAGGGCGGAGGTGTCCGCGACGGAGGAGCCGGAGATGCCCCCGAAAATCATGCTCGCGACCACGTTGACTTCCCCCAGGCCGCCCCGGACGGGCCGCACGATGTACATGCACAGGTCGATGATGCGCCGGGTGATGCCTCCCGCGTTCATCAGTTCGCCCGCGAGCATGAACAGGGGCATCGCGGTCATCAGCTGGCTGAAGGCGCCTCCCCAGATCTTCTGCGGCATCTGGATGAGGAATTTCGGGGCCTCCGCCGCCAGGTAGGCGATGCAGGACGCGCCGATGGAAAAAGCCAGGGGCACGCCGACCGCGGCGAACACGACCAGGCCCGCCAGGAGATAAAACATGGCCACGCCGCTTTCTCCTCCTTTGCTTGGGCGTCCGGGCTCAGGCCGGCCGCTTTTCCGCGCCGCCCGCGGCCAGCGTGACGATCTTCAGCACGATGCATACCGCGCAGAGGATGAAGCTGACCGGCATGACGCCGTAGAGCCAGCCCATGGGGACCCCCATCCCCGGGGACAGGTGCTCCCCCACCAGGGCGACATACCTGAAGCTGTAGACGCAGACCGTCAGGTCCACCGCCAGCGCGGCGAGGAGGCTGAATGCGCCCAGCCATTTCTGCATGGCGGGCTTGAGGGCCCTTGTCAGGATATCGATGGCCACATGCTCGCCTTCGAGCACCGCGATGCCAAGCCCCCAGAAGGTGGTGAAGGCGAACAGGGCGGTGACGAACTCCTCCAGCTCCTTCCAGGAGAGGGAGAAGAAATAGCGGGCGATCACCGTGAAGATGACCAGGGCGGCGACGCCGCCCATGGCAGCCATGCCGATGCCCACATACAGCCTGTGCAGCGCTTTGAGAATTTTTTTGAGCCCCTGCACGCGCTCACCCCCTTTCGCGGCCGCGGGTCGCTGTCAGGCGGGGGAGAGGGCCCGAGGCCCTCTCCCCCGCGTCCGAGGGACGGAGCGTTTCAGTTCCCGGCGCCCGCGATGATCTCCCGCATCGCGTCGAGCGCTTCCTGGCTGATCTTGCCCTCTGCGACGTAGTCGGTGTAGATCCCCTGCACGGCGTCCTTGAAGAGCTTCAGTTCATCGGGAGTCGGCTCGTAGACCTCGACGCCCGGGTAGGCCTTGATCACGTCCAGCGCCTTGGCTTCCGCCGAGGCAAGGGAGGCGTTGTTGAACTTCATCATTTCGATGGAGGCGTCCCTGACGATCTGCTGGTAGTCGGCGGGAAGGGCGTTGAACCAGTCGATGTTCACGTAGAAGGGGTCCGGATGGAACTGGTAGGCGACCAGGGTGAAGTACTTCTGCACTTCGTAGAACTTCATGCTTTCCACGTTGGTGGCCGGGTTCTCCTGGCCGTCGACCACGCCCGTCTTGAGGGACATGTAGAGTTCCGCGTAGGGGATGGCGACGGTCGAGGCGCCCAGGGCCTTGAAGGTGCGGTCGATGGTGTCGTAGCCGGTGGGCGTGCGCATCTTCAGCCCCGCCATATCCGCGGGCGTGCGGATGGGCCGCACGCTGTTGGAGAAATGGCGGAAGCCGCCGGCGTTTGCAAGGCCCAGGATCAGCATGTTGTCCTTGACGGAGCCTTCGCAGATCTTCAGCGCGATGTCGCTGCTGAGCAGCGCGTCGGCCTGCGCGTTGTTTTCGCACAGGAAGGGCAGGGTGAAGATGTAGAGCTCGGGCAGGAAGTCCAGCTGGCCGCCGCGCATGCCTTCCAGCGTGCCCAGCTTGACGCTTTCCAGCATCTCCTTCTCCGTGCCCAGCTGGCCGTTGGCGAAGAGTTCCACCTGGATGCCGCCGCCGGTCTTCTCCTCGACGGTGCGCTCAAATTCCAGCAGGGAGAGGTGCCTGACGTGCCCCTCGCCCTGCGCGTGCCCGATGTTCAGCGTGTAGGTCTCCGCCAGGGCGCCCGCGGCGGAGAGGGCCATGCATAGGACGAGCAGAAATGCCAATGTCTTTTTCATGGGGATGCTCCTTTCCATTCTTCGATGTCTTCGATGGTTTCATGGGTGCGCTGCCCCCGCGCGGGCGGGGGAGGGTGGTCCGCAGCGGGCCGGGACACGATCCTCCTTTCCAGGCGGCCGTCTGCTGCGGGTATCGGTTTCGCTTGATACAGCTTTCAGTCCAGCCCCTTCTTCCCCTTGGAAGGGCGGCGGAAGGACTACTTGAGGGAGGCCACGAACCGGGCCGCTTCCCGGATCCCTGGGTCGGAGAAAACCCGGCTGAAATGGCGGCAGGAGCTGTCCATATGCTTTTCAAGGGCCGCGATGGCGGCCTCCCTGTCGCCCCGTTCAAGGGCGTCGATGATGTCCGCGTGCTCCCGGAGGGTGGGCTCGTAGTCCGGGAAAAACAGCGACAGCCAGCGCGCCCGCACAATCAGCAGGTGGTGCTGCCGATAGGTCTCGATGATGCGCCTGTTCGCCGCGCTTTCCACCAGCAGCCCGTGAAAGCGGTCCTCGATGTCGAAATTGAGCCGGTAGTCCCGGTCCCTGACGGCTTTTTCAAGCTCCGCGTTCAAGGCGCGCAGCTTTGCGACCGCGTCCGCGCCCAGGGGCCTCCTGGTCAGGATGATCTCGAGGGCCTGGCGCTCCAGCGCGCTGCGCAGTTCCGTGATCTCCAGGATGTCCTGCGCGGAGATGTCCGCCACCACGGCTTTCCCGCCATCTTGGACGACCAAAGAGCCGTACATCAGCTTGCGGATGGCTTCCCGCACCGGCGTGCGGCTCATGCCCAGCTCGCGGGAGATCTGGTAGTCGGACACCGGGTCTTTGGGCTTCAGCGCGTAGGTCAGGATGTCGTGGAGGATCCTTTCATACGCGACTTGCACAAGGCCTGTTTTCGGATCCATCTCTTCACCGGCTCATTCGGAACTAGGATACAGTATTGCCCATATCAAGTATACAAATACAGGATACTCGGCCAGGAGCGCGCTGTCAAGGGGTGATTCCAAATTTTTGTCCGGATTGTTGCCTGATCCTCCATCATGCATACTGGAAAACAGGCAAACCGTATACTATTCCCCGAGCAGGAAAGATTTCCCGGCAGCGCGCGCCGCGCTTGACAGGCGGCGGCGGAGGGGTATAATGGTCCTGTATCCGACATATGTCACGTATGACTGGGAGGGACGCGGATGCCGAGGCCGATGAAGTGGAGATTTGTCTGCGATGTACCGGCAAAAACCCGTTTCGGACCCTTGGATCTGTCGGCGGAGCCAGGACCGCCGGTGATGATGACGGTGGATGAATTTGAGACCATCCGCCTCATCGACCTCGACGGCCACACCCAGGAGGAATGCGCCGGGCAGATGCGGGTGGCCCGCACGACGGTGCAGGGCATCTACAGCTCGGCACGGCGCAAGCTGGCCGAATCCCTCGTGGGCGGAAGGGTCCTGATCATCGGCGGCGGCGAATACCGCCTCTGCGACGGGTCCGGCCCGCTGTGCGGCCCGCGCTGCCGCAGGATGCGCCGCGGCGGCGGTTTTCCCGGCGGCGGCCGGCGATAATAAACGGATGGAGGAACAGCATGAAGATCATTGTCCCAGCCAACGGTGACGCGCTCGATTCGGGCGTCTGCGCGTCCTTTGGGCGCGCGCCCTGGTTTCTTTTTCATGACAGCGCGACGGGGGAAAACAGCTTTTTGGTAAACGCAGCCGCCGAGAACCAGGGAGGGGCGGGCATCAAAGCCGCGCAGGCAGTCGTGGACAGCGGCGCGGACGCGCTGCTCACGCCGCGCCTGGGCGAAAACGCCGCCCGGGTCTTCAGTGCGGCGGAGCTCAGGGTGTACCGGTCCGTTGGGAACGGCCTTCAGGAGAACCTGAATGCTTTCCTCAATGGAAAACTTGAGGAACTGACCCAGACCCACCCGGGGTTCCACGGCCACAGGGCGACCTGAGATGCGCGTCGCTGTGCTCAGCGGCAAGGGCGGGACGGGGAAGACCTTCGTATCGGTCAACCTCGCGGCGGCCGCCGGCCAGGGCGCCTATGTCGACTGCGACGTGGAGGAACCCAACGGCCATCTGTTCCTCAAGCCGGAAGGGGTCAGCGAGGAAACGGTATTCACCCCCGTGCCCAGGCTGATCCCTGACCGCTGCGACGGCTGCCGCGTCTGCGTGGATTTCTGCCGATTCAACGCGCTGGCGCTCGTGCAGGGGAAGCCCGTCGTGTTTGACGACGTCTGCCACAGCTGCGGCGGCTGCGTCCTGCTGTGCCCGCGGAAAGCCCTGGTGGAGGAGGACAGGCCCATCGGCCGCGTCCGCCGGGGCAGGACGCGCCAGATCAGGGTATCCACCGGGATCCTCAGCGAGGGGGAGGCTTCCGGCATCCCGATCATCAAAAAACTCCTGGGCGAGCGCTTTGGGGAAGGGGAAACCGTCTTTATCGACTGCCCGCCCGGGAGCGGCTGCGCCGTGGTGGAAAGCGTCAGGGAGGCGGACTGCTGCGTGCTGGTGGCGGAACCGACGCTGTACGGCGTGCACAACCTCCAGATGGTGCACCAGCTGGTCCGTCTGCTCGGAAAGCCGCACGGGGCCATCCTCAACAAATGCCTTGAGGGGGTAAACCCCGCGGAAACCTATTGCGGGCAGAACCGGATCGAAATATTGCAGAGGATTCCCTTTGACAAGGCGCTGGGCCAGCTCTGTGCGGACGGGCGGGTCGCCGCGTGGGAAGATGAGGCGTACGGGAGGATGTTCAGGGAACTTCTCGACCGACTGCACAGGAGAGCCGCGCGATGAAACAGCTGCTGATTTTGAGCGGGAAAGGCGGGACCGGCAAAACCACGGTGGCCGGCGCTTTCATCCGCTTGTCAGGCGCGAAGGCCTATGCCGACTGCGACGTGGACGCGCCCAATCTCCACCTGGCGGTCATGCAGGCTTCCCGGCCGGAGCGGGAAACCTATTACGGACTTCCCAAGGCGGAGATCGATCCGGAGGGCTGCATCCGCTGCGGACTGTGCAAGGAACACTGCAGGTTCGACGCGATCATCAAGGAGGAGGGGTACCGCGTGGACCCCATCGCCTGCGAGGGCTGCGCGGTCTGCGAAGCGCTGTGCCCGGTGAAGGCCATCTCCATGAAGCCAGCGGACGCCGGTGAAATGATGCAGTATTCCGAGGCGGGCCATGTCTTTTCCACGGCGCAGCTGAAGATGGGGAGCGGGACGACGGGCAAATTGGTCACGGAAGTCAAAAAGAGGATGAGGGACCGCGCGCCGGAGACCCCCTTTGCGGTCATCGACGGCTCTCCCGGCATCGGCTGTCCCGTGATCGCCTCACTCAGCGGCGCGGACATGGTGCTGGTCGTGGCGGAACCCTCGATGTCCGGCATCAGCGACATGGAGCGCATCGTCCGCACGGCGCGGCAGTTTCGCGTGAGTATCGCGGTCTGCGTGAACAAATGGGACCTGAGCCCCCGGCACAGCGGGGGGATCGCGGCCTGGTGCCGCGAAGAAGGGCTCCCTTTCGCTGGACGGATCCCCTTTGATCCCCTGGCGGTGGAAGCGGTCAACGCGGGACAGACGGTCGTGGACAGGGACTGCCCTTCCGGGCAGGCGGTCCGGGAGCTGTTCGGAGCTGTCCTGAACATCCTGAACGAAATGAAAGGGGGAGAGGATTGATGCGCTTCACGGTGCTGGTGGAAAACACCCCGGGGGAGGGCGGCCTTCAGGGTGAGCACGGGCTCAGCCTGCATATCCAAACAGGGAAACACCGTATCCTTTTTGACATGGGGGAGAGCGGCCTGTTCGCGCGCAACGCGGAGAAACTGGGCGTCGACCTGTCTGAAGTCGATATCGCGGTCGTATCGCACGGCCATTACGACCACGGCGGCGGGCTCCCCGACTTCTTCGCGCTCAACGCGCGGGCGCCGGTGTACATCCGCCGGGACGCTTTTGGAGGCCATTTCGCCAGGAGGCCGGACGGCCGCGTCGAGGACATCGGCCTTCAAAAAAGCCTCCTGGACAGCGGGCGTTTCGTTTTGACCGGGGACAGCTTCGCGATCGACGAGGACCTTACGCTGTTCGCGGGGGTAGACGGGCAGGACTGCGTCCCCACGGGCAACAGCTCCCTGCTCAAACAGGAAGGGGACGCGTATGTGCCGGACGACTTCAGGCACGAACAGAATCTCCTGCTGCGCGAGGGCGGGAAGCTTGCGCTGGTTTCCGGCTGCTCGCACAGGGGTATCATCAACATCATCAAACGTTCGTCTGACTTGACCGGGGAAACGCCCACCCATATCATCGGGGGCTTTCATCTGAGCAACCCGGCGGCCGGGACGGGGGAAGACCCGGAGATCCTGCGCAGGGTGGGCGAAGCGCTGCGCGCCACGGGGGCCCTGTGCCGTACCGGCCACTGCACGGGCACGGCGTCCGCCGCCGCCCTCAAGACGACCCTCGGGGACAGGCTGGAACCCTTGAAAACAGGCGGACGCTTCGACGTCTGACCGGAACGGACAGGGAGAACCATGAGCAGGGAATGCGATCATGCGTGCGAAGGCTGCCAGGAGGACTGCGGCGAGAGAAAGGAACCGAAGCCGGATTTTTCCGACCGCCTGAACCAGTGGAGCAGCGTCAAAAAGGTCATCGGCGTCGTCAGCGGAAAGGGAGGCGTGGGCAAGTCCCTGGTGACTTCCCTGATGGCGGTCGCGCTGCGCCGCCGGGGCCTCCGCGTGGGGATCCTGGACGCGGACGTCACGGGGCCGTCCATCCCCAGGGCCTTCGGGATCAGGGGAAGGGCGACGGGTACGGAAGCGGGAATCTTCCCGGCGACCAGCGGGAGCGGCATCGAGATCATGTCGGTCAGCCTGCTGCTGGAGAATGAAACGGACCCCGTGGTCTGGCGGGGGCCCCTGATCGCCAACACCGTCAAGACCTTCTGGACGGACGTGGTGTGGAGCGACATCGACTGCCTTTTCATCGACATGCCGCCCGGAACGGGGGACGTGCCGCTGACGGTGTTCCAGTCCATCCCCGTCGATGGGATCGTCGTCGTCACCTCCCCGCAGGAACTGGTGACCGCCATCGTGACCAAGGCCGTGCGCATGGCCGAGATGATGGGAATCCCCATCGTCGGTCTGGTGGAGAACCTGTCCTGCTTCAGGTGCCCGGACTGCGGGAAGGAATACCCGCTCTTCGGGGAGAGCCACATCGCCGAGGTGGCCGATGAGCATCATCTTGAGGTGCTGGCCCGGCTGCCCGTCGATCCGAAGCTGTCGGAGGCCTGCGACAGGGGGGACATTGAATCCTATCCTGGAGCCGGACTTGAACTGCTTGAACGCGCGCTGGCCGCTGTCATGGAAGGAGCGTAAGGATGGAAACTCATTCGCAGAAAGCCTGCGAGCTGTTTGGGAAGGGATACAACTGCGCGCAGGCGGTATTCGCCGCGTTCTGCGACGAAACGGGCCTTGGGGAGGAGGAGGCGCTCAGGCTGGCTTCCTCCTTCGGAGGCGGGATGGGCAGGCTGAGGGAAGCCTGCGGCGCCGTGACGGCGATGTTTATGGTGGCTGGGAACCTGTACGGGTACGCCGACCCCGCGGACGCCGGCAAAAAGGCGGAGCACTACCGGCTCATCCAGACCCTCGCGTACCGCTTCAAAGACAAACACGGAAGCTACGTCTGCCGCGAGCTGCTGGGGCTCGACGGCCCGGACGGCCCTGAGCCAGGACCCGGTGAAGCGCCGGGGATCCACAGGGCGCTGTGCGAGGGATTCGTACGGGACGCGGCCCAGATCATGGAAGACCAAATCGTCAAAAACGGAGGAAAAACGGAATGAAGATCGCGGTGGCGGCAGAAGGCGACAGGGTCACGGAACACTTTGGGCATTGCGCGCAGTTTCAGCTCTATACCGAGGAAGGCGGAAGGATCGCAAAGGAAGAAACGGTCGCAAATCCCGGGCACAGGCCCGGGTTCCTCCCCAATTTCCTCGGGGACCTCGGCGTCGGCGTGATCATTTCCGGCGGGATGGGCGGCGGCGCCATCGAGATCTTCAACGAGCGGAACATCGAGGTCGTCGTCGGCGCTTCGGGCGGCGCCAGGGCCGCCGCGGAAGCCTGGCTGAAAGGGCAGCTCGTCTCCACGGGGTCCGTCTGCCATCTGCACGGGCACAGCGGCGATTGCGGCGGCTGACGCATCCAAACGAAAATACGCAACGGGCGTTTAAACCCTTTGGAATACGGGTAAAATTGGAATGAAATCAAAAGGAGGAACGCTGTCATGGAAGAAACCACCGCCAACCGCATGCCCCTCATCGGGGAAGCCGCCCCGTCCTTCACTGCCGTCACGACCCAGGGGAATATCAATTTTCCCGAAGACTTCAAAGGGAAGTGGGTCATCCTCTTCTCTCACCCCGCGGATTTTACGCCCGTGTGCACCACTGAGTTCATGACCTTCGCCACGATGGCGGGCGAGTTCAAGGCCCTCAACACCGAGCTGGTGGGCCTCTCCGTGGACTCTCTCTACGCGCACATCGCCTGGCTGCGCAAGATCCAGGAACTCGAGTGGAACGGGATGAAGAACGTGGAAGTCAAGTTCCCGCTCATCGAGGACATCCGCATGGACGTGGCGAAGAAATACGGCATGATCCAGCCGGGGCAGTCCAACACGCAGGCTGTGCGCGCAGTCTTCGTCGTCGACCCCGAGGGCAAGATCCGGACCATCCTCTACTACCCGCTGTCCATGGGGCGCAACTTCGATGAGATCAAGCGCATCATCCTGGCGCTGCAGAAGGCGGACAAGGACAAGGTGGCCACGCCGGCCAACTGGCGGCCCGGCCAGGACGTGATCATCCCCACGGCCGGATCCTGCGGCACCGCCAAGGAACGCATGGAGGCCAAGGACCCGGACAAGTACTGCCTGGACTGGTTCATGTGCTTCAAGCGCGAGAAGAAGGTTTAATCAGCGCTTCGTCCATTCATCCGGGGTGAACCTGAAGGACCTGGCAGCCAGGTCCTTCTTTTTATGTCCAACACTGAGGCGGAATGGCCTGGCTTATTCTGTTTGATTATCGGCATATGACAGAAATGCAGCTTTGAATGCAGACATGGCTTTGCATAATCCTTCTGGGATTATGAGAGGCGGTGTGCATGTTCAAAGTCGGCTTTTCGGAGCTGTTCATCGTACTGTTCATCGCCTTCCTTGTGCTGGGGCCGAAGGACCTGTCCAAGGTAGCGCGTTCCCTGGCACGGTTCATCAAGTTTCTGAACGCGAATTGGGCCGCGTCCCTGGAGAAGAAGAAGACCGAGATGGACAGTACGGTGAAGGAGTTCCACGCCACTGGGGACGAGGTCAAACGCCAGCGGGCAGTCTTTGTCCCATGCCAGGCGGTATCTTATCCTGGGCGCAGCCGTCGTCGCGGCGATTCTGACCCCGCCGGACGTCGTGTCTCAGGTCCTGATCCTCTTGCCGTTGCTTGCTCTGTACGAGCTGAGCGTGCTGGTCGCGCGTCTTGCGCAGAAGAGGGAAACGGTTGAAAAGCCAACCTGAATAGGGCTCATCATCGATGAAGTTTTTTGACATATGCCACTTGACAAACGGCATATGCCAGGAATAGGATTGTAAAAAATCAAGGGAGGTTTGATTTTATGGCTCAACTGCAAACCCGCCGCGAGTTCCTTAAAACGACCGGCAAGGTCTTCGCCGGAGTTGCCCTATCCAGCGTCACTCTGCCCCTGCTGAACGTATCAGCGGAAGCGGCTCCGGTCCTTGCGCCTGTCCCCTACCCCTTTCCCTATGTGAAACTTGATCCGCAGGCCACGCTGGAGCGGGGATACAAGAGCTTTTTCGAGTTCGGCGGCTGCGGTATGGGTGCCTTTGATGCCATCATCGGCCAGCTGGCTGACCTGACCGGGTATCCCTACGACCAGATCCCCATCCAGATGCTCGGCAGCGCTTCCGGCGGATTCGGCGCGGGTACCCTGTGCGGCTCCCTGGCCGGTGCGATCATGGCGGTCGGGCTAATCCTCGAGCCTGCCGACGCAAAGAAGGTCACCGCGGACCTCTTCAAGTGGTACAAGGAAACGCCCTTTCCCGGTTACCAGCCCGAGATCAAAAACCCGACCACGGTTTCCGGCTCCGTCGATTGCCTGGATTCCTGCAGCGGGTTCATGGCTGCCGCGAACGTCACGATGGGCGACGACGCACGCAAGGCCAGGTGCGCCAGCGTGACCGGTGAGACAGCCGCCAAAGCCGTGGAACTGATCAACGCGCTCAAGGGCCTTTAGTCCGACAGGCGACCCGATTTTGCGCAGCGCTGCTTCGGGTTCACGCGAACGGAAAACATCCTGACCGAATCTCATCGAGGGACTGCCATGGAGACAAGCTGTGGCGGTCCCTGTCTTTTCGCATGCTATGTCCACGTTTCGGCGCGCGGAGAAAGGGTGAAAGTTGTGCCCATACACTGCCATGGGCTGAGCGACAGGGTCTAAGGAAGTCAACATACCATGAATCAAGCCCTCAATAGCCGGAAAAACTTCCTCAAGGCGTGGCTGAACGCGATTGACAAGCGGCTTGAGACACTGTAAAAGGAAGGCAGGACGTCCGGGACGATGTATGTTACCGCAACGGCTGGCCCCCGATGGGAAGGGGACAGCTTTCCGTGAACACGTGTTCAGGATACTGGTTCCGGCAGAAATGCCGGAGTAATGCCTGAGCGGAAATCGAGGTGAGATCATGCCCAGACCAGCAAAAAGCCGCTCTGTCTGTTGCCTGCCCCTCAATGCCCGCTTTGGTCCGTTGGGACACCATGGGAGAATGCGGGAGGGTGTGACGATGACGGTGGACGAGTTTGAGACCATCCGGCTCATTGACCATCTGGACTTCACCCAGGAGGAATGTGCCCGTCAGATGAACGTAGCCCGCACCACTGTGCAGGCTATTTACGATCGCGCGCGTAAAAAACTCGCCGCCGCGCTTGTGGATTGCCTGCCGCTGACCATCTCCGGTGGCGAATACCGGCTTTACGGCGGCGACTGGGACGGCGAGATCTGTTGCCGCGGCGCCTGCAATCGTCACCGGCATGGCAGGAAAGCACCCGATTGATGAGGAAACCGGCACGGCCCAAGCCTTGGGAATAACGCAGCACAAAGCGCGGGCGGGTCAGGAATCAAGTCCGTCCACGCCACTGATGGCAGTGGCATGGAGGCATTGCTCGCGCCGCGGTGGGGAGGGAACGCGGCAAGGGTCCTCCTGTCAGCCGGGCTGAAACTGAACAAAACCAGAATCGGCTTAAGCTCGATTCGTTTGTCCCATCGGGGCCGGCGGACGCCGGCCCCTTTTTGCTGCGGCTGTCAGGGGCCGTTCGCGGGGCTCAGGGAGGACGGGAAAATTTTTTGAAAAGTTATTGACATATGCCGGATACTCGTGTAGGATGGTAATGGGCATATGCCGGAAACGCGAAAGGAGGGGGAACGGCCATGAGGATCTGCGTGACAGCCAGCGGGAACAGCATGGAAAGCGGCCTGGACGAACGGTTTGGGAGATGCCCCTACTTCGTGTTTGCGGACCTTGCGACCGGGGAAGAGACGATCGTCCTGAACGAATCGATTTTCGCCGGCAGCGGCGCCGGGATCTTTGCCGGACAGCTGATGGAAGAAAAGGCGGCGGATTGCGTGATCACGGGCAGCCTGGGGCCGGAAAGCCTGGCGTTCCTGAAAAAGGCGGGGATCGCGGCGTACCGCGGGACCGACGCTTCGGTCAGGGACAACATCCGGCTGTTCAGGGAAGGCCGGCTTGAAAAGATCGGGCAGCCCGGCCCGCGCGGCGGACATCTGATGGACGGGGGAGAAGGAGGCGCGAAGCCGGAAAACACGTGAACCGGCTCATGCCGCGGCAAAAAACCAACACTGTCGACGAGAGGATGAAAGGAGGTGAACACAATGCCAAGAGGAGACGGAACCGGTCCGATGGGCAGGGGCCCTTTGACCGGACGCGGCGCGGGCTACTGCGCCGGGTACGGAGCCCCCGGATACGCCAATGGCGGCGGATTCTACGGTAGGCCCCGGTTCGGACGGGGTTTCAGGCGCTGGTATGCGCCGGCGACCCCCTGGTACGGCCCCGCATACGCGCCGGTGGCCGGCAGGGATGACGAAAGGGACATGCTGGCGTCGCAGGCCGAGGTCCTCAAGGACCGGCTGGACCAGATCAACAAGCGGCTGTCTGACCTTGAATCGAAAGCGGCCGAGTGAACGGCGGGAGGACAGGCGGTTCAGCCGCCTGTCCTCCCCGGCGCACCCGGCAGGACAGAAACAGGGCAAGGAGGAAAACACATGCCAAGAGGAGACGGGACAGGCCCGCTGGGCAAAGGCGCGGGCACGGGCAGGTGCATGGGCGGCGGACAGGGACGAGGCGGCGGGTTCAGGCTGGGCCCCGAGGGGTACTGCGTCTGCACAAGCTGCGGAGAAAAGGTCCCGCATACGGTCGGGGTCCCCTGCACATCCATCGTTTGCCCCAAATGCGGTTCGCCCATGACACGGGCGACCTGAACGCAGGCAGTTGCGAGAGCGGACCGGGCGCGGCTTCACGCGGCGCGCCGGCCGTTGAAAGGGCACCGCTGCCCCGGGGGCCGGCGCGCCCGCAGCGGGCTTGCGGGGGCGGCACAGCGAAAGGGAAGCGAGAAGATGCCGGCAGACGACACATTCAGCCTGGTGGCCCTGTTCGCGCTCAGCGCGATGGTGGTCAACGGGATCGGCATCCTGGCCATTCACAGGAAACGGGACTGGGCCGAGAAAAACAAGGAATATTTCATGTGTTTTGCGGCGGGTGTCCTGATCGCCTCGCCGCTGATCATGGCCTTTCCCCAGGCGGTCATGAAAACCCCCTTTGCGGGTCTGGCCGCGCTGGGGGGCTTCGTGTACATGTTTTTCAGCAACGAAATGATCAAGCACAGGACCAAACAGACCGAACTGGCCTTCGGCGTGACGGCCCTTCAGGGGATCGGGATCCATTCCTTCATCGACGGGATCATCTATTCCGTCACCTTCAGCGCGGGGACGGCCACGGGGATCCTCGCGGGCACAGGGCTGGTGGCGCATGAGTTTGCCGAGGGCGTGATCACCTATTCCTTTCTGGTCAAAGGGGGTCTGAGCGAAAGGAAGGCGCTGCTCATCGCCTTTCTGGTCGCCTCGCTGACGACTCCGCTGGGCGCTTTTATCACCTATCCGCTGATCGACGGCCTCAGCGACAACGTGCTGGGCCTCGCGCTGGGTTTCGTGGTCGGTGTGCTGGTCTATGTGTCCGCCTCCCACCTCCTGCCGGAAGCCCGCGTACACGGGAAACAGCACTCCTATCTGGCCTTCCTGTCCGGGATCGCCCTGTCGCTGGCGCTCTATTTCTTCAAGGGGTAAGGGCGCAGCCCAAAGGCCCCCGCTTCCAAAGGCGGGGGCGGGCGGTCGCCTGCCGGGGGGAAAGGGCAGGGCTCAGTCGACAGGCGGGTAGGTATAGCGGGCGATCAGCCGGGGGATGCCTCCGTACATGCCGTAGGCGTCGGCGTAGAGGCGGTAGCGCTTGCCGGGTTCCCATTCTGTCTTTGTCTGGTTTTCCACAAGGACCCTCAGTTCCGACCCCTCGCCGTCAGCCGCGTCGACGACTGCCAGCTGGGGGTTTTTGCTGATGAGCTGCAGCACCGGTCCGGTGAACACGTAGATCTGCGTGTTCGCGATGCGGGCATTCATGTTGGCGAGGAGATCCGGGTAGCCGAAGCCGTCGTTGAGCGCCCAGGCCTTGCGCGTATAGTCTCCCGGCCCCGGCAGGTAATACACGTCATAGTTGACCACCGTTGAGGCTTTGCCCGGGAAATCCGCCTGGATGCTCACGGTGTTCGTTCCGATTTTTGTGAACACCGCGTCAAAGGAGAAGGCGCCCGTCGAGTGAAGCTGCGAAAGGTCCAGGGCCTCGTGCGGGGAGAGGATCCTGACGCTTGCCCCCGCGAGGGTCGTGGCGCTGATGCGCATGGCTGGGGAACTGCTCTCGTCGTCCAGCGTGGTCGCCAGGTCCAGCGGGATGTCCTGCACCGGGCGGTAGATCACGAGCGTGGCTTCGTTCTGCCTGTAATACTGGCTGCGGACCGCGATGTGGATGCGGTTCTCGCCGATGGGCTGGATGGAAGCGTTGTAGTTGATGAGCCCGTTCTGGGTGTTGACGTAGGAGGAGTAATCCTCCCCGTTGATGAAGACGGCGCTGTTCTGCAGCACGTGGAAACGGATGTTGTAGATGGGCGTGCTGACCTCGATGTAACTCACGTCGGGGTTGAGGAGCGTCAGGGGCGAAAGGGGGATGCTGATGACGTAGCGGACGGGCTCCATCTGCCTGAGCTCGCCGGCGGCGCTGTGCAGAAAGGGCGTCAGCGTGACCTCCATCGTTTCCTGGACGACGCTTTCCTCGTGCTCGTAAAACGTGTGGTCGGCCACCTGGAAGGACGCGTAGCCGCCTGTCGAGAGAAAAAACCTGCGCAGTTCCTTGACGTAGATCCGCGATCCTTCCGGCGCCGGGATGCGGATGGTATGCGCCGCCATGTCGTCAAGGATCGAGGCGCTGACGCTGACCTGCTCTTCCGCGGGCACTTCCTTTTCCTGGATGAGCAGCGGATGGACGACCAGCCTGTAGCCCGAAAACAGCAGGGCAGCCGCGGCCAGGACGGCGGCGAATACGGAGAGGAGCCTGCGTGTGCCGAAAAACCGCGTGCGCCGGATGCGGCGCGGCGGCAGGACGGCAACGGCCGCGCCGCGCCCCCGCCCCGTATGCAGCGGCGCGAAGAGATCGTCCGTGGCGCGCAGATAGCCGGCGCCCTCGGTGAAGCCGTCATAGTCCACGGGGCGGTTTTCACCCTGGAAAGCCCCGGAGGGGCCGCCGGCGGGGGAAACGGGCTCTGAAAAGACCCTGTTTCGCCTGAAGCCCGCGTTCACCCGGGACCCTGTGGGCGCAAAGCCCCGCTGGGCGCCCCGGGAGCGCAGTTCGCGCTGACGCTGCTCGCCGAGCTTCTTGCGCCTGACCAGGCTCTGCATTTCGAAGGCGAGGCGGTCTTTGGGGTCGACCTGCGCGGTTTCGCTGCCGTCCTCGTCGATATGGATCACGACGGACGGCTCGTTCTCTTCCGCCCGGTCCCCTGCGGCTGCCGGCGGGTCCTGCGGCGCCTGGGCGTCAAGCGGCTCGCCGCAGCGGAAGCAGCGGGGGAAGGAAGCGCGGTTCCATTGACCGCAGCGCGGGCACTTCATCCGGCGCCTCCCGGACGGGGCCCGCCGGAAAGGGAGATCCTTTTCATTTGCCGTCGCCCATTCGAAGCACCGCGATGAAGGCCTCGCTCGGCAGTTCGACCGAGCCGAACTGACGCATGCGCTTTTTGCCCTCCTTCTGCTTCTCCAGCAGCTTCTTCTTTCGGGAGATGTCTCCGCCGTAACACTTGGCAAGAACGTCCTTGCGGACCGCCTTGACGGTTTCGCGCGCGATGATCCTCCCGCCGACCGCGGCTTGGATGGGCACCTCAAACTGCTGGCGGGGGATCACGTCCCGCAGCTTCTCCGCGATGGAACGGGCGCGCGGGTAAGCCTTGTCCCTGTGGATGATCATGGTGAAAGCGTCGCACAATTCGCCGTTGAGGAGGAAGTCCAGCTTGACCAGGTCGCTTTCGACATAGCCCTTGAACTCGTAGTCCAGCGACGCGTAGCCCCTGCTGCGGCTCTTGAGCTGGTCGAAAAAATCGAAGATCACCTCATTGAGCGGCAGGTCCCAAGTCAGTTTCACGCGGCCCCCCTCGAACTGCATGTCCCTGAAGGTCCCCCGTTTCTCGCGGCACAGGTCCATCAGGGCCCCGGCGTACTCCTGCGGCGTGTAGATGGTGGCGAACACGATGGGCTCGCTCATGGAGGCGATCTCCCCGGCGGGCGGCAGGTTCGCCGGGTTGTCGATGCGCAGGCTGTCGCCGTTTGTTTTCGTGATCCCGTAGATGACGTTGGGCACGGTGGTGATCAGGTCAAGGTCGAACTCCCTTTCGAGCCTCTCCTCGATGATCTCCATGTGCAGCAGCCCCAGGAAGCCGCAGCGGAAGCCGTAGCCGAGGGCCGCGCTCGTCTCCGGCTCAAAGGAGAGGGAGCCGTCGTTCATCCTCAGCTTCAGGAGCGCTTCCTGCAGCGCTCCGTAGTCCGCGCCGTCGGAGGGATAGATGCCGCAGTAGACCATCGGGGTCACCTGCTTGTAGCCCGGCAGCGGTTCCGCCGCGGGGCCTGCCGCGTCCGTGATGGTGTCGCCCACCCGGGTGTCGCCCACTTCCTTGATGGAGGCGGACACATAGCCCACTTCCCCCGCCGAGAGGCTCTCCCTGGCGGCGTAGCCCGGGCTCCTGACGCCCACTTCCACCACGTCAAACTCATTGCCGGTGGCCATCATGCGCATGCGCATGCCCGGGTACAGCCTGCCGTTCACGACCCGCACGAAGCAGATGACGCCCTTGTAGTTGTCGTAGATTGCGTCGAACACGAGGGCCTGCAGGGGGAGCGAGACGTCCCCGCCCGGGGGAGGCACCCGGCTGACGATGGCTTCGAGCACCTCATCGACGCCCGTCCCGAGCTTCGCCGAGATGCGCGGCGCGCCCGCCGTGTCCAGCCCGATCATCTCCTCCACCTCGCGGCAGGCCTCGTCGGGCTGCGCGCTGGGCAGATCGATCTTGTTGATCACGGGGAGGATCTCCAGGTCGTGCTCCAGCGCAAGGTATACGTTGGCCAGGGTCTGGGCTTCGACGCCCTGGGTCGCGTCCACCACGAGGATGGCGCCCTCGCAGGCGGCCAGGGCGCGGCTCACCTCGTAGGTGAAGTCCACGTGGCCTGGGGTGTCGATGAGGTTGAGGACGTAGGTCTCCCCGCTTTTTGCGGTGTAGGGCAGGCGCACGGCCTTGGACTTGATGGTGATCCCGCGCTCCCGCTCCAGGTCCATGCTGTCGAGGATCTGGTCCATCATGTCCCGCTGCTGATAGACGCCCGTCTTTTCCAGGAGCCTGTCCGCGAGCGTGCTTTTGCCGTGGTCGATATGCGCGATGATGCAGAAGTTCCTGATGTGTTCACTGCGTTCGTCCGCCATGAGGCCTCCCCCGCGCTCTCGTCAGGCGCCGCGCCCGCGCGCGGTGTCCGCGCCGGAGCCGCCGGCTGCCCGCGCGTCCCAGTTTCGCTGCATGATCTCGTTGAGCAGGTCGATGTCCCCGCAACCCATGGTGAGCACGAGGTCCCCGGGACGCCCATGCCTGAGCAGGCAGGCTTCCGCGTCCGCGAAGCTGGGCGTCAGCCGCGCGTCGATGCCCCGGGCGCGCATCCCGTCCACCAGCATGCGGCTGCTGATGTCGCCGGGATCCTTTTCCCTGGCGGCGTAGATCTCCGTGACCAGGGTCAGGTCCGCCTGCCCGGTGCAGGTCAGGTAGTCGTGAAACAGCGATTTGACCCGGCTGAAGGTGTGCGGCTGCATCACTGCGATCACCCGGCGGCCCTGCAGTTTCGCGACGCCCAGGGCGCTGCGCATCTCCGCGGGATTGTGCCCGTAGTCATGGTACAGCAGCATCCCGCTGACCGTGCCCGTATACTCGAAACGCCGGCGGACGCCCCTGAAGCCGTTCAGCGATGCCGCCGCGGCCTGAAGGTCCGCTCCCAGCTCGTGCGCCGCGGCCAGGGCGGCCAGCGCGTGGAGCGCGTTGAAATCGCCGGCTACACCGAGGCTCACCCCGCACAGGGCCTCTCCCTTCAGGCAGGCCTTGAAGCTTGCGCAGGCCGTGGGGGAATAGCTGAGCTCTCCGGCCGTCCAGTCCGCGCCGCCGTGAAGGTCAAACAGCAGCTGCCTGCGCGGCAGTTTCCCAAACACCCTCAGGACCCTCGCGTCCGCGCCCCAGCCGATCGCCGCCCCGTCCGGCGGTAGCAGCGACAGGAAAGCAAGATACGCCTCCTCCACGCGCTCCATGTCCCCGTAGCAGTCCAGGTGGTCTTCCTCGATGTTCGTCACCACCGCGAGGGTCGGGGCCATGCGGAGGAAACTGCGGTTGAACTCGCAGGCTTCCGCGACGAACAGGTCCCTGCCGCCGATCCTGGAGCCTCCGCCAAGCCTGTCCAGCTTCCCGCCGATGTGCGCGGTGGGGTCAAGGCCCGCGTCCAGAAGGACCTGCGCAAGCATCGCGGAGACCGTCGTTTTTCCGTGGGTCCCGCAGACGCAGGCCCTGCGCGCGTAGCCGCGCATGAGCTGCCCCAGCAGCGCGGCCCTTTCCAGCTGGGGGATCTTGAGGCGCGACGCTTCCCGGCGTTCCGGGTCTTCCGGGGAGATCGCGGCGGAATAGACCAGCAGTTCCGCGCCCTCCATGTCCTGCGGCCGGTGACCGGCGCGGGCCGGGATCCCCAGGCTTCGCAGCCTGTCCAGGGTATGGCTCTCCGCGCTGTCTGAACCCGTGACAAGGTAGCCTTCGCGAAGGAGCATCTCCGCCAGCCCAGACATGCTGGAGCCGCCGATGCCCACCATATGCACGCGCCTGCCTTTGAACGACGCGATGTCCGGCTGGTCCATGCTTGCGTCCCCTTTTCCCGGGCCGCGGGAAAGCCTTCGGCCCTGCCCTGATTATAGCGGCCCGGACGGGGAACAGGCAAGGCGCCGGCCGCTGTCCCCTCAATCCGCGATCGCCGCAGGCCGGCGCGCCGCGTGTTCCGCGGCTCCTCCCCCGCATCCAGGGCAACATGGGCAACCCCCTCCCTCAAGGCTGAGCTTTCGACACCAGGACTGAACCATGTCCTGAACCTAAAAGCTGAACCATGTCCTGACTTGTACAACTCTGCACTCAGCACGCCTCCGGCTCCGGCACCAAGCCCACACTTCGCAAAAGTCGCAATCATCGCGCCGACCGCGCTCGATTGCTCCTTTGCTCATTGGGCCTCCTCCCGCCTTTATCCGCCACTGGCGGCGGCGGAATCCGGCCCCCAGCACTCAGCACTCTTCACTCCTCCCTGCTCCCTCCCCCCTGCTCCCTGTTTCGCAGCCTGGCCCGGGCGTCTTGCCACAGGCGGGCCCATGCGCTATGATGGACGGGCAGCAAAACCAAATCCGGGGCGTCCCGATCAAGACATGGAGGTCGTCATGAAAGACAGGTTTTTCCCCAAAGTCGGCAAAATCGAATACGAAGGCCCAAAGTGCCGCAACCCCCTCTCCTTTAGGTTCTATGACCCAAAGGAAGTGGTGGCCGGCAGGACGATGCGCGAACAGCTGAAATTCGCGATGAGCTACTGGCACACGCTGTGCGGGGACGGCACGGACATGTTCGGCGTCGGGACGCAGGACAGGAAATTCGGCGAAAGCGGCTCCATGGAAAGGGCGCGGGCGAAGGCCTTCGCCGGCTTCGAGCTGATGGACAAGCTGGGCATCGACTACTTCTGCTTCCACGACCGGGACATCGCCCCGGAGGCCGACACGCTGGCGGAATCCAACAGGCGCCTGGATGAGATCACCGACCTGCTCCTTGAGCTCTCCAAAGACCGC